>CAYGRI010000434.1:1811-4053 GCA_964352155.1 uncultured Maritimibacter sp. | reverse complement strand
CGCCTCTTGCGCTCTCGCCGTGTCGGGCCGACGACGTTCCTGCGGTTGATCGCGGAACATGGCAGCGCTCAGGCCGCTCTGGATGCGTTGCCAGAGGTCGCCCGCGCCGCCGGAGTCGAGAAATACGCTGTTTGTCCCATCGGTGTCGCGCTGGCAGAGATGAAGGCGGGACAGCAGGCTGGCGCGCGCCCAATACCCCTGGGCAGCGCTGGTTATCCCGCTCAGCTTGCGCAACTGACCGATGCACCGCCGTTTCTGTGGTCAATCGGCAACCCGGAGCTGTTGCAACGCCCGATGGTGGCGCTGGTCGGGGCGCGCAATGCCTCCAGCCTGGGCACCCGGATGGCGCGACAGATGGCGCATGGCCTGGCGGAGGCCGGATTTGCCGTGGTCTCGGGCTTGGCGCGCGGGGTCGATACCGCCGCGCATCTGGCCGCGCTTGACGGCGGAACGATTGCCGTGCTCGCCGGGGGGGTGGACGTCGTCTATCCCGCCGAGAATGCGGTCCTGGCACAGGAAATCGCCGAAAAAGGCCTGCGATTGTCAGAACAGCCCATCAGCATGCAACCGATGGCGCGCCATTTTCCGGCGCGCAACCGCATCATCTCGGGCCTCGCTAGCGCGGTCGTGGTGGTGGAGGCGGCGGCCAAATCCGGCAGCCTGATCACCGCCCGCAACGCCTTGGACCAGGGGCGCGACGTGATGGCGGTACCGGGCCACCCGTTCGACGCCCGCGCCGCCGGGTGCAACCTTTTGATCCGCGACGGGGCCACGCTGGTGCGCAGCTGCACCGATGTGATCGAAGCGATCCGCCAGAACCCCGGTGCCTTCGGCCCGGAGCCATCCGAAGCAACCGCAAAACCCGCCGCTCCGGCCGGTGCCAGGGACGTTCTGAACACCCCGCCGCCGGAAACCCGAAGCCTCAAGGAAACCGCGCTGCTGCACAGTCAGATCCTCGACCGCCTCGGCCCCAGCCCGCTGGCGGAAGACCAGCTGATCCGCGATCTCGGGCAACCGGCCGGGACCGTCTCTTCCAGCCTCGTGACGCTGGAACTCGAGGGCAAGATAGAGCGGCTCGCAGGCGGTCTGTTGTCGAAATCCTGATCGCTTCCGGATCGGGGCAGAATACCGCAGGACGGACGAAACCCCCTTGTCTGCCGCGACATCAAGGGGCGCCTTCAGGAATTTTACCACCACGAGATCAATGACTTGATCTGAACCCGGGGGCATCTTCCGGCCGTCCCCGTGACCCGCGCCCGTGCCATGGGGATTGCTGCAACACCGCATTGACAATCGCCGCAGAGACACCACATGGTCGCCCGCCAAAGGCCGTCTGTGTCGCACTGAAAGGATTTCCATGCCAGTCGTCGTTGTCGAATCGCCTGCAAAGGCCAAGACAATCAACAAGTACCTGGGCAACGACTATACCGTTCTCGCCTCCTACGGGCACGTCCGCGATCTGCCACCCAAGGACGGGTCCGTCGACACCGAACACGACTTCGACATGAAGTGGGAGGTGGCGAGCGACAGTCGCAAACATGTCAAGGCCATCGTCGATGCGCTGAAGGCCGACCCGAGCCTCATTCTCGCGACCGACCCCGACCGCGAAGGCGAGGCGATCAGCTGGCACCTGGAAGAAACCCTGCGCCAGCGCAAGGCGATCAAGAAGGACACGCCGGTCAGCCGCGTGGTGTTCAATTCCATCACCAAAGCCGCCGTGACAGAGGCGATGAAGGCCCCCCGCCAGGTCGATCAGGATCTGGTGGAGGCATATCTGGCCCGCCGCGCACTCGATTATCTGGTGGGCTTCAACCTGTCGCCGGTGCTGTGGCGCAAGCTGCCCGGGGCCAAGTCGGCCGGGCGGGTGCAATCGGTTTGCCTGCGCCTGATCGTCGAGCGCGAGATGGAGATCGAGGCGTTCCGCCCGCGCGAATACTGGTCGGTCAAGGCCCTGCTGACCACCCCGCGCGGCCAGGAATACGAGGCGCGGCTGACGATTCTGGCCGGAAAGAAGCTCGACCGCTTCGACATCGAGAACGCGACTCAGGCAGAGCTGGCCGTGCAGGCGATCACCTCGCGCGATCTGACGGTCAAATCGGTGGAGGCAAAGCCCGCTGCCCGCAACCCGTCGCCGCCCTTCATGACCTCCACCCTGCAACAAGAGGCAAGCCGCAAGTTCGGCATGGGCGCCCGCCAGACAATGAGCGCGGGGGAGCGGCTTTATGAGGCCGGGCACATCACC
>CAYGRI010000434.1:0-1801 GCA_964352155.1 uncultured Maritimibacter sp. | reverse complement strand
AGATGGCTTTGTCGCCGGACCAGCTGCGCGTGTCCGAAGCCGACCAGAAAAAGCTGTACGATCTGATCTGGAAGCGCACCATGGCCAGCCAGATGGCCGCCGCCCGGTTGGAACGCACCACAGTCGATGTGGGCAGCGCCGATGGCCAGGTGGAACTGCGCGCCACCGGTCAGGTGGTCCTGTTCGACGGGTTCTTGAAGGTCTATGAGGAAGGCCGCGACGACAGCGCCTCGGATGACGACGACAAGCGCCTCCCGCAGATCACCCAGGGCGAGCCGGCCGCGCTTGGCAAAGCGTCGCTGCTCGACCAGTTCCGCAAGGCGGGCGACAGCAGCGATGACGTGATCGAGGATGCGGGCGATCCGACCGGCGGCATGCACACAAGCGATGCCGCTGTGCTGGACAAAAGCGAATCGGTTCTGGGGCTGCAGCATTTTACCCAGCCGCCGCCGCGCTATACCGAGGCGACGCTGGTCAAGCGGATGGAAGAACTCGGGATCGGGCGCCCCTCGACCTACGCGTCCATCGTGACGACCATTCAGGATCGCGGCTATGTGACCAAGGACAAGAACCGCCTGATCCCCGAGGACAAGGGGCGGCTCGTCACGATCTTCCTCACCAATTATTTCCAGAAATACGTGGGCTACGAGTTCACCGCCAATCTTGAGGGCGAGCTGGACGACATCACCGCCGGGGAGCGTGACTGGAAGCAGGTGCTGGCCGGATTCTGGACCGATTTCAAAGCCCATATCGACGAGACGGCGGATCTGCGCATCGGCGAGGTGTTGGAAAAGATCGACGAGGTTCTGGCCCCGCATCTGTATCCGCCGCGCGAGGATGGCAGCGACCCGCGGATCTGCGCCAATTGCGGCGAGGGGCGGCTGAACCTGCGCACCGCGCGGTCCGGCGGCGCGTTCATCGGCTGTTCGAACTACCCCAATTGCCGCTACACCCGCTCGCTCGGCGCGCAGGAAACCGACGATGGCATCGGTCCGGACGGCAAGCTGCTGGGCGAGGATCAGGGCGAGAAGATCACCCTGCGCTCTGGCCGTTTCGGCCCCTATGTCCAGCGCGGCGACGCGACAGAGGACGTGCCGAAGCCGCCCCGTTCGTCCTTGCCCAAGGGCTGGGCGCCCGACTCGATTGACCTGGAAAAGGCGCTGATGCTGCTCAGCCTGCCCCGTCAGGTCGGCCCGCATCCCGAGGATGGCGAGATGATCGAGGCGGGGATCGGGCGCTATGGCCCCTTCGTCAAACATGGCCGCGTCTATGCGAATCTGCCGGATGTCGAAGAGGTGTTCACCGTCGGCATGAACCGCGCGGTGGAGGTGCTGGCCGAGAAAGCCAGCCGGGGGCGCGGCGCCCGCACCCCTGCGAAACCGTTGCGCGAACTGGGTGAGCATCCGCAAAGCGGCGGCCCGGTCAATGTGATGGAAGGGCGCTATGGCCCCTATATCAAATGGGAAAAGGTCAATGCGACCCTGCCCAAGGGCACCGAACCCGCCGATGTAACGATGGATATGGCGGTGGAGCTGATCACCGAAAAGGCAGCCAAGAAGGCCCCCACCAAGAAAGCCGCGCCCAAAAAGGCGGCGGCGAAAAAGGCCCCCGCCAAGACCGCTGCCAAGACGGCAACGAAAACGGCGACCAAGACCGCCTCCAAATCCACGGCCGCCAAGAAGCCTGCGTCCAGGAAAGCACCCGCGAAAAAGGCGGAGGCAAAAAAGGACTGACGTGCCTTTGCAACGCCCGGTGGCGAGCGGTTAGTCTTCGGGGGACCATTCCGTGATCCCGAAGGCCC
>CAYGRI010000433.1:0-4062 GCA_964352155.1 uncultured Maritimibacter sp. | reverse complement strand
GCTGAGTATCCGGCGCTGGCGCGCGCTTACCCCGAGGATTTCAAGCCCGACGCGCGCCCCGGATCAGGCTTTCCGGTCCGTTCTGCAGATCCGGCAGCGTGTCGCGATAGCCCGCGTCGGGCTTGAAATCCTCGGGGTAAGCGCGCGCCAGCGCCGGATACTCAGCCGGCGCCGCCCCGATCAGCCTGGCAACGCCGGGGTCGAGCGTCGCGATCTCTTCGGGGGCGGCATGGGTGGCCCAATCCCGCAACAAGGCAAGCGCCTGTTCGGCCTCTTCGCGCGCAGGCTTTTCCGCGCTGACCCGTGTCTGAACGTTCATTCCGGCCTCCCTGGCCATCTGGTGAGGGTCACAGATAGGCGGGTCCCATACCCGTTTCAAATTTCTGCGGCGATTTGAGGCCTATTTTGTCATCGATGACCGCGCCCCGGGGCTACACCTGCGACAGGGCCTGTTCCAAATCAGACAGAAGATCCGCCGGATCCTCCAGCCCGACGCTCAGGCGCACAAGGCCCGGGGTGATGCCCAGCACCGCCCGCTGCTCTTCGGTCAAACGCTGGTGGGTGGTGGTGGCCGGATGTGTCACGATGCTTTTGGAATCGCCCAGGTTATTGGAGATCGTGCAGATCTGCAGCGCGTTCAGAAAGCGGAACGCCGCCTCCTTGCCGCCCGCCAGATCCAGCGCCAGGATCGTCCCGCCGGCCTCCATCTGGGCGCGGGCCAGCGTGTGCTGGGGGTGGCTGTCCAGCGTCGGATAGATCACCCGCGACAATGCGTCATGGCTGGCCAAAGCCTCTGCCAGCTGCGCCGCCCCGGCGGTGGCCGCCCGCACCCGCAGATCCAGCGTGTCCATCCCCTTGAGCATCACCCAGGCGTTGAACGGCGACAGCGCCCCGCCGGTGTGCTTGAGGTAGGGTTCCAGCGTCTTGCGGATGAATTCCTTGGTCCCCAGCACCACCCCGCCCAGGCAGCGCCCCTGCCCGTCGATATGTTTGGTGGTGGAATAGACGACCACATCGGCGCCAAGCTCCAGCGCGCGGCTGTAGATCGGCGTGGCAAAGACGTTGTCGGCCACCACCAGCGCCCCGACCTCGTGGGCCAGTTCGGACACGCCCGCGATATCCACTATCTCCAGCGCCGGGTTCGACAGGGTTTCGAAGAACACAACCTTAGTGTCGGGCCGGAGCGCCGCCTTCCAGGCCGCCAGATCGGCGCCGTCGACGAAATCAACCTCTACCCCGTAGCGCGTCAGAATACTCTCCAGAATATACAGGCAGGAGCCGAACAGCGCGCGCGACGACACGACGTGATCGCCGGCCTTGAGCACCGACATCAGCGCGCCATTCACCGCCGCCATGCCCGAGGCGGTGGCAAAGGCATCCTCGGCACCTTCGACGGCGGCGATCCGGTCTTCGAACATGCGCACGGTGGGGTTGCCGTAGCGGGCATAGATGAACTCATCCTCGCCAGAGCTCAGGAACCGCGCCTCGGCCTGTTCTGCGCTGTCATAGACGAAGCCCTGGGTCAGAAAGATCGCCTCGCTGACCTCGCCGTACTGGCTGCGCCGTGTTCCTGCGTGGACGAGTTTCGTCCTTGTTTTCCAATCCGTTGTCATGCCTGCGCCTCCTTGCTCGCGCACAAAAAAACCCCCACCGCAATTGAGCGTCGGGGGTTCTCGTACAACCTCGACCTCTTTAGCGGTTTATTTAACGTGGCCCGCAATCCGGTAACAAATCGCCACGCCTCTCGCTTAGTCCCAAAATGACAGGGCGTCAACACCGTCACGGTGCTGTAACGCAGCATTCATCCGACTGTCGTACGCTTCAGCTATCGGACAGCCACAACATGTTGTGGCAAGCGAGGGGATCATGCCACTTTTAAGGGTCAACGCCACGGCCCAGGGGCCGTGTCTTCGTGGCGCCGGCCATCTGGATGACCGCCTGTCTGCGATGCTGGCCTCGCTGGCGCCGGGCGCCCCGGTCGTGGTGCTGGTGCATGGTTACAAGTTTTCCCCCAGCCTGTCGGCATTCGATCCCCATGATCATATCCTGTCGCTGGCCCCGGATCGGGGCGGACGGCGCGCCATGTCCTGGCCGCGGCAACTGGGATTTGGCTGCAACCGGCCGGACGAAGGGCTGTGTATCGCCTTTGGATGGGAGGCGCGCGGCACGATCTGGCGCGCCTGGTCCGGGGCAGAGGCTGCGGGCCAAAGCCTTGCCGATCTGTTGACACGGATCCGTCGCTGGCATCGTGGTCCGGTGGATATGCTGGGGCACTCGCTGGGGGCGCGTGTCTGCCTGTCCGCCGTCGCCGCCGCGCCCGCCGCCAGTGTCGGCCGGCTGGTACTGCTGGCGGCGGCGGAATACCGGGCGACCGCGCGCGCGGCGATGGCCAGCCCGGCGGGCCGCGGGGCCGAGGTGCTAAACATCACCACCCGAGAAAATGATCTGTTCGACGCCCTGGTGGAATGGATCGTGCCCGCCCCAAGGCGCGGCGACCGCACGCTGGGCGCCGGGCTGGAGGCGCCGAACTGGCTGGACCTGCAGATCGACGCGGGCGCCACCATCGCGGCCCTGACAGAGCTGGGCTATCCGATCCCCGCGCCCGCGCGCCGCATCTGCCATTGGTCGCCCTATCTGCGCCCGGGGCTGCTGCCGTTCTACCGCGATCTGTTGCGCGACCGCCGGGCCCTGTCGCTGCCTCGCCTGCAAAACGCCCTGCCCCGCACGGCAGAGCCCCGGTGGGCGCGGCTGCGCCCCGGCGTTCCGGCCCTGCTGCGCCGGTTCGCCCGCGCCGCGCCCATCCGCTCGGAGGCGCAGGCTAGCTGTCTTCCTTGCCCTCGTCCTGATCCAGGCCATAAGCCTCGAACAGCTTCCCCTGCAGCATGAAGAAGGCGAACAGCGCCAGCGTCAGCCCGAAGGTCTTGAAGTTGACCCAGGCATCGGTGGACATGGTGCGCCAGATCACCTCGTTCGCAACGGCCAGCACCGCGAAGAAGATCGTGACCCGCTTGGTCAGGATCATCCAGCCCTCCGGCGCCATCGGCAGAACCTCTTCCATCACCAGTTGCAGATAGGATTTGCCCTGCAACAGCCCCACGCCCAGGATCGCGGCGAACAGGACATATATGATCGTGGGCTTCATCTTGAAGAAGCGTTCGTCGTTCAGCCAGACGGTCAGCCCGCCAAAGATCACCACCAGCACCAGCGTCACGATCTGCATCTTCGACAGCTTGCCGGTCAGGCGCCACAGCAGAAAGGTGGTGAAAGCCAGCAGCGGGATGAAGCAGGCGGTCACGATGATAAAGCCGGAATACTCCGCCCCGCCCAGGGTGACCATCCGGTCCTTCATCAGCAGGTAGCCCGCGAAAAACGCCAGGACCGGCCCCAGATCGAGCGCCATTTTCAGCCCGGATGAGATCTTCTTTTCTTCCATGCGCCTTTTTCCTTTATCCTGCCGCTTCAACTATCACAGCGCCCACCGCAATCAATGCCATCAGCGCCAATCGGCGGGGCCCCACCTTTTCGCCCAGCACAAGCCAGCCGATCAGGGCCGCGAAGACGGTCGAGGTTTCGCGCAGCACGGCGGCTTCGCCGACCTTGTCCAGCCGCGTGGCCAGCATGACCGAGCCGAAGCTGAAAAAGGCGATCACACCGCCGGACACTCCGCGCAGCGCCAGCGGCCCCAGCGCCGGCCGGAGGACCGGCGCCATCGCCAGGTAGCGCCGGGTGGCCAGCACCGGCATCAGCAGCCCGTCGATGAAAAAGAACCAGGCCAGAAAGGTGAACGGGTCCGGCGTGGCGCGGATCCCATAGGCGTCATATGTGGTGTACATCGCCACGAACAGCCCGGTCGCCACCGCCAGCATCAGCGCGGCGGGCAGCGTGTCTCGCTCGACCTCCAGAAAGATCAGGTTGTAGACCGCCAGCCCGAAAATCCCCGCCAGCAGCACGCCGACCCCCAGCCATTGCACCGGGTTGAAGACCTCGCCAAAGATCAGCCCCGCCCCAATGATCGCAAACCGCGGGCCCGGACCCCGGGCGCCCGGCTAGACCACAGTCTAG
>CAYGRI010000432.1:0-4073 GCA_964352155.1 uncultured Maritimibacter sp. | reverse complement strand
TGATGGTGGCGGAGGGGGGGAATTTGATCGTCTGGGGCGAATGGTGGATGGCTGTCTTTCCGGGCCTGTGGCTGATGATCGCGGTTTTCACCTTCAACCTTCTGGGCGACGGTCTGCGCGACATTGTCGACCCGCGCAAAAGGACCTGAACATGCTGAGTGTCAAGGACCTGGCCGTCTCGTTCCAGACCAGACGGGGCGCGGTGGACGCCGTGCGCGGCATCAGCTTTGACGTGGCCAAGGGCGAGATCCTGGGCATCGTCGGCGAAAGCGGATCGGGCAAGTCGGTGACGTCCTATGCCCTGATGCGGATCCTGGATGCGGGCGGCACGATCAAGGCGGGCCAGGCGACCTATTCCGGGATCGACCTGCGACGCGCGTCGGAACGGGATATGCGGGATATCCGGGGGCGCGAGATCTCGATGATCTTCCAGAACCCGCGCGCCGCGCTGAACCCGATCCGCAAGGTCGGCCACCAGATCGAGGATGTGCTGCGCCGCCACGCCCGCGCCACGCGGCAGGATGCCCATGCCAAGGCGATTCAGGCGCTGGAAGCGGTGCGGATCAACGACGCGGCGGCGCGCTATCACGCCTATCCGTTCGAATTGTCGGGCGGGATGTGCCAGCGGATCGTCTGCGCCATCGCGCTGGCCTGCGACCCCCGGTTGCTGATCGCGGACGAGCCGACGACGGGGCTGGACATCACCACTCAGAAGGCGGTGATGGACCTTGTGCGCGACCTGATCCGCGCACGCGGGATGTCGTCGATCCTGATCACCCATGACCTGGGCCTGGCCGCGCAATATTGCGACCGTATCATGGTGATGAAGGATGGCGGCATCGTCGAGCAGGGCGATCCGGCGCAGATCTTCAGCGCCCCGCAGCATGCCTATTCCCGCAAGCTGGTCGACGCCACCCCGCGCGATGGCGAAAGCATCCGCTCGCTGCTGCCGCCCGAGGACCGGCGCGCAGAGCTGCCTCACAAGGTCCATGACCGCCCCCTGCTGGAGGTGGTGAACCTGACCAAGACCTATCAGGGCAAGTCCGGCCCGGTGCATGCGGTCAAGGGCATCTCTTTCAACATCCGGCAGGGGCAAAGCGTGGGGCTGGTCGGTGAAAGCGGCTGTGGCAAGTCCACAACCTCTGAGATTCTGGTGCGGCTGATGGATGCCACCAGCGGCAGCATCCTGTTCGACGGGCGCGACATCGCCGGCATCCCGGCCAAGGGCTTTGCCCGCAACCCGCTGCGGCGCGAGATCCAGATGGTGTTCCAGGATGCCACCGACAGCCTGAACCCCCGCCACACAGCGCGCCAGACCATCGCCGAGCCGCTGCGGCGGCTGGGCGCCCTGTCCGGCGCAAAGCGGCAAGCGCGGGTCGAGGAACTGGCGGCGCTGGTGGGCCTGCCCTTGCCGCTGCTGGACCGGTTCCCGCATCAGCTGTCGGGTGGCCAGAAGGCCCGCGTCGGCATTGCCCGCGCCGTGGCGCTGGAGCCGAAGTTCCTGATCCTGGATGAGCCCACCGCGGCGCTGGATGTCTCGATCCAGGCGGTGGTGCTGAACCTGCTGGTCGATCTGCGCGCCAAGCTGGGGATGACCTATCTGTTCGTCAGCCACGACCTGCATGTGGTCCGCCTGCTGTGCGACCATGTCATCGTTATGAAGGGCGGCGAGATCGTCGAGGAAGGGCCCGCGCCGCAGGTGATGACGACTCCCCGGCACGACTACACCAAGGCCCTGCTGTCCGCCGCGCCGAACCCCCCCCTGCGCCGCATTGTGGCCTGAAGACCCGGAGAACCCGTTTTGCTTACGACGCTTCCCTTTACCATCGACGCCCTGCGAGCGGCCTATGCCGGCGGCACCTCTCCGGTCGCGTTGATCGACGAAATCTTCGCCCGGCTGGATGCGGTGAACGATCCCGGCATCTTCATCCACCTGCGCGACCGGGCCGCGCTGCGGGCCGAGGCAGAGGCGCTGGGCGCCTATGACCCGGCGCTGCCGCTGTGGGGCATCCCCTATGCGGTCAAGGACAATATCGACGTTGCCGGGATTGAAACAACCGCCGCCTGTCCCGCCTACGCCTATACGCCACAGGCCGATGCCCAAGTCGTCGGCCAGTTGCGCGCGGCCGGGGCGCTGATGATCGGCAAGACCAACCTCGATCAGTTCGCGACGGGGCTGGTGGGGGTACGCACGCCCTATGGCGCGCCGCTGAATTCGATCGATCCGCAGATCGTGCCCGGCGGATCCTCGGGCGGGTCGGGGGTGATCGTCGGCCACGGCATCGTTAGCTTCGCGCTGGGCACCGACACCGCCGGGTCGGGCCGGGTGCCCGCCGCGCTGAACAATATCGTGGGGCTGAAGCCCTCGTTGGGGGCGCTGTCGGCCTCTGGCGTGGTGCCCGCCTGCCGGACGCTCGACACGATCTCGATCTTCGCGCTGACGGTCGCCGATGCCTATGCGGCGTTCGAGGTGGCCTCTGGCTACGACCCGACCGACGCCTATTCCCGGCCGATCCCCACAGCGCCGCTGAGCGCCGCCCCCGCCGCCCTGCGGATCGGGGTGCCCGACGCCGCCTCTGCCGAATTCCTGGGCGATGCGGTGCAAGCGGCGGCCTTTGCCCGTGACGTGGCCGCCCTGGCCGCCCGGGGCGCCGAGATTGTCGAGGTCGATTTCAGCCCGCTCTATGCCGTGGCGCGGATGCTGTATCAGGGCGCCTGGGTGGCCGAACGCTATACGGTGATCGAGGATCTGCTGGCCACGGACCCGGAGGCGGTGCTGCCGGTCACGCGGCAGATCATCTGCCATGCCGAAAGCATGTCCGCCGCCGACGCCTTTCGCGGCATCTACCGCCTGGCAGAGCTGAGACGCGCGGCAGAGCCGATGCTGGCAAAGCTTGATATGCTATGTGTGCCGACGATCCCGACCTTCTACACGGTCGCGGATTTGCAGGCGGACCCGGTGACGCCCAATTCCAACTTCGGCACCTACACCAATTTCGTGAACCTGCTGGACATGTGCGGCATGGCCGTCCCCACGGCCCCGCGCAGCGATGGCCGCCCGGGCAGTGTCACGCTGCTGGCGCCTGCCGGCCAGGATGCGCGGGTCGCCGCCGTCGCCCAGGGCTTCGAGGCGGACTGCCCGCGCAAACTGGGCGCCACGGCGCATCCCGTCCCCGCCCCGGCCAAGCTGCCCGCCGCCGCCTCGGACATGATCGAACTGGCGGTCTGCGGGGCGCATATGTCGGGCCTGCCGCTCAACGGGCAATTGACGGACCGGGGCGGCATGTTCCTGCGCAAGGCCAGAACCGCCCCGCAGTACCAGTTCTACGCCCTGGCCGGGGGACCGCCCGCGCGGCCCGGCCTTGTGCGGTCGCGGTCAGAGGCGCCGCAAGCCTCCATCGCGCTGGAGATCTGGGCGCTTCCGAAATCCGAACTGGGCAGCTTTGTCGAAGGCATCCCGGCGCCGCTGGGCATCGGATCCATCGAGCTGGCGGATGGCTCTTGGGTCAAGGGCTTTCTGTGCGAGGCCAGCGGGTTGCAAGGCGCCACCGACATCACCGGGATGGGCGACTGGCGCAGCTATCTGGCGCAACCGGCGTGATCCGGACCAGCGACCGCCCCCGCCTGCAGGTCCGGCCAAGCGGTCAACGCCGGGCCTAGCGATAGACAATTCCGCCCGGGTGTGAAAAAGGCGTGCTCACAGGAGACCGCCCATGACAACAACTCGTTTCGCCCCGTCCCCCACCGGCTATCTGCATGTCGGCAACCTGCGCACCGCGCTGTTCAACTTCATGATCGCGCGCAAGGCCGGAGGCACCTTCATCCTGCGCCTGGATGACACCGATCCTGAACGGTCCAAGCAGGAATATGCCGACGGGATCATGGAAGATCTCGAATGGCTGGGTCTGACCTGGGACCGGGTGGAAAAGCAATCCGCGCGGCTTGACCGCTATCAGGCGGCGGCCGAGGCGCTGCGCGGCAAGGGCCGGTTCTACGAGGCGTTCGAGACGCCGACAGAGCTGGACCTCAAGCGCAAGAAACAGCTCAACATGGGCAAGCCGCCGGTTTATGAC
>CAYGRI010000431.1:0-4079 GCA_964352155.1 uncultured Maritimibacter sp. | reverse complement strand
GAGCGCTTCGTTTACACCGAAGATGTCGGGAGTTCGAGTCTCTCATCACCCACCACCCTGCTTGCCCCTGTCCCGATCAGATTTGCGGTGCGGGCAGGCTGGCCAGATTTTGACAAGCCCTTGTTTTGGATGGACGACTTCTGTCGCCCCCCCCCGGAGTCGCCCGCACCCGGGCGGTGGTCTGTTGCCCCCGCGTGACCTCTGGGCGCGCCGACGTTCTGACGCTGACCGCCCGCAACAGGCTGTCAGGCGCGGCCTTGTAGCGGAAGGCGGATGGCGTCTAGAACGTCATCGCGTTGTCCCAATTGGCATCGGCTTCGGGCGTATCCGTCCAAACCTGTTTGTTGGCGGGGGCGGCTTGGGGTTTTGCGGGCGACGGTGCCGCATTGCGCGCCGCACTGCCCCAGACGTCTGCCCCGGTCTTAAGGGGTTTGTTCCGCGGCGCGGCGTCTTCTCCGACATCGAAACGGCCGGTCATTTCGCCCAGAACCTTGGCTTCGCTGGTCAGCGCATGGCTGGCGGCTGTGGTTTCCTCGAACATAGCGGCGTTTTGTTGCGTCACGCGGTCGAGGTCGGCCATTGCTGTGTTCACCTCCTCGAGAGAGCCCGATTGCTCCCGTACAGAAGACGCAATGCCGGTAACATGGCTGGAGATATCGGTGATGGAGCCGACGATGCCGCGAAGCGTGTCCCCCATTTGATCGACAAGGCCAACGCCCCGGTCCACATGGGACCCGCTTTTTGAGATCAATTGGTTGATTTCCTGTGCCGCCGATGATGAGCGTTGCGCCAGGGCCCGCACTTCCGAGGCAACAACCGCAAAGCCACGTCCCGATTCTCCGGCGCGTGCTGCCTCCACGCCCGCGTTCAGGGCCAGCAGATTGGTCTGGAACGCGATGTCCTCGATGACGTTGATAATCTTGGAGATTTCATCGGAACTGCGGGCAATCTCGGCCATGGCCGCGACGGTGTCCTGTGCCACGGATTCGCTTTTCTCCGCCTTGTTGCGCGCGGCGCCGGCCATGTCGCTGGCCTGATTCGCGCTGGTTGCGGCGGTGCGTACCGATTCCGTCAGCACCCCGATGGCTGCCGTCGTCTCTTGCAGTGTTGCGGCCTGTCGCTCTGTCCGCTCAGACAGATTGTTCGCGCCCGCCGAAATGCTGGAGGCTTCTGCCTCGATCAGATCGGCGCTGGCGATCACCTGGGTCATCGCCTCGCGCAGGCGTTCGACCGTCTTATTGAAATTGTTGCGCAGATCTTCGTATTCCGCTCCAAGGTCCTCGGTGATCTTCACCGAAAGGTTGCCTTCTGCCAGCCTGTTGAGCTCTGCCGTCAATTGCCCCACGACATGAGACTGCTTTTTCATCATCTCCGCGCGGGTTTGTTCGGCTTCTTCGATTGCGCCCTGGGAGGCCGTAATATCGTTTCCGATCAGAATGATACGCAGGGTTTCCCCGGATGAATCCTGGACCTTCGAGACCGCGCCGTCAATCACCGCCGTGGCTCCGTTCGCCCGGGCCGAGAACCGTCGGTTGATGCGGTCGCCGCTGTCCAGCCCGGTCCAGTCCACGCTTTCTGTGCGGCCGCCGACGGCATAGCCCGACAAGAGCTCTTTCAATTGCAGCTTGGGCAGGTCCCCTTCGGGAAGCCCAAGAGAATGTCGGAAGTTCTGATTGGCCCTTACGATCATGCCGTCGACATCGAATTCGACATGGATCTGCCCCTCGTCGATCGCATCGATGACGGCGAGGTTCAGCCGTTCCTCCGTCACGTCGGCCCATTCCAGGATGCAGCCGATCATGTGGCCGGACCCGTCCTGCACGGCATTCACAGTCAGGCTCACGCGGCGCGACCCGATGCGCAAGTCCATCTGGTGCGGCAGGCGCGACGGATCCGCTGCAATCTCGGGGGTCAGATAATCGGGTTCAAGGAAGGACAACACCGGCCGACCGATCAGGTTGTCGGCGTCGAACGCCCCATCCAGCGCAGAGAAATAGGTCGCATAGCGGGACATAAGCTGCCGGCAGGCGTCATTCACGTAAGAGATATCCAGATTCCGGTCCGTCATCAGCATGGCGGCGGTTGATCCCTCGAAGGCCGCGCCCTTGAAGACATTGTCTTCGGCGGTTGCGGCAGCCCCCCTCAACTCATCGCGAAAGCCTGTGACCGTGCGGGCAATCTGGCCGATTTCGTCCCCCCGTTGCGCCCCGGGAACGCGCTCATCATATTGTTTTTCCGCGATTTTCGTGATGGCGTTCTGGATCCGGATCAGCGGGCTGGAAATGCGCCAGCGTAGAAAGACCGCGGCACCGATCAGCCCGATCAGGAACACGATCACGGTCACCATCATCGAGGTTCTGCGATCTTTTGCCAGCGTCTCCATGATCGGCTCGGTTGTCCATTGCACGGCGACAACACCGGCCACGGCATTGTCCTTGCCGACCAGCGACGGCGACACAATGAAGAATCCGTCCACGCTCTGCCGCTGTTCGCTGGAGGCCACGGCGTCCTCGATGATGCGCAGTTGATCTTCCGTCAACTCGAACGCGGACCCGCTTTCGATCAGGATCGTTCCGTCCGGTTTTGCGGCCAGGGCGCTGCTGGCGAAATCACTGGATGTCGTGCCGTTCAAGAGGGTTTCCAGCGCCTCCACCTTGCCAAACCGCAAGGCGCCGCCGGCCTGCTGGGCCAACAGGGCGGTCACTTCGACCCCGCGAGATCTGGTGGTATCGGCTGCCAGTTTTCCGGTTGCGCGCATCGACTCAAGGCCAAGCGAAAGGGCGACCATGGCGGTGCAAAGCGCCACGACGAAAGTACTTGTGAAAAAAAGTGACTTGTGGGTCGGTACCAATTTGGGAGCGATCGACTGCTGTGCCATGTCCGACGTGTCCATTGCTTAAGGAAAATTGGGCGGGGCAATGGAAGACAGTTTGTCCGACCTTTGCCCAACCTCGGTGTTACTTGTTAACAGAGGTGTCAGAGCAGCGACTCGGCGTCGACGCCGACCGTGATCGCACCGATGGGGGTGTTGGTGTTCGGATCGACGATCACGACAGAGATCTGCCCCTGATACGTCTGGCTGGATTCATCGAACTCGATTTGGCTGATATGGACGGATCCGGCACCGGCACCGTAGGTCATCCGGTGCTTGTCTTCGTCGCCCTGCCAATAGTCCGAGGTGGCGGAGCTTGCCGCGACATTCAGCCCAAGGGCGTCCATGGCGAAGACTTCGGTGATGACACCGCCCGAGGCCTCGACACGCTCGCGCAGGAAGTTTGCCGTGGCGTTTTCCAGCACGTCGCTGATGACCTGGGACGAGCCGCTGCCGACTTCTGCGCGCCAGGCCTGGTCCAGAGAGTCGATCGTGGCCTGGTCATATCCGCTGGTGCGCGCATTCTGGGCCTGTACCGCCGCAACCAGGACGGGATCGTTGATCCAGCCCCGAAGTTCGTCTTCGAGATACGCTTCGAGGGCCGGGCGGAACTCGTCCGCACCTGCGCTTCCGACCATCAGGGCGAGGGCCGAGACAAAGGCGAGTCGCTTCATAAAATGCTCCAAATGACAGTTTCGGTGATGTGCGACGATTTTTCACGTCCACGCGGCCCGATCCCTATGCGCAGACTCTTAGCATTGGTTTAAGTCGGGCCTGGATGGCGTCGCCGAACGCAGAGACTTTTTCCCTTT
Organism: uncultured Maritimibacter sp.; assembly: GCA_964352155.1. Taxonomy (GTDB): domain Bacteria; phylum Pseudomonadota; class Alphaproteobacteria; order Rhodobacterales; family Rhodobacteraceae; genus Psychromarinibacter. The sequence continues at coordinate 395 of CAYGRI010000431.1, read as the reverse complement.
TTCTCAGCTTTCCAGCGTCTGAAGGTCTCTTTTCTGGACCAGATCGCGGTTTTTTTGGTGTGCGTGCTGGCCTTGCGGGTTGGCTCCCCGAAGCTTTTCGATTGGGGGCGCGAGAATCTGCTCCTTCACATGACTGCATGGATCTTTCACTTCCTGGTCACCTCAACGTCCATGACCGTGGCCTTCCCCCTGAGCCCAGGCCCCACACTCATTTGATCGACTTTCCGATGCCCGGGCCGATGTGATCTGGGGTTCTCCACCTTTGGCTGGATGAAGGAGAAAGGCCCACGCAGCGGAAGTGACCTGCCCGCCGCGAAATCCCTCACCGTAATGTAGAGTCTGCGCCAACCCTGAAGGAGCAGACACATGCGAAAGAGCCGTTTTACCGAGGCGCA
>CAYGRI010000430.1:0-4102 GCA_964352155.1 uncultured Maritimibacter sp. | reverse complement strand
CCAGCGAGGCGGTCTGCGACAGCTCAAGCAGCTCAATCGCAGTCTTCGGCGCCACCTGCCCGCGCATCCGCGCCCCCGCCAGTTTACGGGCGGCGTCAAAGGCAGAGGGGTCGACCGCCCCGGTGTTCAGCTCCCCCACCGGAACCGCCATCCCCAGCCATTCGCCGTTGATCAGCTGCGCCGTCTCCAGCGGATCTTCGTCCACCTCCTGCACCAGCCCGATCTCACCGGCCCGCGCGCCGCTGATCGCCTTGCCGGTCGGGATCATTTCCAGCGCCGTGTCCAGCCCCACCAGACGCGGCAGCCGCTGCGTGCCCCCGGCGCCGGGCACCACGCCCAGCGTCACCTCGGGAAAGCCGATCTGCGCCGCCGGGTGCGCGATCCGATAGCGGCAGGCCAGCGCCAGCTCCGCCCCGCCGCCAAGACAGGCGCCGTGAATCGCGGCGATCCAGGGGACATGGCTGGCCTCGATCCGCGCGAGCACATCCGGAAGATGCGGTTCCAGCGCCGGGCCGTCGAATTCGCGCGCATCGGCACCTGCGGCAAAGGCGCGGCCCTTGCCCGACAAGATTACCCGTTCCAGCCCCGCCGCCTCGGCCCAGTCCACCGCCTCAAGCAAGGCGGCGCGGATCGCCTGGCCGATGGCATTGACCGGCGGCGAGTCCAGCTCGACCAATCCGTACTGGCCCTCGATCCTGCGTGTCACAGCCATGATGTCCCCCGTGCTTTCAACATGTTAGCCCCTTAGATTGCCACCGCTCCACGCGCAAGCCGCGTGCCGGAACCTGCCCTGCCAAATCGACGTCCCCTGCCGGAGCGACGGCGCCCCGCGTTGCAAAGCCCGCCTGCGTTTTCGCGCATCCCATCGGGCGCGGCAGGCTTCAGGTCGCCTTCAGAAAGCCCCGCGCCCGGATCAGCGCCACCAGCGCGGCCTGCGCCTCTTCCAGCCCGCGGTCCGAGGTGTCCAGCGTCTCTTGCGCCCGGGCGTAAAGCGCCTCGCGGGCATGCAGGATCGAGCGTAGCTGCACCATCGCCTCGGGATTGCCCGCCATCGGCCGCGTGTCGCCCTGGGCGCGCACCCGGCTCATATGCTCTTCGGGGCGGGCCTTCAGCCAGACCGTGTGGAACCGCGACAGCAGGGTCGCATAAGTGTCTTCCTCGGCCACCAGCCCCCCGGCCACGGCCAGGATCAGCCGCGCATGGGTGGCGATGACCCGTTCCACCGCCTGCGCTTCCAACCTGCGATAGCCGTCGGGACCGTAGAGCGCCAGGATCTCTGTCACCGCCATCCCCGCCTCGGCCTCGATCTCGCGGTTCAGTTCGATAAAGGGCACGTCCAGCGCCTGCCCGGCCAGCGCGCCAAGCGTCGATTTCCCCGCCCCGCGCAGCCCGATCAGACAGATCCGCTGCGCCCGCGCGCCCGCCAAAGGCTCGGGGCACAGCAGCGCCCGCACCTGATCCTGCACGGCGGCCGGCGCGCGCCGGAACAGATCGGCCATCCGCGCCGCCTCGCCGCTTGCAGGGTCGGCCACCAGGTGGTCGACCCGCTCGCCCAAGGCTGCCGCCACCTGCTGCAAGAGCGCGATAGAGATGTTGCCTTTCCCCGCCTCGAGCTGCGCCAGATAGCGCGGCGAGACACCAGAACGTTCCGACACGACCCTTCGCGGCAGCCCGCGCGCCACCCGCGCCGCGCGCACCCGCTCGCCCACAGCGCGGATCAGCCGCTCGCCCGTCTCCGCCTCTGGGCGGTGCCATGATCCGGCTGTGTCGTCCATTTGCGCCTGCATGAATTATAATGCACAAACCTAACGCACACTCCGCGAAGATCAAAGCGAAACCGGAAGGGCGCCGCCCTCGCGCGGACCCGTCCAGCGCTCAGTAGGTTTCGACGTGATAGCGGCCTTCGCCGCGCATGGCATCGCGAGTCGTCTCCCACGGCAGACCGGCGCTTTCGGCAATGCTGGCAAAGGCTTGCTCCACCCCGGCTTCCATCCCGCGCAGCCCGCAGACATAGATATGGGTGAGCGGATCCTGGAGCATCGCGGCGATCGCCTCTGCCTCGACCAGCATCCGATCCTGCACATATTCCTTTTCCGCATCGGGCAACCGGCTGAAAACAAGATGCTTTTTCAACAACCGGTCCGGCACCTTCTTGAGCGGACCGAAATACGGCAGGCTGTCGGGGGTGCGCGCGCCAAAGAACAGCACCATGTCCCCGGCCCCCGCCGCGCCGCGCTGGCGCCGCATTGTAAAAGCCCGGAACGGCGCCGAGCCTGTGCCGGTGCAGATCATCAACAGCCGCGCCGCCGGATCGTCCGGCATCAGATAGGTCGCCCCGAACGGCCCCGTCACGCGCACCTCGTCCCCCAGCTGCAAATCGCAGATGTAGTTGGAACACACGCCTTTTTCCTCGCGCTTCACGGTCAGCGACAGGTTGTTGTAGTTCGGCCGCTCGCCGTCTCGCGGGGAAGACACAGAATAGAGCCGCGGCAGATGCGGCTTGCCATCGGCATCCTCGCCCGGCGGAAGGATCCCGATGGTTTGCCCCTCCAGCACCGGAAAGGGCTGGCCGCCGAAATCGAGGATGATGTGCCGGGTATCGGCGTCCGAATTGTCCGCCGTCAGCCGGTAATTGCCCTGCACCTTCGCAACCGCGGGCTTGCCCAGGTTGTACAGATTCACCGAGGGTTTTGAGGCACTTGCAGGTGCTTTCGAAGCCCCGCCCGCGCCCTTGTGCGCCTCTGCCAGCAGGGCGGCCACGGCATCGTCCAGCGCTTCGATGCCACTGTCGCTTTCACCGATCTCGGCCTGTTCGGGCAGCTCGTCCCATTCGAACTGCTCGTCAAGGCTATAGGGTGTTTCCACCACCCGCCACTCGTCGATAGAGCCGGTGGGACAGACCGGAATACAATCCATGCAAAAGTTGCATTTGTCCGCATCCACCACGACATTGTCGTCGTTATGCGTGATCGCCTGGATGGGGCAGGTCATCTCACATGTATAACAACGGATGCAGATTTCGGGGTCGATGAGGTGTTGTTTGACAGGTTTGTTCATCCCGCCCTATCCCGGTGCAGCACGGCCTCGGGCAGCGACAAAAGTTCCAAAAGTGTATCGCACAGACCCTGACATTGCTCGCAGCCCACGCAGGGCGTGGTCATTGTGAGGATCTGCTCGCCCAGTGCGTGGGCCTTGGGGGCATGGCCAAAGTGGCGTTCGATTTGCATGGCGCGGTCCTTTGCATCTCGAAGGGGGGCGCGCGGCCCGCCCTTGCGTCCGGGCTTGGGGCGAATGTACCCCACCCGGCCGATCATGCCATATGAAGTTTCACATATTCGAAATCGCCAGGCTTATTGTCGATTCCGATTTTCGGCGCGGCGATCCAGCCGGCATATTCTCCGCGCTCATAGCAAGGCACCATCAGCGACTGGATGAAATCGCCATCCGCCGTGGAGGGCAGCCAGGCGTCGCGTTGCCTTTCCCACCCTGCCTGATCGATCATTTTCCCCTCGGGATCAAAGGGATAAGCCGAGAACACGCCGATCTGCCGGTGAAAGCTCTCATGCGGCAGCGCCAGTTCGAAGGCGACCCCGGCCTTGGCGATGATCTTGTTCCAGCGCCCGATTCCGCCGCTGGCATCGCGCTTGTAATCGTCGCGCAGCCGCATATTGATCGCCGTCAGTGCAGGCACTTCCTTTTCGACCGCCAAACCGCCCTCGAGCGTCCAGACCCGGTAGGTCGCGTCGGCCAGCTTGTGGTCGTCGTCGATCCGATGCTCCATATAGCGGCCCTTGATGCCGGAGTTGAAGGCATTGGCGGCGTTGGTCGACACCTCTTGCCCGAAGAGGTCCAGCGACAGCGAGTAGTGCAGGTTCAGCTTCTTCTGGATCGTCGGCAGGTCGACCACGCCCAGTTCGCGGATCTTGTTGATATCATGAGGATCTTCGATGCCGTTGGCCTTCATCACCTCGCAGGTTTTTTGGATCACGCGGCCCACGCCCGTTTCGCCGACAAACATGTGGTGCGCTTCCTCGGTCAGCATGAAGCGGCAGGTGCGCGACAGCGGATCAAAGCCCGATTGTGCCAGCGATTCCAACTGCAT
>CAYGRI010000429.1:0-4135 GCA_964352155.1 uncultured Maritimibacter sp. | reverse complement strand
GGATGACAAGCTGGTGGTGCGGGCCATGGCCGGCGACGGGTTTCCGCTGCGCCGTCTGGTGGCGCGTGTGATTGCGACCCTGGGGCCCGTGCCCCGGGTCTGGCAGATGTAAGGGAGATAGTATGAACCTGACGCCTCGGGAAAAGGACAAGCTGCTGGTCAGCGTTGCGGCCATGGTCGCGCGTGGCCGGCTGGAACGGGGGGTGAAGCTGAATCACCCCGAAGCGATTGCGCTGATTACCGATTTCGTGGTCGAGGGCGCGCGGGACGGGCGGTCGGTCGCGGAGCTGATGGCGGCTGGGGCGCATGTGATCACCGCCGATCAATGCATGGACGGAATCGCCGAGATGATCCACGATGTGCAGGTGGAGGCGACCTTTCCCGACGGCACCAAGCTGGTGACCGTGCACCATCCCATTCGCTGAGGCGCCGCCAGACAGGAGATCTGCAGATGATACCGGGTGAAATCATGACGGCCGAGGGGGACATCATCCTCAACGAGGGCGCAGAGGCGATCACTTTGAGCGTGGCCAATACCGGGGACCGGCCGGTGCAGGTGGGCAGCCACTACCATTTTGCCGAGACCAACAGCGCGCTGGCGTTTGATCGCGGCGCGGCGCGGGGGATGCGCCTGGACATTGCCGCCGGGACGGCCGTGCGGTTCGAGCCGGGTCAGACCCGCGAGGTGCAGCTGGTGCCCTACGGCGGCAAGCGCGAGGTTTACGGGTTCAATCAGGACGTGATGGGGGCGCTATAGCCAAGACCTGGTTCCTGAAGAACAAAATGCCTCCGGCGGGAGTATTTCCGACCAGAAGAAGACCGGATCCGTATCGGGGGCTTTCATCGCCGCGCCAAGCGGCCCGACAAGGAGAGACGCCATGTGCCATGCCTGTGTGATGGAAAGCGTGAAGACGCGGATGCTAAACCGGCGGGACCTGTTTCGCGGCGGGGTGGCCGTGGGGGCTGCGGCGGCGGCGGCCAGCCTGACCGGTGCGCGCCCGGCGCTGGCGGCGGCGCATGCGGGTGTCGTGGACCTGACCCATGCCTATGACGCGACCTTTCCGACGTATTTCGGGGCTCCGGGGTTCGCGGCGGAAGAGGTTTTTAACTTTGCCGAGCATGGGTTCAACCTGTTCAACCTGTCGATCAACGAACATACCGGCACCCATATCGACGCGCCGTTGCATTTCTCGGCCGATGGGCATTCGGTGGACGAGATCCCGGTGACCGATCTGGTGGTGCCGTTGTGCGTTGTGGACATTGCGGCGAAAGCGGCGGAGGACCCGGATGCGCAGGTCACGCCGGACGATCTGAGGGCCTGGATCGCCGCCAACGGGGCGATTCCGGACCGGGCCTGTGTGGCGATGCATTCGGGCTGGGCGCCGAAGGTGGCGACGGACGGGTACCGCAATGCCGATGGCGACGGGGTGATGCATTTCCCCGGCTTCCATGTGGAGGCGGCGCAGATGCTGATGGAGGATACCGGAACCGCGGCGATTGCCGTCGATACCCTGTCGCTGGATCATGGGCCCAGCGGCGATTTCGCGACCCATTATGCCTGGCTGCCCAGCAACCGTTATGGCATCGAATGCCTGGCCGGGCTGGATCAGGTTCCGGCATCCGGGGCCACGCTGATCGTGGGCGCGCCCAAGCATCGGGGCGGGTCTGGCGGCCCTGCGCGCATCATGGCGATGGTCTGACATGGCCGCCCGCACCCTTCTGGCCGATTCGGAGCTCGACCCCAGGGCGCGGGCGGTGTTCGACGATATCCGGGCCCGGCGCGGTTCGGATTTCATCAACAATTTCTGGCGCGCGCTGGCCCATGATCCGGCGACGTTGGAGGCGACCTGGGACCGGCTCAAGGATGTGATGGCCCCGGGCGCGCTGGATCCGCTCGTCAAGGAGATGGTCTATGTCGCCGTCTCTACCGCCAATGGATGCGGCTATTGTATTCATTCGCACACAGCCGCGGCCAAGGCGAAGGGCATGTCCGAGGCGATGCACAGCGAGCTGGTGGCGGTCATCGGGATGGCGATGCAGACCAACGGCTTGGTCACGGCGATGCAGGTGCCGGTCGATCCGGAATTCGATGCAGGTCGGGCATGAGCCTTGTAGAGGTGCATCAGATCCGGGGGCCAGAGGATCGCGCGGCGGCGGTGGCCCTGATATGGGAGTTCTTCGACAGCGTTCGTGCGCGGTTTCCGGATCTGGCCCCCACAATCGAAACCTACATGAAGGACCATGCCATCGGCGCGGAACTTGAGGATTTCGCGCAGTACTACGAACCTCCGGCGGGGCATTGCTTTGTCGCCTGGGTGGAGGGGCGGCCGATGGGAATCGTCAAGCTTGGTCCGTATGGCGATGACGGGGGTGAGCTGAATCGGATGTATGTGCGGCCCGAGGCGCGCGGATTGGGATGCGGCAAGGCGCTGGTCGCGGCGCTGGTGCAGGCGTCGCGGGCGGTCGGGTATCGCTATATCTATCTGGATTCACTGCGCCGGATGACCGAGGCGCACAGCCTGTACGAGGCGGCGGGCTTTCGGTTCATGGCGCCCGGGGATGGCTACGGCGCGGGCGATGACGCCATCGTCTATATGCGGCGCGACCTTGTGCCGCCGGGCGGCGAGGGGGCGGCGTGACCCGCCCCCCGTTTGGTCTGTCAGCCCGGGTCGGGAAGGGCCGGGACCGTGCGCAGATACAGGACCACGGCGTCCAGGTCGTCGGCGGTCATTCTGGCGAGATATGGGTAGGGCATGGGCGGCATCATGGGCGATCCGTCCGGGCGCTTGCCTGCGACGATCATCGTTTTCAGCTCCGCATCGCTGTAATCGGCGATGCCGTCGGCGGACGGAGTGATGTTCGGCGCGACGCTCACGCCCCAGGGGCCGTGGAACTGAAACCCGCCGGCGCCGAAATGCGCGGCATCGAGGGAGGGCGCGCCCATTTCGCCCACCGCCGAATGGCATTCCATGCAATGGGCGATGTTCGCGACATATTCGCCGTATTCCACGGTAACGTCCGGCGGTGGCGGGGTCACGCTGTCGATCGGCGGGCCGTAGGCCGGGGGCAGCGGGATGCGATACTCCGATGTGCCGGGGTCGTGGTCCACCGCGGCGACCGTGCGCAGATACAGGACGACCGAGGCAAGGTCGTCGTCGCCGATATGCCGGTACAGGGCGCAGGGCATCGGCGGGCCGATCAGCGAGCCGTCGGGCCGCAGGCATTCGCGGATCGCGCGCCCCAGCTCGGCGTCCGACCAGTCGGCGATGCGCGCAGCTGGCGTGAGGTTGTTGGCGATGGCGGTGAAGGGGGGGCCATCCTCGACCACCATCCCGGCCAGTGTCATGCCCGGAAGGGGGCCGTCCGGCCCTTGCGGCGTGTGGCAGTTTCCGCAGCCCATCGGCCCGGTCACCAGGTATGCGCCGCGTTCGACGCTGGGCTCGGCGCAAACGGCGCCGGTGCTCAACGCCAGCGCCGCCAGAACACTGAATTGTCTCATCCTATCCCCCCCTATCGGGCCGTCTGGCCCGCTTCTTTGCCGTTCTATGCTGCGACGCTACGTCGCGGTGTTGCGCTGCGTCAACACTTCCTGTCCGCCGATGCGCGGACGGCCCTCTGACCGATCTCTGAAAGGACCCCGCCATGCCTGCAAGACTCTCCCGCGCCACCTATGCCGACATGTATGGCCCCACCACCGGGGACAGGGTGCGGCTGGCCGATACCGATCTGATCATCGAGGTCGAACGCGACCTGACCACCTACGGCGAAGAGGTGAAGTTCGGCGGCGGCAAGGTGATCCGCGACGGGATGGGCCAGTCGCAGGTCACGCGGGCGGGCGGCGCGGTGGATACCGTGATCACCAATGCGCTGATCGTCGATGCCACGGGGATCTACAAGGCGGATGTGGGCCTGAAGGACGGGCGCATCGCGGCCATCGGCAAGGCCGGGAACCCCGACACCCAGGCGGGCGTCGACATCATCGTCGGCCCGGGGACAGAGGCGATCGCGGGCGAGGGCCGGATCCTGACCGCCGGCGGGTTCGATTCGCATATTCATTTCATCTGCCCGCAGCAGATCGAGGATGCGCTGCATTCCGGCGTGACCACGATGCTGGGCGGCGGCACCGGCCCGGCGC
>CAYGRI010000428.1:2632-4163 GCA_964352155.1 uncultured Maritimibacter sp. | reverse complement strand
GTCACCAGGCCATCGCCGCGCAGCAATTCCTTGACGCGGACATCCTGGGTCGAAAAGGCCGCTTTCAGCACATCCACCGCCCGCATCGGCTGCGCATCGCCGCACATGAACACGTCAAAGGCGCCATAGCCGATCTCCGGCCAAGTGTGCACGCTGATGTGGCTTTCGGCCAGCACCGCAACGCCGCTGACGCCCTGGGGCGAGAATTTGTGGGTGTGGATGTGCAGCAGGGTCGCGCCGCATTCGTCCACACAGTCGCGGAACGCCTTCTGGATCCGCATCTCGTCATCAAGGCCGGTGCCGTTCACCACCTCGATGATCAAATGGGTGCCGGCAAAGACCCTTCCGTCCCGACGGATGAAATGATCTTCGCGGGTTTCGTCGAAGATGTCACGAGTAGTATCCGTGTCGTTGACACGGGTGTCTTCCGCATGGGCGCCTGTCTCCAGACCGATCCCCAGTTGGAAGAGGTTGCCGCCGTCCATGGGCGTTCCCCTTCTAGCCAGTAGATTGAATCCAGAGGTCCCTTAGCGCCCCCCCGTGCCCCGCGATGATGCAAAGCCGTGAGTTGGGATCGGTCCCTCGTTCGGTAGAGGGCATCTACGTATGATCGTCGAGTCGTTCAAGGGGAAATCCGCGCGCCGGGTGGTCCTTTCTGTCGCTGTCGCGGAAACCATGCGTCATAGCGCCGATCCTGGGGCCCAAGCCAGCCCGGCGCCAGTCGTGCGTGCCAATGGAGAAGTTGCATAAGTCATTCTTTTTAAAATATAAAGATGGCGTGCGCCATGGCTGTGCCGACCTGTTCCGAGTATCGCGAGCCGATGAGCCTCTGTCGTGCGGAACCCACACCGGCCACAGGATCCGACGGGTGAGGGGGATGGTGGTAGTGATTTTGTAACAAAGGCGGATGGTCCGCGACCAAGCGATGCGTTTCTTGATTCGGCGCGCAGCTTGAACCGACCGTGTCGGCGGAGCCCGTGCCTTTGAAGGCGCAAACCGGGCCTGGATGCCGCAACTGCGCGAGAACCGCGCGTCACGGGCGCGCCCAGCGGGGCCGGCACGGTGCAAAACTTGGGGTAATATAATACCTTAATCGTAGGCATCTGTTTTTGCAGGGGTAATTTCGGGATACTGGCCTTGACTGCGCGCGGAAAACCCTTAGAACCCGGCTATCCCGCCGGCGTGACCCCGCCGTGCCCGAGAACATGAGAGACCGAAGATGAAAACCTTTACCGCGACGCCAGCGGATATCGACAAGAAGTGGATCCTGATTGATGCCGAAGGCGTCGTTCTGGGCCGTCTTGCCTCGATCGTGGCGAACCGCCTGCGTGGCAAGCACAAGCCGACTTTCACACCTCATATGGATATGGGCGACAATGTCATCATCATCAACGCCGACAAGGTGCAGATGACCGGCAAGAAGCGGGATGAACACTTTTACTGGCACACCGGCCATCCCGGCGGGATCAAGTCGCGCACCAAGCAGCAGATCCTGGAAGGGGCCCACCCCGAACGGATCGTGACCCAGGCG
>CAYGRI010000428.1:0-2622 GCA_964352155.1 uncultured Maritimibacter sp. | reverse complement strand
GGTGCAGATGACCGGCAAGAAGCGCACCGACAAGATTTACTGGCGCCACACCGGCCACCCGGGCGGTATCAAGTCGCGCACCGCCGAAGAGATCCTCGAGGGCAAGTTCCCTGAGCGTGTGGTGACCGCCGCCGTCAAGCGGATGCTGCCGGGCAACAAGCTGTCGCGTGTGCAGATGACCAACCTGCGCGTCTACGCCGGGGCAGAGCACCCGCATGAGGCGCAGCAGCCGGAAGTGCTCGACGTCAAGTCGATGAACAAGAAGAACACGAGGACCGCGTGATGGCCGAACAAGTGAATTCGCTCGAAGAGCTGGGCCAGGTTGCCGAAGGGTCCGCCCCGGTCACCGAAACGACGATCCACCGGGAACCGCAGCGCGACGATCTGGGGCGTTCCTATGCCACCGGCAAGCGCAAGGACGCCGTTGCACGGGTCTGGATCAAGCCGGGCTCTGGCAAGGTCACGGTCAACGGCAAAGAGATCAACGCCTATTTCGCGCGTCCGGTGCTGCAGATGATCCTGCGCCAGCCCTTCACCGTCGCCGGTGTCGATGGCCAGTTCGACGTGCAGGCCACCGTCAAGGGCGGCGGGCTTTCGGGCCAGGCCGGGGCGGTCAAGCACGGTATCTCAAAGGCGCTGCAGCTTTACGATCCGTCGCTGCGCGGCGCGCTGAAGGCCGCCGGCTTCCTGACCCGCGACGCCCGCGTCGTGGAACGGAAGAAATACGGCCGCGCCAAGGCCCGCAAAAGCTTTCAGTTCTCTAAGCGTTAAGCCGAGACAAGACTTTCGTGGAAAAGCCCGCCCCTGTCGGCGGGCTTTTTCGTGCAACCGGGGCGGGTCCGGTCTAGGCTGGTCGGGTATTGTCGCGACAAGAGGCCCTTTCATGCGCGTTTCCGCCAGTTTCACTTTGCAATTTGTTCTGGGCGCGGCGCCGCTGGCCGCGGACACTCTGGGCGCCTGCATGATCGAAACGCCCGCGGGCGAGGCGATCAACATCGGCTCCTGCGTGCAAGGCGCGCCGGCCTGCGCGGGCAACAGCTGCGAGGTCGGCTATGCCTGGCAGGCGGATCGCTTCACCACCTATATCTCCGGCGGGCCGGGCGGCGCCGTGCGGGACGGAACCGCGATGAACGGGCAAGAGGCCTACGCCCCTGCCGCCCTTGTGGATTCCGATCCAAGGGATTGCATCTACAACGATGTCTCCAGCGCCGTGTTCTGCTGGGTCCCCGGCGCAGAAGCCCATGCTCTTGCGGTCAACGGCGCCGCGTCGCGCGATGCGCTGATCGCCCTGGCCGCGGGCGCCGCGCCGCCGCCCTCAACCGGCGGGCGCAAGGCGCAAAGGCCGATCCTGCGCCCGACGGACGAGACCGCAGCGGACAAGACGGCAGTCCTTCTGGCGCCGATGCAGGGCAAATACCGCGCCCATGCCAGCTGGACCTGCGATGAGATCGGGATGGACGGGGGCGCCACCGCCATCATCGGCACGCAATTGCGCGGCGTCGAAACCACCTGCACCCTGTCGGGCGGCCAAGCCGTCGGCCGCCACGGCGCGGCGCTGTTTGATGCCGCCTGCACCGGCGAGGGCGAGGTCTGGACCGACGAGATCGTGCTGAAACGCGGCTCCTTTGGCGGCCTCGCCCTGCTGTGGTCCGATGCGGTGGCCATCTGGCAGGCCTGCGACTAGGCCCTTCAGCCCCCCTAGCGCAGGGCAAACAAGTTGATCTCGACCGCCTGTGCCCGCCGTTCCCCTGTGCCCACGAACAGCGTGTTGTTCACCCAGGCATAGCGCGGATCGCCGCTTTCCAGCCGCGCCGTCGTGCGCATGTAATAGGAAGCCGGGTCAACTGCCTCGCCCCGCGCCAAAGCGGCGATCACCTCCGGCGGGCCATGCCGCGCCCCCAGATTGATCACCTCGATCAGAGCACCGTCATGGGTCTCAAACGCATAGCGCGTGTCCAGATGCGCGGCCCCATCCGCCTGGATCGTCTGCCAATCGGCCCCCAGGTTCAGGATCGTCCCCTGCAGCTCAGGCCCCTCAACCGTCCCCCCGACAATCGGAATGATCCGCCGCTGCCCGAACCGCCCTGGCCCCATCTCGCGGATCGGCGCAAGCTCAACATGCAACGTACAAACATGCTCCAGCACCGGCACCTGCACCATGGTCAAATCTCCCCTGCTTCTTCTGGCCAAAAATACTCCGGGGGTTCGGGGGCAGCGCCCGCGGCCGGTCGCCGACACAGTCGGCGAAATCCCTCATTCATCGGGCCGCACCAACCCAAGACCGCGCAGATAAACCCCGATCCCCGCCTCCAGCAAGTCCTCCGGCGAGAATGGAGAGCGGCTGCCCGCACTCCCCCGCGCGAACAGCTCCACAACCCCATGGCTCATCGCCCAGATATGGGCCGAGAACATCGCCGGCGGCGGGCGCTTGTCGGCGGGAATATGTTTCGACAATGCCTCGGCCGCCTTTTCCAGCACCGCGCTGGCCCGGTTCGCCACCAGCGCCAATTCCGGGCCGCGGGAGATCGGAATGCCGGATTCGAACATCGCGATGTAGTGGCCGGGATATTTGCGCGCAAAGGCCAGATAGGCCCGCCCCGTCGCTTCAAACGCCGCCAGCGC
>CAYGRI010000427.1:0-4173 GCA_964352155.1 uncultured Maritimibacter sp. | reverse complement strand
TGGTGCGCAATCTTCGTCCCGAAGGCCTCGCGCAGGGTGTCGCGCATCTTGGCCACCTTGTAGGTATGCACCGTGCGCAGCCATTTCACGCCTACGCCCGTCAGCGCAGCCTCGATCGTGCGCTCGCCATGGGTGGCGCTTTGCTCGGCCGATTTCAGCTTCAGCGCCTTGCCGGGGCTGCTGATCACCTCTTGCGTGCCGGTGGCAGAGGTGTAGCCGTTCTTCATGATCACCAGCACCCCGTCCCCGCCGTTGAGCAACCGAGAGGTCACGCCCGACAGCAAACCGTTGTGCCAGAACCCGCCGTCGCCCATCACCGCCAGCGGGCGCTTTTCCTGAAAGCTGCGGACAGAGGCGTTGGAGGCAAGGCTCATCCCATAGCCGAGGATCGAGTTTCCCATGTTGAACGGCGCGAAGGTCGCGAAGGCATGGCAGCCGATATCCGCTGAATAATGGACCTTGCCGATGTCCTTCTCCGCCAGTTTCAGCGCGGCGAAGAAGGGGCGTTCGGGGCAGCCGGTGCAAAATCCCGGCGGGCGCGGCGGGACCGGATCGGCCAGCAGAGCCAGCGCCTGGGCGCGCAGTTCGGCAATCTCTTCGGCATAGCTTTCATCGCCAAGCTGGTTGGTGACATTTGGCAGATGCTTGCGCAGGAATTTCCCCACGCCCGCGGCCAGCACCTCCGACGTGTATTCTCCCGCCATCGGCAGCATATCCTTGCCCGCAAGGGTCACCGTTGCCTCGGAGCGGCGCAGGATCGTGCCGATGTCATGTTCGATATATTCCGGCTGGCCCTCTTCGATCACCAGCATCGCGCGCTTGTCGGCGGCAAAGTCCAGAATCTCATCCGGCACAAGGGGATACACCACGTTCAACGCCAGGATCGGCAGATCGCAACGGCCCGTGGCATCGGCCAGCCCCAGTTCCACCAGCGCCCGGATCAGGGCGTTGTATAACCCACCCTGCACGATCAGGCCCACATCCTTTTGCGACCCGTCGAACCATTCGTTCAGCTTGTGGTCGCGGATAAAGGCGCGCGCCGCATCGATCCGGTTCGACAGCTTTTGCTTTTCATGTCCGAAGGTCACCGGCGGATGGGCGAGCTGTTCGTATTTGTGCGGCGCCGGTTCGGCCAGCAGATGCTTGCCCGAGACGGCGGCGGCCACATTGTCCTTGGCCTCGAACGAGCCCTGCACATGGCAGGCGCGGATCCGCAGCTCCATCATCACCGGGGTGTTCGATGCTTCCGACAGCTCAAAGGACTTCTCGACGCAGTTGACGATGCTGGTCAGGTTCGGGCGCGGATCCATCAGCCACAGCGTCGACTTCAGCGCATAGGCATGGCTGCGCTCCTGGATCACCGAGGCACCCTCGCCGTAATCCTCGCCGATGACGATCAGCGCTCCGCCCGTCACCCCCGGCGAGGCGAGATTCGACAGCGCATCCGCGGCGACATTCGTTCCGACAATGGATTTCCACGTCACAGCCCCCCGCACCGGATACATGATAGAGGCGCCCAGCATGGCGGCGGCAGAGGCCTCGTTCGTGCAGGGTTCCACATGGATGCCCAATTCCGCCATCTCGGGCGCCGCCTGCACCATCACGTCGATCAGATGTGACACCGGCGCGCCCTGATAGCCGCCCACATAGGACACGCCCGATTGCAGCAGCGCCTTGGTCACCGCCAGAATACCTTCGCCGTGAAATGTCTCTCCCGCTCCCAGCTTCAGCTTCTCGATTTCCCGCGTGAACGAAACCTCCATTCAGCAGCCCTCCCCAGGATCTGACGGGCGGACAGTGTCTTGGCAGAAGTTTCAAGTCAAACCGATAACCCGCCGACATTCTGAAGCGTGTTTAACCATCGGTTACCCATTTCCGGGCTAGTCAGGGGCAGAGCCTGGAAAGAAAGCTGCATCCGCCATGATCAGGACCCTGAAACGCATCGTACTGGCAGGCGCCATCACCCTGGCACCTCTGAACCACGCCACAGCCCAGAAACCCGACGCGCTGGTGCCCGCGGGACTGACGCCCGAGGAACTGGCCCGCCAATCCGCCGGTGACGATCTGGACGCTTTGACACAGCACGTCCAAAGCCTGGCAGTCATGGCGCAACGCCACATCGAAGAGGTGGGCCTTGCCAGGGCCTTGCTGGATTTCCGTGCCCATCCCTGGAAGCGAGAGGCGAATGGCCTGCACATCTGGGGCGTAACGGTCACGGGGATGAGCTGGTTTGACGCCGGACATCCCGAAATTATCGGCCTGGACGTCCGGTATATGGCCGATCTGACCGGGAAGATATGGTGGCCCATGTCGGTCGCCTCGGCCAACGGCGAAGGCGATGCCGTGTTCGAGATTCTGTATCCGCATCCCAATTCACTGCGCGCGGCGCGGGGCCGGCACACCTGTTTCCCGCTGAAAGACGGGCAACGACTTCTGTGTGCCGGCGCCTACGAGGAACTTTGACGTAGCGCTTGACAACATCGCGCAGGGCTTTCGCCCGGATTGGAGGCACACGGCGTGCTAGGGATAACGAAATCAGTCAGGGGCACCGTCGTCGCCGCCCCGCTGGTCGTTCTTGCGGTTGTGTCCGCAGTCGTCTTTACCCTTATCGTCCGGATGGAGCGACATCAGAAACTTCTGTTTGACGAGCATGAGCGCCTGGTGACCCTGCAGCGCGACATCCAGCGCCTCCCCCTTGTGCTCAGCGAGACGCAGTATTCCATGCAAAGACTGTCAAGTCTGAGCAATCTGGGCGTCACCGGCGCAGAGATCGATACGCTGCGTGCCACGATCGCGCCCCGCCTCTTTGCGACGCTGGACAGCACCAATGCGAAGCTCGGCGGCGAGCTGCTTTTGGCGCTTGCGAGCTACCGCAATGCGGTCGAACAGGCGCTTTTGCTCATCGACCGCTCGCCGCTGCTTGGGGTGACAGCGATTCGCGGCAGTTCCGGGCTGTTTCAGCGCGTTCAAACGCTGGTCCTGGAACATGTCGATGCCAGCGAACGCCAGTTCACCCAAGACGTGGCACTGATCCAGGCACAGACCCACGACCTGAACCGCCGCCTGACCCTTGTGGTCATGTCCATGGTGGCCACCCTGACGGCGGCGGCCTTTCTGATGGCCGGGTTCATCACCGGTCCCGTGCAGAACCTGTCCCGGACCGTCCGCGCCTTGCAGAGCGGTGAGCTTGATGTCGTCGTCCCCGAGACGGACCGCAGCGATGAGTTGGGCCATGTCGCCCGCTCCATCGAAGAATTTCGCACCTCTCTGATCGAGAACCGGCGCCTTCAAAAAGAACGCGACGAACTGAACCAAACGCTGGAGGCCAAGGTCAGCCAGCGCACCCTGCAGGTGCAAAGCCAGAAGGTCCAGCTGGCCAAAGCGCAGCTTGCCCATGAGGCGGACAGACTACAGATGTCGCGGCAATTGCGCGCCGAATTCGGCGCGGTCATCCATGCCGCGAGCCTGGGTGATTTTACCCGGCGGGTGACCACGGATTTTGCCGACCGCAACCTGGCCATGCTCGCGGGCGACATGAACCGGCTGATCGATACGGTCGAAGCCAGCATTTCCGCGGCGCGCGAGGCGGTGCAGGCGCTGGCCACCGGCACCAAGCGGCCACCGCGCAACGACACATTCGCCGGCACCTTCGCGGAAATGATGCACAACATCGACGAGACGGCGGCGAAAATTCTGCAGCAATCCAAGAAGCTGACCCATACCGCGCTGCACGATTCGCTGACGAACCTGCCCAACCGCCGCTACCTGGAAGAGCGTTTGTCAGCCGAAGCGCCGTCAATCGCCGAGGGGCTGCATGGCCTGGCCTTGATGCATATCGACCTCGACCGTTTCAAACAGATAAACGACACGCTTGGTCATGATGCCGGCGACAAGGTCCTGGTCAGAGCCTCCACCATCCTGACCGAAGCGGCGCGCACCGGCGATTTCGTGGCGCGAATCGGCGGCGACGAATTCGTTCTGCTGAGCCGGTATACGGTCACGCCGGACAGCCTGACACCCTCGGCCGCCGCGCGCGCGCGGATCGTCGCGCTTGCCGACCGGATCGTGTCCGACCTTGCCCGGCCGATGGAGATTGACGGCAGCAAGGTCCGCTTAGGCGGCAGCGTCGGCGTCGCGTTCAGTGGCGAGGGCCGGGTCAATCCCGCCAAGCTG
>CAYGRI010000426.1:0-4174 GCA_964352155.1 uncultured Maritimibacter sp. | reverse complement strand
CCCTAGCCTTCCGGTAAATGCTTGAACTCCCCCAGCTTCCGCCCGAAATGCCGCCGCAACAGCACGTCGATCTCCTTGTTCGGCATCTGCAGCTTCAGCCCCGTGCGATGCGGATTGGCCTTATTGTCGCGATGCACCGTCCGGACATAGGCATAATGCTGGGTGTCGGAATAGGCGTTGAAATACTGCGGCAATTGCCTGTGGTCGATCTGATAGATGTTCTCGCGGTAACTCACCGGCGCGATCAGCGCGGCCCCCACGCTCAGCGGCGTACGCTCGCAGGTCGGATAGACCAGCGTCTTGTCCTCGCGCTGCTCCAGATAGAAGCCCAGATTGTGGGCAATCGCCGCCGGGTTGTCGACCCCGCCCACGGCAGCCACTTTCGGCGCCAGATCCTTCAGCCGCGCGATGAACCCGTCATCCACCGCATCGTCGTCGTCAAAGCGAAAGGTGGTGCGATGGGTGAACCCGTCGCTCCCGACCTCGCGGAACGCCGCCTTGATCCCGGAATAATGGTGCTGCGGCGCGGCCTCGACAATCCGCACCGCCGCGATCCCCGCCGTCAGGTCGCGCAAACGCGCCTTCCACGGCTCGGGCATATGCGCCCCCACCAGCAGAATGCAGACAAATTGCGGATCGCTCTGCTGGCGCAGCGATGGCAGGCAATAGGCTTCGAACAGGCGAAACCGGCGCTCCAGCCGTGCGGGGTCGAACAGGAACCCCTCCATCGCCTCGATCGTGTCGAACCCCGGATAGAAATCGCCGATGGTGGCGAAAGAGAACCGGATCAGACCGACCACCTGGTTGCGGATGTCCATGTATCTCCTGCCTTTGGCCCTGGTGTCCGCCGGACAGTGGCACCGGCGCCGCGCCCGGTCAACCATCCCGGGCGCGCGGCTGGACGGCGCCGGGCCAGCCGTGTCATAGACGCAAAGCGCCCCACCACAGCGAGGCCGAGGATATGGCACAGACCCCCCGCTTTCTCGCAGCCCTTGCGGTCCGGAACGAGGGCGCCTTCCTGATCGAATGGGTGGCCTGGTACCGGATGCTGGGCTTTGACATCCTGGTGGCCACCAACGATTGCACCGACCGCTCGCCCGACATGCTGAACCTTTTGCATGATGTCGGCTGGCTGACCCATATCACCCACGCCCCGGCCCCCGGCACGCCGCCCAAGCGCAGCGCCCATGCGGCCATTCAGGCCCATCCCCTCACCGCCGCCACGGAATGGATGCTGATCTGCGATGTGGACGAATTCCTCGTCCTGCACGACGGCGACGGCACCATCGCGGGCTTTGTCGGCGTGCCAGAGCCGCGGGTGCATGGCATCGGGTTCCACTGGAAGGTCTTTGGCACCGGCGACGAGAGCGCCTGGCGCGACACCCTGCAGCATCGCGCCTTCACGCGCGCGGCGCCCACTCTGCACCCGGCCAACACCTCGTTCAAATCCCTCATGCGCTGGCCCACAAGGTTCAAGCGGTTCGGCGCGCATAGCCCGCATGGCTACAAGGGCGATTGGGGCAACAGCCGCTGGATCGACAGCGAGGGCCGCAAACTGGGGCGCTACAATCCCAACGGATCGTCCCAGCGCGCCACTTCGCCCGACCGGGTGACCCACCAGGCCGCGCAGATGAACCATTACGTGCTGCGCACCCCGGAAAGCTTTGCGCTGAAAAAGGGCATCCCCAGCCCCTCTGCCGGTCGTGACCGCTATACCGACGCCTTCTACGAAAAGTTCAACCGCAACGAAGAAACGGATACCGCCGCCCTGGCCTTTGCCGACAGGTTCGATCCGATCCATGCCGCCGCCTGGGCCATCCCCGGCCTGCCGCGCCTGCATCACCTGTGCTGCGCCCATTACGTGACCCGCCTTTGCACCGCCGCTGGCACGGATCCGGCGCAGGACCCACGCCATATCTACCACATGGATATGGCCGCCTCGCTGACCTGACGCTCAGGCCGCGCCGGTACCGCCCCCCAAGCGTCACGGTCGGAACGGGGCCGCCGGTCTGGCAATCGCGCCGGCCCCCGAAGCCTTTCACAACGGCTCAGCCAGGCCCCTCGCACATCGGGCCGAGCGACCGGCCGAAACAGAACGCGCCCCGCACCGGAGGGGTGCGAGGCGCGCTCAAGATCTTGTCAGGCCGCAGCCCGCGAGAGCCCTAGTCGCGGCTTTCCGGCGTGTCGATGATGTCGGTGTTGAAGTGGTCGTCCGCCATGAACGTATCCACCGGAGCGGCCAGCGCCGCCGCCGCTTCGGCCTCGGCCCGCGCCGCTTCGATGACCGCCGAGTCCCGCTCTGCCGCCACACGGCGCACCTTTTGCGAGGCGCCCCCCGTGCCAGCCGGAATCAGACGCCCGACGATCACGTTCTCCTTCAGACCGACCAGGCGATCCCGCTTGCCCTGAACCGATGCTTCGGTCAGCACGCGCGTGGTCTCTTGGAACGAGGCCGCCGAGATGAACGACCGGGTCTGCAGCGAGGCCTTGGTGATGCCCAGCAGGATCGGTTCGCCCTGCGCTGGGCGCCCGCCCTTCGACACGGCCTTTTCGTTGGCCTCGTCGAACTCGACCTTGTCCACATGCTCGCCTTTCAGCAGCGTGGTGTCACCGCTTTCCTGGATCTCCCACTTCTGCAGCATCTGGCGCACGATCACCTCGATATGCTTGTCGTTGATCTTCACGCCCTGCAGCCGGTACACGTCCTGCACTTCGTCGATCATGTAATCGGCCAGCGCTTCAACACCCATGATCGAGAGGATGTCATGCGGCGCCGGGTTGCCGTCCATGATGTAGTCGCCCTTCTGGACGAAGTCGCCTTCCTGCACCGGAATGTGCTTGCCCTTGGGCACCATGTATTCGACGGGTTCCAGCGTGTCGTCCGCCGGTTCGATGCTGATCCGGCGCTTGTTCTTGTAGTCGCGCCCGAAGCGGACATAGCCGTCGATCTCGGCGATGATGGCATGGTCCTTGGGACGCCGGGCCTCGAACAATTCCGCCACCCGAGGCAAACCGCCGGTGATGTCCTTGGTCTTGGCGCCTTCGCGCGGGATCCGCGCAACCACGTCGCCGGCCTTGATGTCCTGACCGTCCTCGATCGACAGAATGGCATCCACCGACATCGGATAGGTCAGCGGGGTTCCCGCATCGTTCCGCACCGGCTCGCCATCCTGGCCCACCAGGATGACCTCGGGCTTGAGATCGCTGCCCTTCGGCGCCGCCCGCCAGTCCGACACGATGCGCTGGGTCATGCCCGTCGCCTCGTCCGTGTCCTCGCGGATCGAGATCCCGGCGACCAGGTCGACGAACCGCGCCGTCCCGTCCTTGTCGGCGATGATCGGCAGGGTGTAGGGATCCCACTCGATCAGCTTGTCGCCCCGCGCCACCGTCTCGCCATCCTTGGGGAACAGCTTGGTGCCGTAGGTGATCTTGTGGCTCGCCCGTTCTACGGCCACCGCCGCCGAGTCGTCCATGATCGCAAGCGTCATGTTCCGGCCCACGACGATCTGTTCGCCTGCGGCGTTGGTCAGGATGTTGGCGTTGCGGAACTCCACCCGCCCGGCAGAGGCCGCCTCGAGGAACGACTGCTGCCCGCCCTGCGCGATGCCTCCGATGTGGAACGTCCGCATCGTCAGCTGCGTTCCGGGTTCACCGATGGACTGCGCCGCGATGATGCCCACGGCCTCGCCCTGGTTCACCATCGTGCCGCGTGCCAGGTCGCGCCCGTAGCACATCGCGCACACGCCTTCTTCGGCGTCGCAGGTCAGCGGCGAGCGGATGCGCATCGCGGCAATCCCCGCAGCCTCGACCGCATCGGCCTTGCGTTCGTCGATCAGCTCGCCTTCGGTCAGCAGAACCTCGTCGGTGCCGGGTTTCAGCACATCCTCGGCCGCCACACGCCCCAGGATCCGTTCGGACAGGGACGAGACGATCTCGCCGTCATTCACCGCGGCTTCCGCCGTGATGGACCGGTCGGTTCCGCAATCATGCGAGCGCACGATGCAATCCTGGGCCACGTCCACCAGACGCCGCGTCAGATAGCCCGAGTTCGCCGTCTTCAGTGCAGTGTCGGCCAGACCCTTCCGGGCCCCGTGGGTGGAGTTGAAATACTCCAGCACGGTCAGGCCTTCCTTGAAGTTCGAGATGATCGGCGTCTCGATGATCTCGCCCGACG
>CAYGRI010000425.1:0-4185 GCA_964352155.1 uncultured Maritimibacter sp. | reverse complement strand
AGGCCCACACGCTGCTGCTGCCCGCCCGAGAGCTCGCGGGGATAGGCGCCCTCGCGCCCGGCAAGGCCCACCAGCGCGATCATCCGGGCGGCGCGTTTGACGCGTTCGGCGCGCCCCACCCCCTGCACCTCCAGCGGGAAGGCCACATTGTCGCCCACCGTCATATGCGGCAACAGGGCAAAATGCTGGAACACCATCCCCATCTTGTGCCGCCGCAGCTCGATCATCTCGGCATCCGAGGCGGTCAGCAGGTTCTGGCCGTGAAACAGGATCTCTCCGGCGGTGGGTTCCACCAGCCGCGACAGACAGCGCACCAGCGTGGATTTGCCAGAGCCCGACAGGCCCATGATCACAAAGATTTCGCCCTCGCCGACATCGATATCCACATTGCGCACGGCGGGGACGAGCCCGCGCGCGGTCAGTTCTTCTGATGAGGGGTTGGAGCCCAGGGCGCGCAGCGTTTCGCCGGCGCGGTTGCCGAAGATCTTCCAGACGCCACGGCAGACAAGTTTCGGATCGGGGGCTGTCATGGTCAAAGCAGCCCGGACGGCAGGCCTCCTCGCCCGCCCGCCCGGGCCTTGCACCTTAGTTGATCCAGGCCTTCCAGGTGGCTTCGTTGGCGGCCATCCAGGCATCCACCACCTCGTCCACGGTCTTGCCGTTCAGATCGACCTCTGTGATCATCGCGCCCATATCGTCGTTCGAGATCGTGAACGCCTGAATGGCGGCATGGGCGGTGGGCCATTTGTCTTCGACACCGGCCCAGGCGACCTTCCAGATCTCGCCAAAGGGCTTGCCGCAATCATAGGCCATGTCCGGATTGATGCCCCAGGCCGGATCGCCATAGCATTCGGCCGTGTACTCGGGGAATTCGACCCATTCGCCTTCGTATTTCGCCGGCGCCCAATGCGGCGCATAGACCCACAGCAGCACCGGCGCCTCGCGCTGCACCGCGCTTTCAAGTTCGGCGAACAGGGCCGCGTCGGTGCCCGCGTGGATCACCTCGAATGGCAGGTCCAGCGCCTCGACCCGCTCGTCGTCAAAGCCGCCCCAGGTGACGGGCCCGCCCAGATAGCGGCCCTTCGGCGCGGTTTCCGCGGTGGAGAACGCCTCGGCGCAGGCCTCGTCCTTGAGCGCTTCCCAGTTCGGCAGGCCCGGGCACAGCTCTTTCATATAGATGGGATACCACCATTCTTCCTTGGCCTTCATGCCGGTGGGCCCAAGGTTCACCACATTGCCGGTGGCGGTCGCCGCATCCATCGCCTCGCGGCCCGTGGTTTCCCACATTTCCATCGCGACATGCAGGTCGCCAGTTTCCAACCCCGCGAATTGCGCCAGGTAATCGGCCTGAACATATTCGACGGTCAGCCCGGCCTCTTCCAGCACTTCGCCCATCAGCTCTGTCGTGATCAGCTGGCCGGTCCAGTCATGCAGCGTCAGCTTTATCGGATCCGCGGAATCCTGCGCGAAGGCCGCGCAACCGGTGGCAATGGCAAGAATGGAAGCTGTGACTCTGAGTGCAGGCATGGTGCCCCCCCTTGTTGGGATACAGTTTGGTGCCGCTTGGCTGAGCGCGCGAGACAAGGATGCCTTGATCACGGCCCGGATAGCAAAAGGTAACTGCGGCAACGGGGAGTCTGTCAATTGCCCGATGTGGATTTTTGTGCTTTTTTTGACCGTATCTGACCGAATACCCAAATCTTGGGCATCTCAGGGAGCCGGGCCGATGGGCGTCATCTCTAAGCGACACGGTGAAATTCTGAGCATTCTAGGCCGCGAGGGCACGGTCAGCGTGCTGACTCTGGCAAAGCGTTTGCGGGTGTCGGCGGAAACCGTCCGGCGCGATTTGCGGCCCCTGGCGGATCGCGGCGATGTGGTCAAGATGCATGGCGCCGTCGGACTGGCCCGCAGCGACAGCGAGGCGCCGTTCGACCGCCGGATGCGCGAGAATGCGAAGGCCAAGCAGAAGATCGCCCGCGCCATGGCCTCCACGGTGCGCAACGGCCAGACGCTGATGATCGACACCGGCACCACCACCAGCTTTCTGGCGCGCGCCCTGTCCCGGCATGAGCGGTTGACCGTGATCACCAATTCCACCGACATCGCGCGCACCCTGTCGGGACGCGGCGGCAGCAAGGTCTTGCTGACCGGCGGCGCGGTGAACGCGGATTCCGGCGCGGTGCTGGGGCATGACGCGGTGGCCTTTGCCCGCCGCTTCCGCGTGGATCACGCGGTGATCTCGGCCGGTGCCATCGGCCCGGACGGCGTGATGGATTTTGACCCCGACGAGGCCGCCTTTGCCCGAGAGGTTCTGACCCGCGGGCGGCGGCGGGTGGTGGTCTGCGATTCCACCAAGTTCGGGCGGGCCGCCTTGACGCAGGTCTGCGCGCTGGCCGAACTGCACGAGGTGGTCACCGACGCCGCGCCCATGCCCGACTTTGCCCGGACGCTTGCCGAAGCCGGTGTCCAGGTGCATTGCAGCGCGTAACCGGCCCCAAACCCTGCCTGTGTCGCCGGCCCGCCTGACCGACCAACCCCGGGGCGCCCCAATATTGGCGCAGATTTCGGGTTGAACCCGCACCGTGCAGGCGGCATCGATACCCGACCACCCCTGCGAAAGTGCCGCCACCGTGACCGCCCTCAAGATCCCCAACCGTGACGCAAGGCACCTGTGGCTGGCCGCCCATGGCCTGGCTGACACACCCACCGGCCCGCTTGACCCGGCCGCGCTGATCAACGCACTGGGGTTTGTGCAGCTTGACACGATCCAGGTAATCGCCCGCGCCCATCACCACATCCTGTGGAGCCGCAACCAGAACTACCGAGAGCCGATGCTGGACCGGCTGCTGGCCAAGGATCGGTCGGTGTTCGAACATTTCACCCATGACGCGTCGGTCCTGCCGATGGCGTTTCTGCCGGTCTGGCAGCGGCAGTTTCGAAGGATGAAGGCAAAGCTGGACGGCTCGTCCTGGTACAGCACCATGCCCGATGCCGCCGGGCGCGACGCGATCAAGCGCCGGATCGCCGACGAGGGCCCCCTGTCCACGCATGCTTTCGGCACCAAGGTTGAGGGCCCGCGCGAGATGTGGCGGCGCCCGCCGCACAAGCTGGCGCTGGATTACATGTGGTACACGGGAGAGCTTGCGACCTGCCACCGCGACGGTTTCACCAAGGTCTATGATCTGGCAGAGAATGTCTTTCCCGCCGACCTGCTGGGTCAGACGATGGCGGACCGCGACCAGATCGACTGGCTGTGCCGGACCGCGCTGGACCGCATCGGGTTTGGCACGACCGGAGAGATCCGGAAGTTCTGGGAGGCGACGGATGTGGCGGAGGTCGATGGCTGGGCCGCCCGCGACGCGGCATCGCTGGTCGAGGTGGAGGTCCAGTCCGCCGATGGCAGCTGGACCAGAGCGCTCGCCTGCCCCGACATCGAGACCCGGCTGGCAGGTCTGGGCACCCCGACCTCCCGGCTGCGGATCCTGAACCCGTTCGACCCGGCGATCCGCGACCGGACCCGCCTGAAGCGGCTGTTCGGGTTCGAGTATACGGTCGAGATGTTCGTACCAGCGGCCAAGCGCCAATGGGGCTACTACGTGTACCCGATGCTCGAAGGCAGCCGCTTTGTCGGCCGGTTGGAGGCAAAGGCGGACCGGTCAAAAGGGGTGCTGAACGTCCTCAACCATTGGACCGAACCGGGCGTGGCCGCCACCGCGAAACGGGCCGAGAAGCTGGAGGCGGAGCTGGCCCGCCTGTGCCGTCTGGCCGGGCTGGATCAGGTGATCTGGCCCTGACGCCCGCGGCTGTTCGGGGTCTACGATCCCGCCGGGATATTCGTCCCGGCGCCGCCTTTGCTGCCGTGCTCCTGGCCCGCCCGTGCGGTCTTGCCGGGCGGGACGACGTGATCTGGCCCTGACGCCCGCGGCCGTTCGGGTGCGACGATCCCGCCGGGAGATTCGTCCCGGCGCCGCCTTTGCTGCCGTGCTCCTGGCCCGCCCGTGCGCCGCGTCACGCCGCAGGCGACTCCACCCGCTTGAACTTCTGGAACCGGCGCGGCTGGTCCGGCTTGGCGCGGTCGGGAAACACCGCCGCCCAATCCGCATCCACCACATCGCCGACATATAGATCGCCCCGGCTGTCCAGCGCGATGCTGTGCGGCGACAGGAATTGCCCCGGGTCCAGCCC
>CAYGRI010000424.1:0-4190 GCA_964352155.1 uncultured Maritimibacter sp. | reverse complement strand
GGCATATTGCGGGTCGAGCGCGTGTTCCGCGTCGACAAAGGCGCAGACGCCGCCTTTTTTCTGTTCTTCGGCCACGCTGTGCAATGTCAGCGTGGTCTTGCCCGAACTTTCGGGCCCGTAGATCTCGATAATCCGCCCCTTGGGCAAACCGCCGATCCCCAACGCGATGTCGAGCCCCAAAGACCCGGTCGAAGTGGATTCGATGTCGGGCATCTGATGCTCGCCGCCGAGCTTCATGATCGAGCCCTTGCCGAACTGCCGTTCAATCTGGGCCAGCGCTGAATCGAGCGCCTTCTGCTTGTCGCCGCTCTGCTTGTCCATCATTTTCAAAAGTTCTGCCGTCGCCATGATTTCCACCTCTTATTTCACAGCCAGAGCCCCGCGGCAATCGCTGCCGATGTTCGCCTCTTGTTCTGTGAACGTTATGCGAACAAAACGTGAGCAATTCAAGGTTAATCTTTTCTGAATCCATGCTTGCGCCAAAGGGATTAAGGAGTCCTTTACGGCGGCCAGATTTCAGAGTGTTTTACGGAAGGTGCTGCTGTTTTAGGGCCTTGGTAACCGCGGCAGCCTGGCTCTGCCAAGTCCGCGTCAGGTGAACTGATTCTGTACCGTCTCTGTCAGCTGCGCCAAAGAGAAGGGCTTGGGCAGGAACACAGAGTTCGGGATCTTGGACCGGTTGTGCGCAATCGAATCCTCGGCGTAGCCGGACACGAACACAACCCGCGCCTCGGGGCGATCCTTGAGCGCCCGCGACACCCAGGTTGGTCCATCCATGCCGGGCATCACCACATCCGTGACAAAAACGTCGATATCCAGGTCCTTGTCTTCCAGCGTTCTCAGCGCCTCTTCGGCACTGTCAGCCTCCAGCACGGTGTAGCCGCGCAGACGCAGGGCGCGGCTGGCAAAGGCCCGAACCGGCGCTTCATCCTCCACCAGAAGCACCACGCCGCCCTTGGTTCGGGCAGAGG
This sequence comes from uncultured Maritimibacter sp., assembly GCA_964352155.1. Taxonomy (GTDB): domain Bacteria; phylum Pseudomonadota; class Alphaproteobacteria; order Rhodobacterales; family Rhodobacteraceae; genus Psychromarinibacter. The sequence goes on along the minus strand of CAYGRI010000424.1, from coordinate 3,219 downwards.
CGCGCGGCGCCGCCTTGACCTGAACCGGCTGCTGTACCGGCGCACCATAGTGCGCGGGGAAATACATTGTGAAAACAGTGCCTTTGTCAACGACGCTGTCAGCAAAGATGAAGCCGCCCGACTGCTTCACAATCCCATAGGCCATGGACAGGCCCAGCCCCGTTCCCTCGCCCGTGCGCTTGGTCGAATAGAAGGGCTCGAAGATCTTGACGAGTTTGTCAGAGGCGATGCCGCAGCCCTCATCCTCGACCGTGACCACCACATAATCCCCCTCGGGCACTTCGGCCCGGTCCCGAAGCAGGGGGGTGTTCAGGCGTACGCTTCGGGTTTCGACCTTGATCCGGCCACCTTCCTTCATCGCGTCGCGCGCATTCACCACCAGGTTCATCAAGACCTGTTCAAGCTGCCGCTTGTCGGCCCGGATGCGCGGCAAATCGGGATCATGGCTCCAGTCCAGATTGATCTTCTCGCCCACAAGCCGGTTCAGCAGATGCGTCAGATCGCCCAGCGTGTCGCGCAGGTCGATCACCTCGGGCTGCATGTTCTGCTTGCGCGAAAAGGCCAGCAATTGCCCCACCAGGCTCGACGCGCGATTCGCGTTCTGGTTGATCTGCACCAGATCCCCGTAGTCGGGATCGCCCGGATCGTGGCGCAGCAACAACAGATCGCAATGCCCTGAAATTGCGGTCAAGAGATTGTTGAAATCATGCGCCACACCGCCCGCGAGCTGGCCGACCGCCTGCATCTTCTGGCTTTGGACGAATTGCGCCTCGAGCGTCTTCAGCTCTGTCGCGTCGATCAGCACGGCCAACAAGGAGGCGTCCCGCCCCTCCACCATCCGTCCGAGCGCGACCTGAAGATAGACTTCCTTTTGCGGCAGCGTGGCGCGGACCACCTCTGCCCGCATGCTGACTCGCCCTTCGGACACATCGCGCAACCAATCCTCGACCGGGCGCCCCAACCCTTCGACCAGGGAAGCAAAGTTGAGATCCGTCGCCTCCGGCATCGCAAGCAGAACCTGCGCGCGCCGATTGGCGGTCAGGATCCTGCCCGAGGCCGAAAGCTTCATCATCGGCACCGGAATAGCATCTGTATGGATCAGATTTTGCTCGGCCGCGCCGCCGGGCCAGACATAGACCTGCGACAGACCGCCAGGCTCATCCATCATTACAAGCCGCGCGGTGATCTGGCCGGTGCGGGTTTCCAGATTGTGCAATTCCCCCCGGCGCAGTGGCATGTCGCTGACCACGGCGTCGATGGTCTTGGGTTTACGGCCCAGCAGGGTTTCCATCGCCGCGTTCATCTGGACAATTCCGCCGGTCCGGGACATGCGCAGCATCGGCATCGCGCATTCCGCGGTCGCTGTGGCCCCGCCATCGTCGAGCCGCCAGATATGGCTGCTCATCTCCGCCTGCGTGACAGAGACCCGCAGCGCGCCATTTGCGATCGCCACATCCTCCGCCGCGTTGCCATGGGCATTCGCCCGCACCCGGAGCCGATGCAGCACATGCTCGGGCGAGGCAAAGTGATCGCCGATCGCGGTGGCAAGGGTCTGTCCCGAGGCGCCGGGGAAACGCTCGATAGCGGCCCGATTGCGATAGACGATTTCCCCCGCATCGTCGGTCAGAAAGCTGGGGATGGCATCATGCCCGATGAGGGTCGCCAGCGCCTGCGAGATCTGCGCCTGCCGGTGCTGGTGCCGTTTCGTCAGCCAGAAAATCAGCGCCGCCAACGCGGCCAGCGTAACCCCCATGACAAGCAAGGCACGGCCAGCAAAGCCCTCTGCCACCAACAACGCAAAGATGAGAAACACCGCCGCGGGCGCCAGGAACGCGCGCCAAAGCGGTGCCACGGCCAAAGCCATACGTGTGACGGGGCCCGTCGTGGCCAGTGTTTGCGGCAAGTGCGACTCCTAAACAGACAGGCCTCAATTTCGCACGAAAAAGGTTAACGCGTCGTTAAGAATCTTGTCCCAACGGCTCTGGCGACCGCAAATGCGCCCAGAAAAATCCGTCGGCGCCATCCAACGGGGTCAGGCGCCGCTCTGACATCAGGGTCCAACCGGGATGGTCTTGCTGGAAGGCGGCGACCCGGTCGCCATTCTCGGCCTCCAGCAGCGAGCAGGTTGCATAGGCCAGCACACCGCCGGGCGCGACAAGCGGCGCTGCCTGCCGCAGGATCTCATCTTGGCATTTGTTCAGTTCTTCAAGGTCTTGCGGCGCGAAGTTCCACTTGGCACCGGGGGCACGGCGCCAGGTGCCACTGCCCGAACAGGGCGCGTCGCACAGCACCAGATCGAACGGCGCCTCGGACCCCAGATCGGCAGGGTCGAGCCTCGGGATCGCCACACCGGCCCGTCGCGCCCGGCCGGGCAGATCCCGCATCCGCGCGGCGGCGGCGTCATGGGCGAAAACCTGCGCACCCGCCGCCGCAAGGGCCAGCGCCTTGCCACCGCCACCGGCACAATAGTCCAGCACCTTCCCCCGCGCGGGCAAGGCGGCACAGACCGCCTGGCTGGCGGCATCCTGCAATTCCACAAGCCCATCAAGATAGGCGCGCGAGGTCTGGACGCGGCGGGGGTTTTCGATGACCTCCAGCGCCCAAGGCGCCAGCTTGTGCCGCCGGGTCAACACAGCCTCGGCGGCAAGCGACGCCTCTGCCTGATCCAGACTGGCGCGCGCCTGATTGACCCGCAAAAAGACCGGCGCCCGGTGGCGAAGACTGGCCAGAACCGGCTCCAACTGCGCGCCAAGGCTTTGGCTCATCACCGGAAACAACCAGTCCGGGCAGTCAAGGCGCACCGCCATCGGCGCTTCGGCGAGATCGGAGACAGGCTGTTCCTCGGCGCGCAACGGCTTGGGCGCATAGCCGTCGCCAGTGAAGACCGTCGCGGGATCCGTCCCTGCGGCCCGAAGCGCGCCGACCATCAGCCCGCGCCCTGTCTCTGACCCGCCCAGCCAAGCATAGGACCGCCGGCACCGCAGCGCATCGAAGACATGATCGCGAATGGCCGCCCGGTCGCCGGACCCGGCAAAGCGATTGCGGCGCCCCCAGTCGGTCAGGTGCCGCTCGGCGGGATCGCCCGTCAGTACGGCGTCGAGGATCTCGATGGCCGCCGCGATGCGCGCCGCCGGAGTCACGTCACATCCAGATTTAAGATCAGCCGGCAGATCATTGAAATCTCACATCATCCGGTAGTTCGGCGCCTCACGCGTGATC
>CAYGRI010000423.1:0-4194 GCA_964352155.1 uncultured Maritimibacter sp. | reverse complement strand
CCCACGTCGTTCCAGCGCGTTGCGGGCAAGGCGCGCGACGTGATCGGCGCCGAGCTTGGGCTGACGGAAACCGATCGCTTCGCCTTTGCCTGGATCGTCGATTTCCCCGTCTACGAAAAGGACGAGGAGACCGGCAAGATCGACTTTGAACACAACCCCTTCTCGATGCCGCAGGGCGGGCTGGAGGCGCTGGAAGGCGATCCTCTGGCGGTCAAGGGATACCAGTACGACCTGGCCTGCAACGGCTACGAGATCCTGTCGGGCGCGATCCGGAACCACAAGCCCGAGATCATGTTCAAGGCCTTCGAAATTGCGGGCTATGGCCGCGATGAGGTCGAGAAGCGGTTCGGCGGGATGGTCAACGCATTCCGCTTTGGCGCACCGCCCCACGGGGGCTGTGCTGCCGGGATCGACCGGATCGTCATGCTGCTGGCGGATCAGGAAACGATCCGCGAGGTCGTGCTGTTCCCGATGAACCAGCGCGCCGAAGACCTGATGATGGCGGCACCCAGCGAGCCGATGCCCGAACAATTGATGGAATTGGGGCTGCGCGTCCTTCCGCAAGAGTAAACGCGGCCGCGGCGTGATGGCCGCGCCTGCCCTGTGTCGGAGTGTCGGTCAGCTTGCGCTGGTTTCCGGCGGCGCAACGCTTGTCCGTGCAAGTTGGTCGTCCGCGCTGCCCATGACGGTTGCGCCGATGGCGGTCGCCAAAGCCAGGGCGCCCAGGCTGAAGACGGCCCAGTCGATTGCTTTTTGAATGCTTTTCCCGGCTTCGGCAGAATGATGCATGGACCCGCGCTCCCTCTTCGTCATACTCGCCCCGCTGCGTTGAATGCCGCCGGATCTGGGCGGCAATGAGGATCGAATCATGACATTTTCGGACACAGGTATTGACAACCTCTTAAACTGGCAGCACCCGCGGTGGCCGGACCAGGACAGGCTGGAGGGCCGATATGTGCGTCTTGAGTGTTTGCACTCGGGCCATGCCGCGGCCCTGCATCGCGCCAACCGGTCGGACGATGGAATCTGGACCTATCTGCCCTACGGTCCCTTTGCCGATCCGGAGGCCTATCGTGATTGGGTCGACCAGGTCAGCGCCCCAGAGGATCCGCGCTTTCACGCGATTCTCGATCTGGAAACAGATACTTGGGGCGGTGTTGCAAGCCTGATGCGGATCGCGCCTGCGGCGGGCTCCGTGGAAGTGGGGCATATCAACTTTGCACGCGGGCTGCAAAAGACCCGAGCGGCGACAGAGGCGATGTTCCTGCTGATGCGCTGGGCGTTCGAGGCCGGGTATCGCCGCTATGAATGGAAATGCGACGCAAGGAACCTCGGGTCGCGCCGGGCGGCGCAGCGGCTCGGCTTCAGTTACGAGGGCGTCTTTCGGCAAGCGGGCGTGGTCAAGGGCCGCAACCGGGACACGGCCTGGTTCGCCGCGATCGACAAGGAATGGCCCGCCCTGGAACAGGCGTTCAACGCCTGGCTGGCGCCCGAGAACTTCGATGCGGCGGGGCGACAGCGGCAGGCGCTTTCGGTGTTGACCGCCCCCATACGGGTGGCATCGGACCCTTTGCTGGACTGACTTGCGGCTCCCAGCCCACAATGTTCAGAGGCCGACCGGGCCTTGTCCGCCACGGCACGCATGTCGCCACCTTGCGAGAGGTCAGCGCGCAGGGAGGGCTGTCAGATGGCCGCCCGTTTCTCAAGGCGTTCCTGCAGCATGCCCGCGACCCGGGCCAGATCGGTGCCAAACGAGCGACCCGCAGCGCGGGCGCGGGCCAGGCGCACGGCGGCCTGTTCCAGCGGCTGGTCATGCGCGCTGCGCGCCACACCAGCCAGGAACTTGGCGGCATAGTCGAGCGTATGGTCATCCTCGTTCCCATTCAGCACTTCGGCGATATGGGCGAGATCGTCATGAAATGCGATCGGGTCCGGTGCGACCACATCGTTTGACACAATTTGCAATCCGCTGGCGCGTTGCGCGGTGGGCAGCAGGCTGATCAGCGCCTGTTGAAACACCGCAAGGCTTTCGATCGGTTTTGTCAGGGTTCCATCCGCGCCGGCATCCATGGCCGCGGCAAACAGCCTGTCATCCCCGGAGGTGGCGAGAATCACCGGAATGCGCTGCGCGGCCTTTGCCAGCCTTCGGATCAGGTCGATTCCGGACCCGTCCGGCAGGCCGAGGTCGACGATCACGGCGCTGGGATGATAAACGGCCAGATGGCGCTGGGCCGATCCCAGGCTGTCGGCGCGCCGGATTCGGGCGCCGGATTTCAGACACAGCAGGCGCACGGCTTCGGATGCAAAGCGGCTGTCTTCGACGACCAGCAACGTCAGTCCCGCAAGGGGCTGGTCGGCGCTGGGAAAGGGTTGAAAAAGCGGGCGTTCCGATGCTCTGGGCATTATGCTGTCCTACCGATGTGCCTGCTCAGATTGGGTTAATAGGATGAATCGCGGGTAAACGCCGGTCCAGATTTCCTCGCTTTTTTGTCCGCCCGGGTCCTGCGACCATCCGGCTCTGGAATTTGCCGGCGCGGACTGGCATGTGGGGGGCGTTGAACCAAGCGAGGATCCCGATGATCGGTCGTCTGAACCATGTGGCCATTGCCGTTCCCGACCTGACCGCGGCCGCGGCCCAGTACCGTGACACGTTGGGCGCCGTCGTGGGCCCGCCCCAGGATGAGCCGGATCACGGCGTGACCGTGGTTTTCATCACCTTGCCCAACACCAAGATCGAATTGCTTTATCCCTTGGGGGAGGCCTCGCCGATCCAGGGCTTTCTGGACAAGAACCCGGCCGGCGGCATCCACCACATCTGCTATGAGGTGGACGATATTCTGGTGGCCCGCGACTCGCTTCTGGCCAGCGGCGCGCGCGTACTGGGGGGCGGAGAGCCGAAGATCGGCGCGCATGGGAAGCCGGTCCTGTTCCTGCACCCCAAGGATTTCAACGGCACCCTGATCGAACTGGAGCAAGTGTAATGGGCATCACCTCGGGACTCGTGCTGTTCGCCGTGATCTGGTTCATGACGCTGTTCGTCGTCCTGCCGCTGCGTCTGAAGACCCAGGGCGATGTCGGAGAGATCACGCCGGGCACCATGGCCGGCTCTCCGGCAGAGCTGAATCTGAAGCGTAAGTTCGCCATCGTCACGGCCATCGCGGTGGTACTTTGGGCGATCATCGCGACGATCATTCTGACAGAGATGGTCACCGTCTGTGATCTGGATTGGTTCGGGCGCACCGATTGCAAGCTGGACCTGCCCGCGGGCTAGGCGCCGGGAAGCTTCACCAGACGGTGGAACAGATGGGTGAAGGTCGCGGCGCCCAGGATCGGGATCAGCAGGTTGACGACCGGGATCGACAGCGGAATCGACATCAGAATACCGGCGATCCAGATCGGCCCGACATTTTCGCGAAACGCGGCCCTCGCGCCATCGCGGCCAAGGCGGCGCATGGCGGCAATCTGAAAGTATTCCCGCCCCAGCAAGAACCCGTTCACGCCATAAAAGATAAGCGGCGCCAAGGGGATAAAGAATACCGCCAGGATGAAGGCCGCGATGTTCACCCCGACCAACAGCGCCAGGAATGACAGCGTGTCGCGCAGCACGTCATTCCAGGTCAGCCGCGCGACCGGAGGCAGGCGCGGATAGTGCCGATCCTCCACCGCCGCGGCCACGTCTTCGAGGAAAAGCCCGGTGAACAATGAGGCGACCGGCATCATCAGAAAGACCGACAGCATCAGCATCACTAGGATCGAGGTCAGCGACAACAGCTCGTGGACCCAGGCCACCTCTCCGACCAGCGGCAGCAGGACGCTGTCCGCCGTCAGCCAGTCGATCAGCGCAAGAAACGCGGCATAGACGCCAAACAGCAGCGCCAGGCTGAGCGCGAGGCCAAGCCACATGACGCGCTTGAACCTCGGATCTCCCAGCTGGCCCACAGCCTTCATAAAATCGGCAAAGATCAATGGTCCACCCAGGTGGTGATCGCCGCCAGATCCGGGCGCGGGCGTTCCGGCGGTGCAGAGGTCTCTGTCCCCAGATGGATAAAGCCCGCGACGCTTTCATGCGCGGCCAGCCCAAGCCCCTCGGCCACGAAACCCGGGTCATGGCTCGCCCAGCCCGACAGCCAGTTCGCCCCCCATCCCGCCGCCAGCGCGGCATTCCCCACCGCCAGACAAACCGCCCCGGTAGAA
>CAYGRI010000422.1:0-4235 GCA_964352155.1 uncultured Maritimibacter sp. | reverse complement strand
GCTTTGCCCTTGCTCTTGGGGGGCCGGGCCGTCAAAAGTCCGGTCTATGAGCACCGGACGCCTCGTTATTGACCTTCAAGCCATCGCCGAAAACTGGCGGGCTCTTGACGCCCTGTCGTCCGCGACGGTCGAAACTGCGGCGACGGTCAAGGCCGACGCCTATGGGCTGGGGATCACCCCCGTCGCACAGGCGCTTGCCAAGGCCGGGGCGCGCACGTTTTTCGTCGCCGTCGCCGAAGAGGGCGCGGGCCTGCGCGAGGCGCTTGGCCCCTCCCCCCGGATCTTCGTCTATGGCGGGCATATGGTTGGCGACACAGAGATGATCGCCGAGCTGGGCCTGATCCCGATGCTCAATTCGGTGGATCAGATGACCCGTCACTTCGAGTCGCTGCCCGGCGCGCCCTTCGGCATCCAGCTCGATTCCGGGATGAACCGGCTGGGGTTGGAACCGGGCGAATGGCATGCCGTGCGCGACATCACGATGAAACAGGGCCCGCGTCTGGTGATCAGCCATCTGGCCTGCGCGGACGAGCCCGAGCATGAGATGAACCGCTACCAACTGCGGTCCTTCCGTGAGATGACCGCCGGGCTGGGCATCCCGCTGTCGCTGGCGGCGACGGGGGGGGTTCTGCTGGGGTCGGATTACCATTTCGACCTGACCCGCCCCGGCATCGGCCTGTATGGCGGGATGCCCTTTGCCGATGCCGCGACGACCATCCGCCTGTCGCTCCCGGTGATCCAGATCCGCGATGTCGCCCCAGGCGAGACGGTGGGCTACGCCAATAGCTGGATCGCCCGGCGCCCGACGCGGCTGGCCACCGTCTCTGCCGGTTATGCCGACGGGATCCACCGGGCTTTGTCGAACAGCAGCCGGATGTATCACGGCGCGCGGGAATGCCCGATTGTGGGCCGTGTCTCGATGGATCTGATCACGGTCGATGTCACCGATCTGGAACAGGATCCCGGCGCGCTGGATCTGATGTCGACGATGCAGACGGTCGACGACCTGGCCGATGCCGCCGGCACCATCGGGTATGAGTTCCTGACCTCGCTGGGTCCGCGCTATATTCGCCGTTACACCGGGCTGAGCGCATGACGAACCCGGTCGCGGCGCTTGGACGCTCTACCCTGACGCTGCTGGCCGCCATCGGCCGGGTGACGCTGTATCTGATCGAGACGCTGTCGCATATCGTGCGGCCGCCGTTCTACTGGCGCGAATTCCTGAGCCAGCTGATGATGATCGGCTATTTCTCCTTGCCCGTGGTCGGTATGACGACCCTGTTCACCGGCGGCGCGCTGGCGTTGCAGATCTATGCCGGCGGCGCACGGTTCAACGCCGAGGCCGTGGTGCCACAGATCGTGGCGATCGGGATGGTACGAGAGCTGGGGCCGGTGCTGACCGGGCTGATGGTGGCCGGCCGTGTCGCCGCCGCCATCGCCGCCGAGATCGGCACGATGAAGGTGACAGAGCAGATCGACGCGCTGACCACCCTGTCCACCAACCCGATGAAATACCTGACGGTGCCGCGGGTGCTGGCCGCCACGCTGGCCCTGCCCCTGCTGGCCGCGGTAGGCAACACCATCGGCGTTCTGGGCGGCTATCTGGTCGCGGTCACCCGGCTGGATTTCAACGCCGCCACCTACATCCAGAACACCGTCGACTTTCTGGAGGCATCCGACGTCGTCTCGGGCCTCGTCAAGGCGGCGGTCTTTGGCTTTATCGTGGCTCTGATGGGCTGCTACCATGGCATGCGCTCTGGCCGGGGGGCGCAGGGCGTGGGCCAGGCGACAACGAATGCGGTCGTCTCGGCCTCGGTGCTGATCCTGGCCTCGAACTTCATTCTGACGGGGATCTTTTTCACCGAATGATCGAGCTGCGCGACGTCCACAAGGCCTTTGGCCCGAAACGGGTCCTTCGGGGGATCAATCTGTCGGTCGCCAGCGGCACGTCGATGGTGATCATCGGCGGATCCGGCACCGGAAAATCGGTGACGATCAAATGCATTCTCGGTCTGGTGACGCCGGATGCGGGCCAGATCCTGCTGGATGGCAAGGACGTGGCCACCGCCGAGCGCGACGCCTTTCTGGCCCGCTTCGGGATGCTGTTTCAGGGCGGCGCGCTGTTCGATTCGCTGTCGGTCTGGCAGAACGTCGCCTTTCGCCTGCTGCGCGGGTCGCAGAAGAAACCCAAGGACGAGGCGCGCGCGATTGCGATTGAAAAGCTGCGCCGCGTTGGTCTGAACCCGGATGTGGCCGATCAGTTCCCCGCCGAATTGTCGGGCGGCATGCAAAAGCGCGTGGGCCTCGCCCGGGCCATCGCCGCCGAGCCAGAGATCATCTTCTTCGACGAGCCGACCACCGGGCTGGACCCGATCATGTCGGGTGTCATCAACGAGCTGATCCGCGAGATCGTGGTCGAGATGGGGGCAACGGCGATCACGATCACCCACGACATGTCCAGCGTGCGGGCGATTGCCGACAATGTGGCGATGATCCACGGCGGCAAGGTGCGCTGGACCGGGCCCGTTGCCGAGATGGACGCTTCGGGCGACCCCTATCTTGCGCAATTCATCACCGGCTCCGCCGAGGGGCCGATCGAAGCCGTGCGATAGGCGCCGCACCCGCGCCAGGCCCCGGAGACCCCCGATTTCCCTTCATGAACAACAGCTTGCGCCAATCCTGGACGGATGTACCGGCATCGCAGGCCGAGGGCCAGCGCGAGGAAGCCCGGGCAAACGTCTCGCGCGTCAGGATGGTTCCCCGACAAGCTTCGTCATCCCGCCCGCGCGGCGGCCAAACCCATGGCGATGTCCGATATGATGCCTTGTGCGCCATTCAAGGGCTTGGCGGCGCCGTCCTGACACCTCACATAAATGCGATGATGATTCTGCGCCTGACCAATCTGGTCCTGTTGATCCTGTTTCCCATCGCCTGGTTCGCGCCCCTGATGCGGGCGGGCCTGTTGCCCCTGTTCGGCCTGTCGGAAATCTCGGTGATTTCGGGCATGCAAGAGCTTTGGGGCTCGGATGTGGCGCTGGCGCTTCTGGTGACCGCCTTTGCCCTGTTCGCGCCCTACCTCAAGACGCTGGGGCTGGCGCTGGTGCATTTCAACCTGGGCTCGCCCCGGCTGCTGCCCGCGCTGCATCTGCTGGGCAAGCTGGCGATGGCCGATGTCTTTCTGATCGCGCTGTATATCGTGGTGGTCAAGGGCGTGGGGCTGGCCACGGTAGAGGTCGCCTGGGGCCTCTACCTGTTCTCGGGCTGTATCCTCGCCTCGATCGGCATCGGCTTTTTCACCGAACGGACCCTAAAACGCGCCGCCGTCAAAGAGCGTGTCACGGACGGGGCCGAGAGAACCGTATAGGATCGGCTCCCGGTCCTGCTGCGGCACCGGGTCGGGCGCGAGAGCACCTTCCGTCTTGTGCCCGCCGCCCGCGCGGGGCACACAGCCGGTATGGCCAAGACCCCCTTGTTCACCTGCAACGCCTGTGGTGCGCGCCATAGCAAATGGTCCGGCCGCTGCGACGCTTGCGGCGCCTGGAACACGATCAGCGAAGACGCGCCCCTGTCGGCGGCGGGCCCCGCGAAAAAGACCCTGGGCGCGGCGCGCGGCTCTGCCGTCGACCTGACGGATCTGGCGACCGAGGAAACGCCGCCCCCCCGCGCCCGATCCGGGATCGACGAATTTGATCGGGTGCTGGGCGGCGGGCTGGTGCCCGCTTCGGCGATCCTTGTGGGTGGCGATCCGGGCATCGGCAAGTCGACATTGCTGTTGCAGGCCACCGCCCGCTTTGCCGCCGCCGGGCTGAAATGCGTCTATATCTCGGGCGAGGAGGCGACCGCCCAGGTACGGATGCGCGCCCAGCGGCTGGGGCTGTCCCAGGCCCCCGTGCGGCTGGGGGCGGAGACAAACCTGCGCGACATCCTGACCACGCTGGAGGCGGAAAAGCCGCAGCTTGCAATCATCGATTCCATCCAGACGATGTGGGCTGATAATGTGGACAGCGCGCCCGGATCGGTCAGCCAGGTCCGCGCCGCCGCCCATGAGCTGACCCAATTCGCCAAGCGGCGCGGCACGGCGATGATCCTGGTTGGCCATGTCACCAAGGACGGCCAGATCGCCGGGCCGCGCGTGGTCGAACATATGGTCGACACGGTGCTGTATTTTGAGGGCGAGCGCGGCCATCAATTCCGCATCCTGCGCGCAGTCAAGAACCGCTTTGGCCCGGCAGACG
>CAYGRI010000421.1:0-4237 GCA_964352155.1 uncultured Maritimibacter sp. | reverse complement strand
GTGCAGGATCTTTGCGTTGTGGGCCGGACAGAGGCGGCGCTGGTGCAGGTCGGTGCGTGGTGAGGGCTTTGCGTTGCGTGGTCTGGGCGGGGCGGCCTTGGCTATTTGCGGATCAGATAGACCTGAACCGCGTCTCGCATCTCTTGTGACAGCAGGCTGTGACCGGCCTCGGCGCAGAAATGCGGGATGTCGACGACGGCGATCGGGTCGTCGGCCAGCACCTCGATCACCTGGCCGGGGCTCAGCGATTGCAACCGCTTGCGCAGTTTCAGGACGGGCAGCGGGCACAGCAGCCCGCGGGTGTCTAGAGTGGCGTCTGATGTCATGCCCGCGCAGATAGGCGGAAAGCGCGGCTCTGTCCACGCGGATGTGACCATTGGTTGGGTGACGGCGGCGCGGGCATTGGCTATGACGGCGGGACGCGACACGAAAGGGCGGCCCATGTTCGGCATAGATATCTTCGACGCAAGCCTGCTGCCAGCGATGATGGTGGCGATGGCGGCGGGGTTTCTGTCGTTCCTGTCGCCCTGTGTGTTGCCCATCGTGCCGCCCTATCTGGCCTATATGGGCGGGATCAGCATGGGCGAGATGCAAGAAAGCCGCGCCGCCCGCCGCCGGGTGCTGCTGTCGGCGCTGTTCTTCGTGATGGGCCTGTCGACGGTGTTCTTGTTCTTGGGCTTCACCGCCTCGGCCTTCGGGTCGTTCTTTTTGCAGAATCAGGAATGGTTCGTGGTGGGGGCGGGGCTGATCGTGATGGTCTTCGGCGCGCATTTCATCGGTGTCTACCGCATCGGCTTTATGGACCGAGAGCTGCGGATGGATGCGGGCGACCGGGGCGGCAGCGCCTTTGGCGCCTATGTGCTGGGGCTGGCCTTTGCCTTTGGCTGGACGCCCTGCATCGGGCCGCAACTGGGCGCGATCCTGTCGCTGGCTGCGTCCGAGGCGAGCCTGGCGCGGGGCACGACCCTGCTGGGGATCTATGCGCTGGGGCTGGGGATCCCGTTTCTGCTGGTGGCGGCGTTCTTCCCGCGCCTGACCGGGCTGATGTCCTGGATGAAACGCCACATGGACCAGATCGAAAAGGTCATGGGCCTGCTGCTGTGGACCGTCGGGCTGATGATGCTGACAGGCCAGTTCACCGCCTTCTCATTCTGGCTGCTGGAACAATTTCCGGCGCTGGCGACGATCGGGTGACTTTGGGCCGGGTGACTTTGGGCCGGCATTTGAAACTGCGGCTCTGATCCGGTGCTGTGCAGTGTCGCCACCGCGTGCAATTGACACCGGCGGAGTTCACGTTCAGCCTGCCAAAACGGCGCGGCGCATAGACGTGTCTCTGTTGGGTGGTATCGAGCATATGAAGACAGTCTATCTGCACGTTGGGCTGCCGAAAACAGGATCGTCGTACCTTCAATCGATCCTGGCCCGAAATGCAGGGGCCATGGCGCAGCACGGTGTGTTTTATCCGATGCCGCGCGACAGCCGAAATGCGATGGCCTTCAGGCCGAACAGCGGTAACTACCGGACGCCGGGGATCCGCCACATGCTGGGCAGACTGCTTGCCGACGGGCATGACAATGTGCTGTTCTCCAGCGAATACCTGTACCAGGAGATCCTCCAGGCCCCGGATCTTCTGGCGTTCCTGCGCGATACGGCGGATGTGGTCCGGGTGCTTCTCTATATCCGCGACCCGCTGGAGCATCTGGCCTCGACCTATCAGCAAAGCGTCAAGCGCAAGGGCTATTACGATACCATGGATGTCTGGACAAAGGGCCAGAACTTCAAGACGCGCTGGCTGGTGAAAACCGTCGATTTCGTGACCCTATGCCGCGATGCGGGCGCAAATTTGCATGTGCTGAATTACTCCCAGCGCAAAGACGTCATTGCCCGGGACGTGGAGGCATGGCTATCGTTGCCCGCCGACACGCTGGAGGCGCCGCACAAGACCGTCAATCGCAGCCTGACCTTCTCCGAGGCCGAGCTGATCCGTTTCATGAACCACCATTCGGGGCAGGCGGCCGGATCGCGCCTGGCTAATCACTTGGTCGACTCGTTTCCCGATATCGTCGGGGAACGGATCCTTCCGACCCGTCCGGTGCTGACACGCTTTGTCGAAAAGATCGCGCTGTCCACCGCGGCATTCGACCGATTGTATGACGGGGGGGCGGGGGCGCGCTTTGACTTTGATGCCAAAGCGGTTCTGGCGCGGCTTCCGCCCGAAGACGGGCCATGCCAGACGCCTCTGTCTGTGCTGCAAACGCTGCCACCGCTAAAAAGGGGACCAGAGAAACCGTCCTTGCGCGGGCGAAATCTGGTGGCCGAACTGAAACATCGTGCCCGCCGCCGGATGCGGCGGGTGTTGCGGGTCGGCTGAACGGACAGGGTCTGCCTGCCGACACGGTTGGGCCAAGGATCAAAGGGCAAAGACCAGCCAGCGGACGACGTGCGGCCCATCCGGGGGGGCATCCTGCGGCCAATCCGGGCGCCAACATGGAGGGCCAATCCGGGGTCTGATGCAAAGCGGCGCGGTCGCAAAAGGGGGGCTGTGCCGACAGGACTTTGCCGGAACGCCGCCCCCGGATCGTGGACAAAACCGCCCGCCCTTAAGGGATTGGGCATAATTTCGCCCAAAACTGGCGCTACGCAAGGGGCGAGAGCGTCAAGAGGCAAAGCAGTGATGCCGCATCAGAGCAGTCCCGTTAAACGTCGCCGGGTCTTCTACATCCCCGGCTACGACCCGATTCATCCGCGCCGCTACCGCGAATTGTACCGGAGCGAAGGCCGCGAGCAGGCCGCGATCTCGGGCTATGACATCGACCTGCGCCCGAAACAGGGCCGCCGTTATGGGTGGGAGATCGCGGCGCGGATCCATGGTCAGAAGGTCCGCACAGAAATGGAGGTGCTGGTCTGGTCTGACATCGTGCGCGATTCGATGTCCAGCTCGATCCCCGCGACCTATCTGCAACTGGTCCGCACCGCCTGGACTTATCTGTCCACCGGCACGCTGCGGCGGCTGGCCTGGATGCGCAAGGGGCCGGTGATCGCGGCGCTCTACCCGGTGGTCATGCTGCTGGCGCAATTGCTGCTGGCGGTGATCGCCGGGGCGGTGGCGGGCGGCGTGGTGACGGGCGCGCTGGGCTGGATTGCGGGCGCCGTGGCGGGCCTGTTCGGCGGCACGGCAACGGGGGGCGTGTGGCAAACCATCAGCACCCTGCTGTGGTGGGCCGTCTTCCTGCCGGTGGCGGGGCTGCTGCTGCGCTGGTTCAAACAGCAAGACAGCCGGTTCTACGCTTATTATCTGATGCATGACTATGCCTATACCTGCCAGCTTGGCGGCGCGAACCCGCCCGAGCTGGAGGCGCGGATGGCGCAATTCACCGATGTCATCGCCGCCGCGATGACCGATCAGGTGGACGAGGTGCTGGTGGTCGGCCATTCCTCTGGCGCGCATCTGGCGGTGTCGATTCTGGCCGATCTGATCCGGGCGGGCCGCGTGCCGCGCACCGGCCCGGCGCTGGCCTTTCTGTCGCTGGGGCAGGTGGTGCCGATGGTGTCCTTTTTGCCCCAAGCGCACCGCTTGCGTGCCGATCTGCAATTTCTGTCGGCGCGGGATGAATTGACCTGGGTCGACGTGACGGCGCCGGGTGACGGATGCGCCTTTGCGCTGTGCGATCCGGTCTCGGTGTCGGGGGTGGCGCCGGATGACAAACGCTGGCCGCTCGTGTTTTCGGCCCAATTCACCCAAAGCCTCAGCCCCGAACGCTGGGCCGAGCTGCGCTGGAAATTCTTTCGCCTGCATTTTCAGTACCTGTGCGCCTTTGACCGGCCAAAAGACTATGACTATTTCCAGATTACCGCAGGCCCGATGACGCTGGCCGCGCGTTATGCGGGCAGGCCCCCTTCGAAATCACGTATCGACCACGCCGTGTCGAAATACACATCCGTGGCCGCATGATCCCGCCCAAACCCCCCAGCAGGCCGGACCGTGTGTCGCTTTGGCGCTATATGCAGCTGTTTCGCCGCGACATCCTGTCGGCCCAGCCCGCGCGCCTGTACCGCGCCTGGATGGCCGAATTTCGCACGCCTTTTTTCCGCAGTTATCTGATGAACCAACCCGAACTGGTCAAAACGGTTCTGCGCGACCGGCCGGACGACTTTCCCAAATCCGACCGGATTGGCGAAGGCCTGCGGCCTTTGCTGGGCAACTCGGTGTTCTTGACGAATGGCGAGACGTGGAAAC
>CAYGRI010000420.1:0-4242 GCA_964352155.1 uncultured Maritimibacter sp. | reverse complement strand
GAAAGCCCGGCCCGGCCCCACCCGCGCGAAAAGCGCTGACCCCGCCGGGAGCCGATGCCCAGGCGATGCACCGGGGCGCGCGGCCCTGTCCCGATCAGACCCGTCCCGATCAGGCTCGCTGTGGGACCCGGCAACCGCAGGCCCCGCTGTTCTTGAGGAAAGAACGACGCCTACTGAAGCATATCGGTCTGAAGGCTGGGGTGTGAGGTTGTTGCGTGCCTCCACCTGGGTATGAGACCCGCGCTGGAGCGGACCCATTTTCAAAGGCCCCTCGTTGGATCGGCCACGCAAGGCCGCTCGGATATGGCGCACCTTCGAGAAGAGGACCCGAGCGGCCCCTCGGGGCTGGCGCCGATGGGCCGCGCTGGCCTAGCGCCCGCCCGATACGTCGAGAAAGGCCCCGGTGACATAGCTGGCATTGTCCGACAGCAGCCAAAGCACCGCCTGCGCCACCTCCATCGCGGACCCGGTGCGGCGCATCGGCACCGTGGGTGCGAGATCCTGCGCGCGGGTGGGGGCGCCGCCCTTGGCGTGGATCGGCGTGTCGATCAGCCCGGGCCGGATCGCGTTGACACGAATGCCTTCGGCCGCGACCTCTTGCGCCAGACCGGTGGTCATCGTGTCGATGGCCCCCTTGCTGGCGGCGTAATCGACAAAGGTGTTCGCCGATCCCAGCCGCGCCGCCGCCGAGGAGATATTGACGATCGCCCCGCCCGCGCCGCCATGCCGGGTCGACATCCGCCGCACCGCGTTGCGGGTGACCAGAAGGGTGCCGGTCACATTGGTCGCGAACAATTGCGTCAACCGGTCGGACGAGACCTCGTCAAGCCGGGCCAGCGGGACGACCATGCCCGCATTGTTGACCAGCGCATCGAGCCGGGGAAAGGCCAGATCCAACGCGGCGAACAGCGCCCCGATCTCATTCGGCACGGACAGGTCGCCCTGCAGCAGCACCGCCTTTCCCCCGGCGGCGCGGACATCGGCGGCAACGGCCTCGGCGCCCTCCGGATCGCTGCGATAGCCGATGGCCACGTCATAGCCGTTGGCGGCACAGAGCCGCGCCGTGGCCGCGCCGATCCCGCCCGAGGCGCCGGTGATCAGAACCGTGCGCCGCATCAGCCGTCCCCCAGGATGCGGCCGATCATCTCGCCGGTGTCACGGCTGAGGTCGGGGCTGCTGCGGATCCGGTCCATCGCGGCGCGCATCATCTGCTGGCGGTCGGCGTCGTAGCGGCGCCAAGTCTCGAACACGGTGGTCATCCGGGCTGTGGTCTGCGGATTGACCGGGTCCAGCCGGATCAGCCAGTCGGCGACCAGATCATAGGCCGCGCCCGAGGGCGCATGGAACCCGCCCGCATTCATCGCCAGCCCGCCGATCACGGAACGGAAGCGGTTTGGGTTCTTCCAGTCGAAATCGGCGTGCCGGGTCAGCGCCTGCGCCGTTGCGGCGGCGTTCAGCGGAGGCGCATAGCTGACTTGCAAAGCAAACCATTTGTCGATCACCAGCCGGTCCGCCTGCCATTGCCGATAGAACCGCGCCAGTTCCTCTTGCCCGTTGCCGATGGTCACAAGGCAGCTCAGCGCGCCCAGCTGTTCGGTCATGTTGTCGGCGGCGAGAAACTGCTTGGTCGCAGCGCGGCCCCGGTCCATCCGCGACAGCAGGCCCAGGGCCGTCATCCGCAAGGCCCGGCAGCCCGCCGCGCGCGGGTCAGGCGAATAGGGGCCGGGAATGTTCATCGCCTCGTAAATGTCCGGCAGGATCGCCGACAGATGTTCGGCCAGCGCCAGCGCCAGCTTTTCGCGCGCCTCGTGGATCGCCAGAGGATCCGGCACAAGCCCCGAATCGAACAGCGTCTGGGCCATGTCCTCGTCCGAGGGCAGGCGCAGGGCAAAGGCGCGGAAGGCGGGGTCGAGCGTGTCGTCGCGGGCCACGCGTTCCAGCGCGTCCAGATAGGCGGGGCCGGGGGCGGCGCCGTTCGTCACCATCTGCGTCAGAACGTCCTTGGCCAGTGCGCGCCCGGCCTCCCATTTGTTGAACGGGTCGGTGTCATGGGCCAGCAGAAAGGCGCGCTCCTCGGTGCTGGAGGCGCGGTTCAGGATCACGGGGGCGGAAAAGTCGCGCAGGATCGAGGGCACGGGCTTGGCGCTGCCGGCCCCGGATACGCGGTCGGGCATGTCATCGGGGGCGCCGGTCACGGGCACCCAGCCATCGGCTGTGGCCCGGAAGGAAAAGCTTTGCGCGGCTTCGGTCATTTCCAGAACGGTTGTGGGCAGCACCTCGTCGCCATTGGGGTTCAGCAGGCCCAGGGCAATCGGGATCA
The DNA here is from genome assembly GCA_964352155.1 of uncultured Maritimibacter sp. Lineage (GTDB taxonomy): Bacteria > Pseudomonadota > Alphaproteobacteria > Rhodobacterales > Rhodobacteraceae > Psychromarinibacter. The sequence goes on along the minus strand of CAYGRI010000420.1, from coordinate 1,922 downwards.
CCTGCGGTGCCTTTTCGGGCTGGCCGGGGGTGGCGGGCGTGGTCTGTTCCAGATGCAGGGTATAGGTGCCGTCGCTGAAGTCTTCGGTCACCGTCACGCGCGGGGTGCCCGATTGGGTATACCAGCGCTTGAACTGCGTCAGGTCGCGGCCCGTGGCATCCTCGAACACCGTCAGCCAATCCTCGATGGTGGCGGCGTCGCCGTCATGCCGGTGAAAATACAGCTCCAGCGCCTTGGCATAATCCGCGTCGCCCACCAGCCGCTTGAGCATCCCGATGATCTCGGCGCCCTTCTCATAGACGGTCGCGGTGTAGAAGTTGTTGATTTCAATATAGGACGATGGGCGGACGGGATGCGACAGCGGCCCGTTGTCCTCGCGGAACTGGCGCAGGCGGAGGGTCTGCACATCGCCGATCCGCTTAACCGGGGCAGAGCGCATGTCGCCCGAGAATTGCTGATCGCGAAACACCGTCAGCCCTTCCTTCAGGCACAGCTGGAACCAGTCGCGACAGGTGATCCGGTTGCCCGTCCAGTTGTGGAAATATTCATGCGCGATGATCGCCTCGATATTTTCGTAATCCATATCGGTGGCGGTGTCGGGCGAGGCGAGCACATAGCGGGAGTTGAAGATGTTCAGCCCCTTGTTCTCCATCGCGCCCATGTTGAAATCGTCCACCGCGACGATGTTGAAGATATCCAGATCGTATTCGCGGCCGTATTCCGTCTCGTCCCAGCGCATCGACCGCTTGAGGGCATCAACGGCATAATCGCATTTGCGCTCGTCGCCGGGGCGCACATAGATCCCCAATTCGACTGCGCGCCCGCTCATAGTGGTAAAGCTGTCCTTCACCGCCACCAGATCGCCCGCGACCAGGGCGAACAGATAGGCGGGTTTCGGCCAGGGGTCGGTCCATTCGGCGAACCCGGGGCCAGAGGTGGCGCGGTTGCCGTTGGACAACATGACGGGGGCGTCGGATTCGATGCGCACGTCAAAGCGGGCCATCACATCGGGCCGGTCAGGATAATAGGTGATCTTGCGGAAACCCTCGGCCTCGCATTGGGTGCAATACATGCCGTTGGACATATACAGACCCTCCAGCGCGGTGTTGGCCTTGGGGTCGATCTCCACCTCGGCCTCCCAGGTGAAGGGGCCGTCGGGCAGATGTGCTGCGGGCACGGTCAGCCCGGTCTCGGTCACGCTATAGCTGCCCTCGGCCAGCGGTTCGCCGTTGATGGCAGCGCGGATCAGGGTCAGTTTCTCGCCATCCAGCGCCAGGTCTTGCCCGCCGTCCGCCTCGGGATTGGGGCGGAACGCGACCCGAGAGACGACCCGAGTCGCCGTGGGCTGCAGCCGGAACAGCAGCGATACGGTATCTGCCAGGTAGGGCGGCGGGGTGTATTCTTTTAGAAAGACAGCCTTTGTGCTGGCGTCCGGCATGGGGCAATTCCTGGAATTAGGGTCGGGCGTTCGAGGTCAAAGGCGAAGGTTAGTGACGCGGCGCGGGTTCTTCAATGGCCCGTGTCCATCGAAGGGCGCATATCCTCCCTGCGCCGCACAGACCGCGGATCCGCCGGTTGCCTCTGTCACACAATGTGCCGTAAGACGGCTTCGCGCCGGGAATACGGTGGTATACCGCAGGAACAGGAGACGAGGATGGAGCGTGTGACAAGAGCAGGGCTGGAGGTTGACCGCGGCCTTGCGGAGTTCATCGAACGTCAGGCCATTCCGGGCACCGGGGTCGAGGTGGATGCTTTCTGGGCCGGGCTGTCGCAGCTGGTCCACGAGCTTGGGCCGAAGAACCGCGCCCTGCTGGACCGGCGCAGGGCGCTGCAATCGCAGGTCGGGGGCTGGCTGGCCGCCCGCAAGGGGCAGGCGCAGAAACGCCTCCTGCGCGGCGGCGTCCTGCGCCTGCCCCTTGCGG
>CAYGRI010000419.1:0-4257 GCA_964352155.1 uncultured Maritimibacter sp. | reverse complement strand
GTAGCCCCGCGCGCTGCATTTGCCAGCTGATCTGGTCCAGCACGCAGCCCGAATACATTGCAAAACGCGGCACCTCGGGCATGCCTGTCTCGATCGACATGCTGGGCAGCGACCAGGACCCCGACTGAAACTGATGCGTCCAGGGGCCGGTCCCGGTTGTTGCCGGATCGCCGAAGGCCGCCTTCAGCCAGAACCCGAACGCCTCCGCGTCAAGCGGCACCACGACATCGCCGTCCGCCGTCACCGCATCCTTGATCGGCGCCAGTGGGTCGCGGCCGTAGCCCAGCAGTTCCGAATTGAGCAGCGGTTGCTCGGCGCCGAGTGATGTGCTGGCGAAGGGCATCCGGGTGAAACCGCCCACCGGCGGCGTGCCATAGGTCGTCTCGAACGCAAGCGCCATCTGCGCCCGCGCCCCCTGGGCTCGTGCCATCATCGTCTCCGTAATTTTCTCTGATTATCAACTCGAACTGACAGCTGCCGGCTATCCCGAACGAGGCGCCGGCCTGCAGTCAGCGCACCGTGGTATGGCGTAGCCAGGACACGGCATCATCGAGCCGATCGTCACCCCAGAAGACTTCCCCGTCGACCACAAAAGTCGGCGCTCCGAAGACGCCGATCGCTTTTGCCGCCTCCGTTTCTTTCAGGAGCGCCTGCTCGATCTCCATGGAGCGCGCAAGATTGAGGACCCGTTCCGGATCCTGGCCAACATGCCTGAGGCTTTCTGAAAGGTTGGGTTCACTACCCGACGGGTGGCCATCCTGAAACCAGTGCTGATAGGTTTGCACAACGTAGTCTCGTCCCCAGCCTTCGCGGAAACCGAGCAATGCGACCTGATTGGCAAGGCCAAGATGCTCCAGAGGGTAGGGAGCGGGCACGCTTATCGGCAGATCGTATTTGGCCGCCCGGCGCTCGATGTCACGCCACATATACGCTGATTTTATCGGCTTGTTTGCAAACGGAATATTCTGTTGCTCAATCATGATTTCGCGAACGTTGAAAGGTCGCCAGTTGACTGACACACCGTGCGACGACTCGTAAGCTGGCAGACGCATCACCGTCAGGTAAGTGTATGTGCTGCCGATTGAAAACCAGAAATCGATTTGTCTCATGACCAGGTTCTTGCCCCAAAGCTAAAACTTCAGACTATCATCGGGTTTCCGAAAAGTCAGCCGAGCGCGTCGGCTGTGGAATAGTGGAGCACTACCGGGATCACGCCCGCCTTGAGGCTGGCAGCGCCCTCGACGGGCAGATCAACTGGCCGCGGCGCTTCCGCTTCGACCCAGTAGCAGACCCCGCCGAGGGTGCGGTCCGCTGTAAGCGCCGCGCCAATGCTGGCGCAGAGCATGTCGAAGGTCGGGTCCCGGTCCGTGCCTTGCACCACCGCCTCAATCTCGGCGCGGTGCTGGTAGTGGTAGGCGAGCGGCGACAGCGTGACTTCCGGCTCCCCGGGCTCGCCGTCGCGCAGGATCAGCAGGCCGGCGGCGGGCACGCGTTCGGGCAGGACCTCACCGCGCAGGGCTGTGGCGGGCAGCGCCGAGAGCCGTGCGTGTAGCGCGGCGAGGATGGTTTCGCGAGGGCTGGGCATTGTTTTCCGCTATGTTGCAGGCGAAGAGAAGGTCCGCTTGGAGCCCAAATTGCATAATGCTGCGCCGCCGACGAACGTCCGCTGCTTGCAATGTGTCTACAGAAATTTGGCGCTTGGTTGGAGGTCGGATCAGTTCTTCGGGATGCTCGTCGCAATTTCGCTGCCTGAGGAAGCGAGGGCCATTGCGCCAATCTTCCGAGATGTAGTGCCGCCCGCAGTCGTTGAGATTTGGGTCGAGTCCGTGGGCATTTAGTTAGTCAGGGCGCGACCTGTGACGAAACTGTAAGAGCTTTCGACAAGTTGGGTGACGACTTCAAGTTCGCTTGGGGTCGTGGGCGTAAAGATCATGACGAAGCCCTCCCAACCTTCCCGTTGCATCGCCCATGGGTGCGCCACAGCCCAGCCCGCATCAACGGCGGCGCGCGCCAGCACCGGGTCCAGTGAGGCATGCAGACTGCCATCAGAGTGCAGATGGGCAAATTCCCGGCCGCCAACTATGACGTCAGGACGGGCGAGAGGCACGCCTTCGTCAAACTGAAACCCAACAACGCCCGGCATTGATATTCGCGTTTCTCCCAGACTTACTCCTGGAAGCTGAGCAACCCGCTGTAGCAACGCGGCCGCCAGCGTCGGGACCACATTAATACCGATCTGCATATGAGGCACACCATCGGTCGTTTGAGGTATTGGGGTTTGGCGTAAAGGGAGGCTTTCCGCGTTTACCAGAAAGGGCGCTGATACTGCCAGCAACAGGGGCACACTAAACAGCTTCATCTTTGAAACTCGCATTTTCCAACTCCAGTGCAATCGGTTGTGTTGATAAAAATCAAGGTCTCTTCCAAGCGGTATGTTGGAAGAGACCTTTCCGGCTGATGTGGCTCAGCCCTCCGGAACCCAAGGGTATGGCCCCATCCAGATGTCCAGCATCACGCGCCACGCGTTCATGGCGAGCCAGTCGTCGTATCCTTCCCACTCAGCGTATTGCGGTAGTGAAACGCTTGTCGGAATCTGTTCGGACGGCGTGCCCTTTTGAAACTCAGCGAAGATCGCACCACGCAGATCAAGCAAGAACTGACGCTCTTCCTCGACGTGGGTCTTGGTGCAGCCATTCGTAGCCTCTTCCGCAGGAAGGGCCGTGTGCGAACAAACGGCGACGTCAAAATCGAGCTCAAGGATTTCTCCGAGCGAACGTTCCCATTCGCCGATGTTGAAATCTGGCATGATGTTGAACCCGACGCGGTCGGGCGTAACCAAATCTGCGATGTAGGCCACCCGCTTTTCCGGGATCACAAAGACTGTCATGCCAAGACCATGATTGAGACCCAGATAGTGAAGCTGGACCGTAACCCCGCCAATTTCGATGTCGTGGCGGTCGCCATCCCAAACGATATCGGGTGTGGATGTGTCTTGCCCGGGAACTGCGGCCAAATACTGGGCGGCCAAAGTATGCGCGACCGTCTCAGCACCAACCGCCTGAAAAACACCGCCGCCGCTGGCATGGTCCCAGTGGTTATGGCTGTGCATCGCGTACTCAATGGGTTGATCGGTGATGCCGCGAATGGCTTCGATCATTTTTTCGCCGTGAGCAGAGTTGATGGTTTCAAACACAGCAACCCCGTCGTCGGTTACCAAGAACATGGAATGATAGCCGTTCCCGCCACCAAAACTGTAGACGCCCGGCGCGATTTCGTTGGTGTATTCAAGTGGGGTCTCCGCCTGAAGAGACGCGGCTGTTGTAAGCGCAACCGCCGTCGCCGTGGCAAGAGTCTTTAGGTTCATAGGTGTCATTTCGATCTCCTCCAATGTCTTTTTCGACCTCTGTATGGCGAATGCCTGCCGTCGCGAGGGGCATTCGATTACGAGGCCTGTTTCAACGTTATGATACATAATGTATCGCAATGCAACAGATCGCACCAAAGAGATACAAAACGTTCCCAAAGAACGAATCTTAGGTTAGACACGTGGTATGGACCGATTACCCGACCCCCGATTGGATGCCACGCGCACGCAAGCATTGGATGCCGCCCTGACCCTTCTTCAAGAAGAGGGTGCTTTGGCCGTGACACACGCAACCATAAGTGCGCGAACTGGAATCTCTCGGAGTACGCTTTACCGGCATTGGCCAAAGCTCGACGCGTTGCGAAACGCAGCCTTTGGCCGTGCAGCGACTGGGCCAAGCGACGATCCCCGCACAGATGGCCCTCTAAAGACCGACCTGACTTGGATGATCGGACGGCTTGTGACGGCGCTGAACGAAACACCTTGGGGCAAGATTGCCCCGCAGGTTATTGCCGCCGCCGCCACCGATCAGCAATCACGAGACTTGATGAATAAGTGGATCACAGACCGAAAAGGTGACGTAGAGTCCGTTTTCATTGCGGCGTATGCCCGCGGCGAACTCAGCGAGAGCGTACTGAATGAACAACTGGTCGAAATGGCGATTGCTATTCCTTACTTCAGAAAGCTCGTTGCCGGATTGCCTCTCACCCCCGAATGGCTGGAAGCGCATGTCGCTATGATTTGCAGCATGGCAACGGAACCTACGATCGAATGATCATGCGGTAGAAGCTCTGTGAAATCCAAAGCGGTCATACGCGCAACTGCGGCGAAATGGTGCTTTGTCCGCTGAGCCGACTTCACAGCCGCCCGTCCACCCATTTGGCCAGGATCAA
>CAYGRI010000418.1:0-4265 GCA_964352155.1 uncultured Maritimibacter sp. | reverse complement strand
CGCAGGTGCGCCAAAAAGCCCCGCCCCACCCTGGTTTTCCAGCACCAGCAATTGCCGCTGGATCGCGCCGATCGACGCGGCGGCGATATGGCCATAGCGCAGGCTGAGATCCGGCGCGTTCTCTCCGACCCACAACAGCAGGGCGCGCAGATCCTTGAGATCCAACAGCGCCAGCCCCTCTTCATCCGCCAGCCGGAACGCGATGTTCAGCACGCCCTCCTGCGCCTCCGACAGGTTCAGCATCCGCGCCAGCAACAGCGGCCCCATCTCCGCCACCGTGGTGCGGATTGGATGCCCCTTTTCGCCGAACAGATCCCAGAAGGTGACCGGGAATGCCTCGTAGGTGTAATCGTCAAAGCCGATGGTGGCGGCGCGCTTGGTGAAGGCCTCATGCAGCTTGAACGCGGGCGAGCCCGACAGCGCCAGCCCGGCCAGATCGCCTTTGACATCGGCCAGAAAGACCGGGACGCCGGCCTTGGCAAAGCCCTCGGCCAGGATCTGCACCGTGACCGTCTTGCCGGTGCCCGTGGCGCCCGCGATCAGCCCGTGGCGGTTGGCATAATCCAGCCTCAGCCCCTGCTGCGTGCCGTAATCCGGCCCGCCGCCTCCCAAAAATACCCGTTCTTCCATACTTCTGCCCCAAACACCGCCCCGTTCGGGATGAAAATACATTGTTAAGCATTGAGTGCCATAGTGAACGGGTTCAGGGACGCCTTGGCAGCCCTGGACGGACTTCCTCCCTGTCAGACTGGCCGCGCCTCAGGGCGCGGCATTTTTTTGTCTCCATTCAACGTCACAAATATGAACACTTCCCTGTTGACGGCTGGGAACAAAGGCCGTAGCTTTCACGCCAGATAACAAGCTGGCCAGTCCGGCAGGGAGAAAAAAATAAACTGAAAGGGCCGGTTACGGCCCTTTTTTAATGTGTGACGCCCGTTTTTGACGCGCGCGCGCAATGGTGGCAAAACGGGGACTGACAGGCGTCAGAGGCCGTGTTACACCCTGGCTTACGATAACACACCAGACCGATGGAACCTGCCATGCACGATCTGATTCGCACTTTGCCGCTTGCGCTGCTTCTGGCCCTGTCCGGCCCTGCTTTTGCGCAGGAAACCGGCGACGACACCGATGTGGTGCCCGATCCGCTTGAACTGAACATGGGCGAAGAGGCGACGCCGGACGATGGCCCCGGCTCGATCTACATCCGCAGCGAGCATAGCGACTGGCAGATCCGCTGTTTCCGCGCGACCGAGGGCGAGGATCCCTGCCAGCTTTACCAATTGCTGACGGATCCGAATGGCAATCCGGTGTCGGAGATCAATGTGTTTCCCTTGCCCTCCGGCACCACAGAGGCGGCCGCGGGCGCGACCATTGTGACCCCGCTTGAAACGCTGCTGACCGCGCAGCTTGCGCTGCAAGTGGACAGTGGCACGGTCAAACGCTACCCGTTCAGCTGGTGCGCCGAGATCGGGTGCTTTGTCAGGCTGGGCTTCAGCGACGAGGATGTTGCGGCGTTCAAGCGTGGCAATGTGGCCAAGGTCATCATCGTACCCGTGGCGGCGCCGGATCAGCGGGTCACGCTGACGATTTCGCTATCGGGGTTCACGGCCGCCTTTGACGAGGCGAGTGCGCTGGTCGAAAACTAGGCCCGCGCCATCCCCGACCAACAGGACGCCGCCCTTCGCAGGCGGCGTCTTGCGTTTCGGCCCTGCGATCAGAGCGTGTCGCGCGCCCCCCAAAGCCGCCGCCCGCACCAATGAGCGCGCGGCGCGGTCGCCCTACTGAACAACCCCGGATGAGCGCAGCCCGGTCGCCCTGCTGGCTGGGCGCGGGGGAGCGCAGCGCGGTTGGAGGGCGTCAGACCTTGCGCAGCGCCAGCACCGCGTTCAACCCGCCGAAGGCGAAGGCGTTGGACAGCACCGCCTCGACCTTGGCCTCGCGCGCTTCGTTCGGCACCACATCCAGCGCGCATTCCGGGTCCGCTTCTTCATAGCCGATGGTCGGGGCGATGATCCCGTCCCGCAGCGCCATGATGCAGGCCAGAAGCTCCACCGCGCCGGTGCCGCCGATCAGATGCCCATGCATGGACTTGGTCGAGGACATCATCAGCCGGTCGGCATGGTGCCCGAAGGCATCCGCCACCGCGGCGCATTCGGTCTTGTCGTTGGCCGCCGTGCCGGTGCCATGGGCGTTGATATAGCCAAAGGACTCGCGGTCCATCCGGGCATCGGCCATCGCCCCGGTGATCGCCCGCGCCGCGCCTTGCTTGGACGGCATCACGATATCCGCCGCGTCAGAGGTCATGGCAAAGCCCACGACTTCGGCCAGGATCACCGCGCCCCGCGTCTTGGCCGCCTCCATCTCTTCAAAGACAAAGATCCCGGCCCCCTCGCCCTGCACCATGCCAGAACGGTTGGCCGAGAACGGGCGGCAGGCCTCCTTGGACATGACGCGCAGACCTTCCCAGGCCTTCACCCCGCCAAAGCACAGCATGGATTCAGACCCGCCGGTGACCATCGCATCGGCCATCCCGCAGCGAATCATCATGAAAGCCTGCCCCATCGCGTGGTTGGACGAGGCGCAGGCCGTGGCCACGGTGAAGGACGGCCCCTTGAGGTTCCATTGCATCGACACATGGCTGGCCGCGGCATTGTTCATCAGCTTGGGCACGACAAAGGGATGTACCCGGTTCTTGCCCTCCTCATAGACGGCACGGTAATTGTCGTCCTGGGTCGACAGCCCGCCTCCAGAGGTGCCCAGCACCACGCCAGAGCGCGCCGCGCGTTCGCCGGTGAAATCAAGGCCGGACTGGCCGATCGCCTCTTGCGCCGCCAGAAGGGCGAATTGCGTGAACCGGTCATACAGCGCGATCTGCTGACGGTTGAAATGCGCGGTCTCGTCATAGCCCTTCACTTGGCCGCCGATCTTGACCAGCAGGCGGTCGATGTCGCGGATCTCCAGGTTGCTGATGCCTAGACGGCCCTCGCGCATGGCCTCCAGCGTGGCAGGAACCGATTGCCCCAGCGCATTGATGGTTCCCGCGCCGGTAATGGCCACACGCCTCATGCGTGCTGGTCTTTCACCAGCTTGTCGACAGCCGTCACAATCGCGGCCACCGAGGAAATGTCGAACTCGCTTTTCTCCGGCTCATTCGCGTTGAAAGGCACCTGAATGTCGAATTCCTCTTCAATGGCGAAAATCGATTCCACCAAACCAAGACTGTCGATCCCAAGGTCTTGCAGCGTCTGGTCGGGGCGCACGTCCTCAACCTCCAGCACCGCCTGCTCGGCGATGATGCGCATCACGCGGTCGCTGACAGTATCGGCCATGCCCGTCCTCATCCTTCTCCGGCTGTCGATCTAGTCGCTCTTGTCCGGTTTTGAAACCGGTTTCTTCTCTGCGCCGAGGTCCCGCAGCAGGCGCGGCAACCGGCGCAGCGCTTTGTACATCTCGATATGGGTGTCCATCTTTACCGCAGGATAGCCAAGAATCACCCGCCCCGCAGGCACATTCGACATGATCACGCTTGCCCCACCCGCGACAACCCCGTCGCCGATGAAGATGTTGTCCACCACGCCGACCTTGCCACCCAGCGTCACCGCATTGCCCACCTGCACCGACCCGGCGATCCCCACCTGACCGGCGAACAGACAGTCGCGCCCGATCTCGCAATTGTGGCCGATATGCACGAGGTTGTCGATTTTGGTGCCGGACCCGATGGCCGTCGGACGGATGGTGCCCGCGTCGATACAGGTGTTGGCGCCGATCTCTATGTCGTCTCCCAGCACCGCCGCGCCCAGCGAATGGATGCGGACCCAGGCCTGCGCCCGCGCCTGCCCCGCATCGCCGAGGCTTTCGCGGGCGGCCTCGGCGCGCGAGGTTTCGGGCGTCACATAGCTGAACCCGTCGGCACCGATCACCGCGCCGGGCTGACACAACACCCGATGGCCGATGCGCACCCGGGCACCAATGCGCACCCCGGCATGGATCATCGCGTCATCGCCGATCCGGGTCTGGTCGCCGATGGTCACATGCGCCCCGATCCGCGCGCCGGACCCGATCCGGACACCGGCGCCGATCACCGCAAAGGGCCCGACCGCAGCATCGGCACCGACCGAGGCGCCCTCGCCCAGAACCGCCGTGGGATGGATCCCCGGCGCGATCCCCGGCCCCGGGTCCAGCATATGGGTCAGCGCCGCCATGGCCATCCGCCCGCGCCGTTTTCTATTGTGAGTGAGAGGCCATGCGCAGGTTCAGCATTTCCC
>CAYGRI010000417.1:0-4265 GCA_964352155.1 uncultured Maritimibacter sp. | reverse complement strand
CCCGGGCCCCGGGCCGCCGGGCGCCAGCCACCAGCCACCAGCCACCAGCCACCAGCCACCAGCCACCAGCCACGGTCCGCAAGGGGCGCGTCCATGTCCGTTTGGGTCAGGCGCTGGCGGGTTGTGACAGCAGGGCCGCCGCAATCGTATCGGCCGCCGCGGCGCTTAGCGCCAGGGGGATGTCATGCACGATGGCCAGCCGGGTCAGCGCCTGCAAATCCACATCGCCGCCATGGGCCACGGTGGGATCGGCAAAGAAGATCACCGCGTCCAGCTCTCCGGTCGCGATCAGCGCGCCCAGTTGCTGATCGCCGCCGCGCCCGCCACGTTGCAGGCGGTGCACGGTCAACTCCGGCACGGCCTCTGACACAATGCGCCCGGTGCCGCCGGTGCAGATCAGCCGATGCCCGGTCAGGGCGCGGGCGTGGCGGGTGACCCAGGCGCGCAGATGCGCCTTGCGGCTGTCATGGGCCACCAGCGCAAGCCGGCGCGGCGCGGTGGACCGGGCCTGCGCGCGAGAGGTCATCGCCAGAATCACCCGCACCTGGGCGGCAAAGCCGGGCTCCTCGGCCGGGAACTCTTCGCCCAGGGCCGCCGTGCCCACGGTGAACCCGGCGGCGCCGGCGCTGGCGGCGGCCAGGATGCGGTCTTCGCTGTCGATGCTGCCGGCGATGATCACGGGCTTGGTCACGCTGCGGCAGACTTGCGCCATCAGCCCCGGCACATCGCCCCGAAAGCGATAGGCCAGCAGATCCAGCCCATGCACATGCTCCAGATCCGCAAGGCGCCGGGCCGAGTCCGCGATGTCGGAGGCCGGTCCTTCAAGCACGCTGGGATGGCCGGTGATCCGCCCCGGAAACGGGTAATAGCGCAGGGGATGGTCGCGGGTCACCTCTGTCACCGCCTGGGCGCGGGTGCCGCCCAGCAGGCAATCCACATCCAGCGCCACCGCCGCCCGGGCCGAGGCAAGCTCGCTGTCCTCGTCCAGGCTGACCACCTCCAGATAGGACCGTCCGCCAGCGGCGCGGATCGTGTCGGCCAGCCCTTTCAGCTCTGCCACCGGCAGGCCCACATCCTTGAACCCGATATGGCGCACGCCGCCTTCCATCGCCTGATCCAGCCGGGCGCGGGCGTCCGGGATCGTGCGATCGTTCCGCGTGAGCATCAGGATGAAGTCAAAGGCCATGGCGGCTCCGTGGGTTGGATGGGGCCGGCGACGGTCCATTGGGCGGCGGATTCGGCGATGTGCAGATGCTGTGCACCCCGGCTTTCGCGCGCCAGCGCGTGCAGATGGCCCAGCGTTGCCCCGGGCGTCAGCCCCGCCGCGATCAGCGCGGCAAAGGCGTCGCCGGTGCCATGCGGGATGCCCGCGTAATGGGCGGTGCGGAACAGCGTCGCCCCGCCCCCGTTGACGCGCAGGATCCCCGTCTCGAACGGGTCAATGGGTGGCGAGGTCACAAGCACCTCGTCCACCCGGTCCAGCAGGCTTTCGGCGGCGGCGCGGGTCTGGTCCAGCGTGTCGGCGGGCTTTCCCGTCAGCCATTTCAGCTCGAACCGGTTCGGCGTCAGCACCTGGGCGCGGGGCAGCAAAGCGTCGCGCAGCGCCTCTGCCGTGTCCTGCGGCATGTAAAGGCCGTCGGGATCGTCGCCCAGAACCGGATCCACCACGATCCGCGCCTTTGGTAGCCGCTCGACCAGATCGCAGGCGAACCGCACATGCGCGGCGGTCGGCAGATAGCCGGTTTGCAGGCTGTGCATGGGCGCAAGCCAGCCGTTCGCGTCCAGGGCGTCGGCCATCTGCTGCAATTGATGCGGCGTGACGGGGGCGGCCGCTGTCTGCGCCCAGCCGGGATGGTTCGACAGGATCGTCGTCGGTAAGCCGGTGACGCTGTGGCCCAGCGTCTGAAGCATCGGGGTGGCCGCCGACAACCCCACATGGCCATGGGCCACCCAACTTGACAGCACCAGCACATTGACCACGATCTCGCCCCCAATCCGGTTTGCTCGTGCCGATTGTGCGGTGCAAGCGCGCCAAGGTCCAGCCGCGCCGGAGCGTTTTGCCGCAAGACCCGGGCAAGAGAGTGGGGCAATTGCGGACCGGTCACCGGAGTGTGGCGCTGCCCCGTGATTGGCGGTGGATTGAGGGCAAAGGGCCGAAACCGACGCTATTGTTTCCCATTCAGCAACATCCGGGGCGGCGCCGTCCCAAGGATCGGCAGCAGCCGTTGGCTCGTCGGGCGGGTCCCGCGTGCGGGCAGCGGGACCAGGGCGCGTTCCAGCTTGACGGGGATGCGCGGTGTGTCGTCGTCGGGCACGCCAAGGATCGCCTTGCGCAGCGCGGTGTCGGGCCGCCCCGCCTGGCGCATCCGCAGCGCGGCCCAGACCGCGCCGGGCAAGACCGCCAGACCCCCGACATAGCACGGCCCCATGCGCAGCGGCGCGCGGATCCCGTCCCACAGCCAGTCCATTCCAATGCGACGCATCCATCGGGGCGCGCGGGTCCGGGCGCCTGCCACATAGTCCAGCCCGGCCCCGACAGAGGCAAAGGCCATGCCGGGCAGCCGCGCCCGCGCGCGGGCGGCAAAGACCTCTTGCGCCGGGGAGTCCAGCGCCAGAAAGCAAAAGCCCGCTTCGCTGTCGGCAAGCTCGTCGATCAGCCAGTCTGCCTCTGGTCCGTTGGGGTCAAACCCCCTCTCAGGCGAGAGCTGGGCGATGATCTGCAGCCCGGTGATCGTCTGTGTCAGCCGGTCCGCAGCTTTGGTCAGAACGCCAGGCGCACTGCCCAACAGCGCGACATCCGCCCCGGCATGGGCCGCCGCGCGGGCCAGGGGCAGGACCAGGTCAGCGGCGGAGGCCGGCCGCAACGGCCTCAGGGCCAGACGCGACAGCCAGACGATCGGCTTGCCTTCTGCCACGATCAAGTCCTGCGCCATATAGGCGGCACGATAAGCGGGGTTGCGCCGCAGCCTGCCCAGATGGCCGAGGGTGAGCGTGGCCAGCGTCATGCCCTGGCGCTCTGCCAGCCGCGCGCGCACCTGTGGCAGCACGGCCTGCCGCGAGGGGGCGCTTATGCGGATCACATCCGTGCCGAATCGAAATTGCATCTTTTGCGTGCCCCATTTCCCAGCGACAAGGCTAACGGCTTTCCGGGGAAAACACATTGAAGGCGCGGGGAACAGTCTGTCCTCGGGTAAGACACAATGGCGTGCGAAAGCTGTTTCCGGCCCGCCTTGCCAGCCTGCATGGCCTTTGACCGGACCGACGAAGGCCATACAGGGGCCATGATCCCCAGGATCGCCGGGCGCATCCGGATCTGGGCAATTTCGGGATCACATACAATCGCTGCCGCTTCGGGATACTGTACCACCTCCGTGAGCGGGTTTCTGACAATTAGCATTTTGTAAGATATTGAAAAATAACGAAGCCGAAGTTTCCGATTCGCGATTTTGTGGCTTGATCTGTTGCAGGCCCGCGACCTGACGTAACGTTTGGCATGCCCACGCGTCCGCTTTGGCGCTGTCTGAACGGATGGGATGGCTTTGCGAGATACGGGAGGGGGCCTTGCAACAGACGGACATCGAGATCCTCAGCCTCAAGGCACGTGGGCCGGATGCCGCAGGGCGCGGCGCGCAGGCCCAAGTCGCCGCGACGGATGCGCTGTGGCGCGGGGCGTCGCGACCATCGCGTCGGGTCCGAGTGCTCAGGGTGGGTGGCGCGATTCCGCGGCGCGATCTGCGCCTGTCGGACAGCCGGCCCGCAGCGCCTAGGGCCGGGCGGATCGCCGTCATCGGCTGTTCCCGCCGTTCCGGGATCTGCTTGCCGGCGACGCGTCTGGCAGGGGCATCGCTGGCGGACTTCACGCAGCCTCTTGCCTATGCGCCTGCACCGGACAGAATGAACCTCACCCAGGCGTGCCACCAGTCGCGCCGCAATTGTGCAAAGGAGACCGCATGACTCCGCTTGAGGACCTTGACCTTGCCAGCTTGCTGCAAGGGGTGGCGCGGACCCAGTTCGGCAAGGCGGTGGCGGTGGCCGCACAGGATCCGCGCCGCCCCGCGCCGGGGCTGTTGCCGGCCGAACGCGCCGCCATGGCGGATGCGGCTCCGGCGCGTCTTCGGGCTTTCGCTGCGGGCCGGGCCGCCGCCCGCGCGAACCAGACCGCCGCCTCGGCATAGGAGAGCGGCAGCGACCGGCCGGCCGCGTAGAGGATGCCGAGATTGTACTGCGCCAGCGGGTGCCCCTGCTCGGCCGCGCTGTGGTACCAG
>CAYGRI010000416.1:0-4279 GCA_964352155.1 uncultured Maritimibacter sp. | reverse complement strand
GCCCGCACCTCGGAGGCGACGACGGCAAAACCACGCCCCGCCTCGCCCGCGCGCGCCGCCTCGACCCCCGCATTCAACGCCAGCAGGTTCGTCTGGAACGCGATTTCATCGATCACACTGATGATCTTGGTGATCTGCCCGGACGAGGATTCGATGGCGCCCATGGCCGTCACCGTATCTTCAACGACCTGCGCCGTGGATGTTGCCTTGGCGTTAGCGTCGCTGACAAGCGCGTCGGCCTGCCGGGCCCCGTCCGCGGCCAAACGCACCGACACGGTCAGCTCATTCACCGCCGCCGCTGTCTTCTCCAGCGTTTCCGCTGAGGCTTCGGTGCGCCGCGACAAGTCGTTGGACGCGCCGGCGATCTCGCCCACGCCGCCGGTGATCGATTGCGTCGAGGCGCTGATCGATCGGATCAGGCGCGACAGATGCGCCACGGTGTCATTGAAATCGATCCTCAGCTGCTCATAGCTGCCGGGAAAAGCCTCGCGCAGCTCGACGTCGAGTTTGCCCGCAGCCAGCCCCTTGAGGCCGGCGGCCAGGGTATCCACGACCTTTTTGTGGTCTTCGGCCAAGGCGCGCGCTTTCGCCTCTTCCTCGACGAGACGGGCCTGTTCGCGCTTTTGGGCATCTGCCTTGCGCGCCCGGCGCGCCTCGTCTTCCGCCTCTTTTCGCAGGCGCTCGCCCTCAAGCCGGGCGCGCTCCTGCTCCTCCAGCTCGGCGGCCTTCCGGCGCACGTCTTCCTGTTCCTGTTCCAGTTGCTCGCGCTGCTCCATCTGTGTGCGCAGCGCTGTCAGCGCCTGGTCGGATTTACCAAAGAGACGGCAGACGGAAACCGATACCATCATTGCGACCGACCCGATCACGCCGGCCATGGCAACGTGGTTTATCAGGTGCAGCAACGCGTTGTTGGAGGAGGGCCAGACCAGAAGCGGCGCAAGAAAGCTGAGCGCGACATGGTGAACCAGGGTGATTGCACTGACGATCAGAATGGACCGCCAGCAAAAATAGGTCAGCAAGAACGCGTTCAGGATGAAAAACACCATATGCGTGTCCAGGATAAACGCGCCACCGGAAATCCCGCTGCTGGAATAGACGAGCATGATCCAGTTACCCGTCATGCTGGAGGCCATGATCAGGCGCGTCCGCAAGGATGCCGCGTCGGACCGCCAGGCAAGGGTCGCCCCGCCGGCCAGAACCGCGCTGACAAACAGGACCTGGACCCAGCTTTGTGACCAGGTATAGGTCAAGACTGTGACCAGGACAGTCATGATCCAAATATAAATGACGAACCCGGCCGATGCGACCCGTCGCAGCTGGGTCAGATCATGAGACTGGACTTGATTGGCCTCTCGAATTGCGGAAATTATACTACTGATCTCCGGCATTTCCCCGATCACGCTCCGAGAGTGTTAGGCTTTCGCTCGAGCACAGCTGTCCGACATTTGTTTTCATGACGAAAAGCGCCCCGGTTTCACGGAGCCGCGCAAGGGCACGGTGCGTGCGCGGCACAACGATCATGACGAAATCGAAACGGCCGCTTGTCACGATGTCGACGTCGAGCATGGCGCTGGCCCGGAAGGCATCACCACTCCCCCAATGCGGCGGGAACACGATCGCCACAGGCTCCCCGGCCCGACCCTCCCGCACGCCGAATGCCAGCGATGCATATGCAAAAAGGCTGAACACGGCCATTGCAACCGGTAGAAACCAGGTTTGAAGGGTCCAATCCTCTGGACCCGATATCGTCGGCCTTTGCTCCATCCTGCGAAATTGCCAAATGAGTCCTAAGAGCGTCCTAAAAGCGCTCGTTATTCCGGCGTGCCCTCGCCGCAATCTGTCGCGTTGCGCCCCCCGGTTTGTGCATCGCGCGTGAAGCGCCGGGCCCCCCGCCCCGCTGCTGTGATCCGGGTCACAGCGCCGCTCCGCGACAGGCGGCATAAAGGGTCATCAACACCGCAAACATGAAAGAGCCCTCAGATGACCAGCCCCTCCGACACCGCCCGACACACCGCCAAAGCCCTTGCCCTGACCGCCTTCGCCGCCACGGCCCTGACCTTCGCCATCGGCGTCTCGGGATTGTCCAAGGCCGAAGCCTCTGCCCCGAAAGCCTGTGTCGAGCAGGTCATGTACGGCGGCGTCAACTGGGGCCAGGGTACCAAGTGGGAATACGCGAACGCCGTCGCCCTGTGCAAAGGCGCCGTCGACTACACCACCCGCATCACCTGCTTCAGCCAGTACATCCAGACCGGAACCCATTGGGACACCGCGATCCGGAAGTGCCAGGGCGTCGGCACTCAGTACGCTCCCAAGCATGACGTCTACGCAATGACCGGCCAGAACGTCGGCATGGTGGAATACAGCGGCGGCCGGTTTGAGATGCACACCAACGGCTGGGTGGAGCTGGACCGCTACGGATACGAGCTTGACCGTTATACAGAGACCCATCGCGACGCCTGGAACGTGTATCTCTATGACCAGAACCGCGACGTCTATGTGACCATCGACATGTACAACAAGGAGGTCGTCTACGAGAATTACACCCGCTATCAGATCACCGCCACGGATTATGCCACGGCCAAGGCACCGCCGCGCGACTATGCCCAGACCTACACCGTCAACGCTGGCCCCCTGCGCGACAACCACCACGCCCGGATGACCTGCAACGCCATCGCCAAGGACTATAACGGCAGCTGGACCGGCTACTGGACGACGACGATCCCCGGCAAGATGTCCGTCTGTGAAATCACCATGTGACAGGAGAGCCCGAACGACCTGACCAAAACGGCGCAGCCCCGACCCGGGCTGCGTCTTGCCGTTGCGGGCGCCCTGACCGAAATGCGTCGGGCGGTTCCTTTGAGCCCCGGCGCGCCGTTCAAGACCCTATGCGGAGGTTTCGGGGCGGGTGTTGAGGGGGCCGCCCGTCCGCGCGGCATGCCGCAGCCCGGGTCCGCCTGCGCGAAATCGGCGCCGTGCCGGCTCTTCGACACCGCGATACAGCAGATCCGACACCGCGATTGTCGTGACGATACAGGCCACCACCGATGACCAGTGCATCCATTCCAGACCGGCCCGGTGGAACAGGTAATGTATCAGGATGATGACGAACAGATGCGCCATGTAGAAGGCATAAGACCGCTTGCCCAACCAGATCAGAACCGGGGCCCGCATCGGGTTCGGGCGCGGATCGCAGCTCAGCGCGGCGCAAAGATAGACGACCCATGTCAGCAGCAGCACGGTGATCGCGCCGGGGGCGCCCAGAACGGCGCTGGCCACGGCTGCGGCGACCGCCACCGGCATCAGCCAGCGCGCCCGGTGGCCGTCGGGTTGCGCCACCTGGAACAGGCGATACAGGCCGACCCCGACCCAGAACCCCAGGACGGCCCGCAGGACACCGCCGTCATTCGTCAGCGTGAACAGATCCGCCCCGCGCGCCGCCACCACCCGGTCTGTCAGGATCAACGCCAGCACCGCCGTGCCCAACGCCACCGGGGCCGAGCACCGCCGCGCCCACCACAGCGCCGCCGGGAAGGTGAGATAGGCCAGCAATTCGGCGCTCACCGACCAGCTTGGGAAGTTCAGCGCGTGGGCCTCAACGATGCCCGTCGAATGCAGCGCCGTCAGGTGCCAGATCGCCGCGTTCCAGTTGACAGCGGCGACGCCGCCATCCGTGGGGCGGGCAAACAGAAAGATGAACACCAGGCAGGTGAACAGATGCAGGGGATAGACCCGCGCCATCCGGTTTTGCAGATAGGGTCCCAGGCGCAGCGGCTCTGGCCGCGCCCCATAGGCATGCATAATGATGAAGCCCGAAAGGACAAAGAACAGATCCACCCCCCGATGGCCAAGCGCGACCAGAGCGTCCGGCACGGCGGGATGCCCTTCGAGGGCGCCGGGCATATGCACAAACATCACCGACACCGCTGCGAAGAACCGAATCGCGGTCAGTTCGACCATTGTCGCGGGGATCCTGGATTCTTGCATCGGCGGGTAACCTTATTCAGCATACCGCGCCACCATGACTCGGGAATGGGGCCATAACTGTGCTGCAACGTTGACGAAAAGGCGGCGGCCGGGGCTTCATGCCCGAATGCCCGAATGCCCGATACCGGTTCCGCCTCCTGCCGCATGGGGAGGGTGGGGGCTTGCGGCAGTCCCGGCGCGTCCTTCGCATGGCCTGCACCGAAACCGGGCATGGGGGGCTTTTGGCCGGGGCCCTGGGCGTGACCTATGGAAGGGGCCTTTGAGCGGGGGCGGCACGCCGGGGCTGGGCTTTGTG
>CAYGRI010000415.1:0-4284 GCA_964352155.1 uncultured Maritimibacter sp. | reverse complement strand
CGCAGCCAATCCCAGGCGCCCAGGGTGTCGCCACTTTCGGAGAAACCGCCCTCGATCACAAAGACTTCCATCCCGCCACTGGCATCCAGGGCGATCTCTGCCCCCGGCGCCCAGCACGCGACGCGGACATCTTCGCTAGTGTTGCGGAACAGGGGGACGTCGCCCGGCCCGGACGTGTCCAGGCGGAGTTGCTGCCGGTCGGCGGGATCGAATTGATGCAGCTTGACCAGGATCGTCGCCCCCTGTGGCGCCGAGGGGGTGTGGCGCGAGGTCGGCGGGTTGCGCACATAGGTGCCCTTGGGGAAGTCGCCGTGTTCGTCCCGGAACACCCCGTCGAGCACCAGAAATTCCTCTCCGCCGTCGTGGACATGGGCCGAAAAGGCGCTGCCTGGCGCGTAACGCACGATCGTTGTCGCGCGGGCCACTTCGGCGCCGATCCGGTCGAGCATCTTGCGTTCCACCCCCGGCATCGGCGAGGCGACCCAGTCGTTTTCCGCAAAGGCCACCACGACCCGTTGTGAGAAATCCGCGTTGATCTTCATCTGCCTCTCCCTGTTACCCTGTCCGGCCTAGATGGGCGTTCCCGGGCGCAATGAAAAGATCTGGCTCCGGCGGACGGTCTTGGATGTGGCCCGCATTCCGGGTACAGGAGGGGGGCAGCGAACCGCCGACAGAAGGCTTGGCCCCATGCGCGATGACACCGCTTCTGACACCCTGACGATCAAGGCCCGCGGGCTGTGCAAATCCTATGGCGATCTGAAAGCCGTGGACCGCATCGATCTGGAGGTCCCGCAGGGCGAGATCTTTGCCATTTTGGGCCCGAACGGCGCGGGCAAGACCACGCTGATGCGGATGCTGGCCACGCTGATCGCGCCGGATGCGGGCAGCGCGACGGTCATGGGGCACGATCTGGTCGCCGATCCGCAGGCGGTGCGCGGAGCGATTGCGATGACCGGGCAGTTCGCCTCTCTGGACGAGGATCTGACGGGGCGCGAGAACCTGATCCTGCTGGCGCGGCTTTGGGGCTTTTCGCGCATCGACGCGCGCGGGCGGGCGGACGATCTGCTGGCCGATTTCGATCTGACCGACGCCGCGCGCAAGCAGGTCAAGGATTACTCGGGCGGGATGCGGCGGCGGCTGGACATTGCCGCCTCGCTGGTGGTCACCCCCGGCGTGCTGTTTCTGGACGAGCCGACCACAGGCCTCGATCCGATGGCGCGCCAGAAGGTCTGGCGGCTGATCCGGCGGCTGGCGCAATCGGGCGTGACGATCTTGCTGACCACGCAATATCTCGAAGAGGCCGACCAGCTCGCCCGGCGCATTGCGGTGGTCAACAAGGGCAGGAAGATCGCCGAGGGCACCAGCCGCGAGCTGAAGGCCGCCACGGGATCGGGCTTTTTGCATGTCACGCTGGCCGACCCCGCCGGGCTGGAGACCGCCAGCGCGCTGCTGGGCGAGCGCCTCGGCGCCCCGGTGCAGCGCAACGCCGAGGACACGCGGCTGTCGGTCAAGGCGCCCACGGCGGAGGCCGCGAACGAGGCGATCTCTGCCCTGTTCGCCGCGGGCCATGCGCTTGCGGATTTCGAACTCGGCTCTCCCAGCCTCGAAGAAGTGTTCTTTGCCCTGACCGGCCAGGCCGCAGAAACGGCCACCAACCCGGAGGAAACAGCATGAGTGACGGTTTCGCCCATGTGCCGCGCCCGCCCAAGCCCTCGGCGATGGCGAATGCGCTGACCTTTGGCTGGCGCGCGGTGCTGAAGTTCAAACATGTGCCCGAACAGTTGTTCGATCTGGTGATGACGCCGGTGATGTTCACGCTGCTGTTCACCTTTGTCTTCGGCGGCGCGCTGGCGGGATCGACCGGCGATTACCTGCAATTCCTGCTGCCGGGCATTCTGGTGCAGACGGTGCTGTTCAACGCGGTCTATTCGGGGATGGGGCTGTCGACCGACATCGGCAAAGGGCTGTTCGACAGGTTCCGCTCTCTGCCGATCTGGTCCCTGTCGCCCTTTGCAGGGCTGATCGTCGGCGATATCCTGCGCCACCTGATTGCGGCGGTGCTGGTGCTGATGATCGGGATGCTGCTGGGCTTTCGCCCCGGCGCCGGGCTGCCGGGCGTGGTGGCGGCGCTGATCCTGCTGGTAGGGATCGGCATCGGCATCGGCTGGGTCTTTCTGGTGCTGGGGCTGCTGCTGCGAACCCCCACAACGGTGATGACGCTGGGCTTCACCTTTCTGTTTCCCATCGTCTTTTCGTCCAACATCATGGTCGACCCGGCCACAATGCCCGATTGGCTGCGCCGCTTTGTGGAGCATAATCCGGTGACCTTCATGGCCTCTGCCATGCGCGGGTTGATGAATGGCGGAGCGGATTGGGGGACCGTGGCGCTGGCGTTGTTGGCGCCTGCCGTGCTGACGGCGGCTTTGGCGCCGCTGACCGTCTTTTTGTACCGGCGGATGTAGGCGCCGCTGACCGTCACCCCGTTCGGAGAAAGGGGCAGGCCGGGCAGAACCGAGGGATCCGCGCCGGACGCAACGGGCGGGGATGTCAGAACCGGCGGTTTTGGGCGAGATGTGCAGGGCGCGGCGCAAGCGACCGCGTCTTGGCGCCAAGACGTCGGGTGCCCGAGGATCAGGGCCGCATGATCCTGTAGGGCGCCGCAACCGCCCGGATCAGCCGAGCAGCGATTGCCACAGCCCCGCGAGGTCGCTCGCATCACCAGAGGGCACCTGGGCCACGATCGCCCGCT
The DNA here is from genome assembly GCA_964352155.1 of uncultured Maritimibacter sp. GTDB lineage: Bacteria > Pseudomonadota > Alphaproteobacteria > Rhodobacterales > Rhodobacteraceae > Psychromarinibacter. Next base: position 1,535 of record CAYGRI010000415.1, on the reverse strand, counting down.
CGGCATCGCCCGCGAGGACAAGGCTTCCCCCATCCGGCCGGCCCAGAATAACGCAAAGCGGAACCGTTGCGCCACTGGTGCCCTGAACCGAGGCCCAGGCCGAGGGCGCCTCCGAGCCGAGCGCCTCGGCGCCATCCGATTGCGCCTCGACAACGCCATCGCCCAGAACCACCCATTGCGACGCGCGCCGCGCCACGCCATCGAGGAACTCATCCACGGCTTCGGCGGGGTCCAGCGTGTCACCTGACAGCTTGTCGCCGGCCGCGCTCCAGGCCTCCCGCAATCCGGCGGCGGACAGCCCGGTCTGCCCCCCGCCGCTGCCAGAGGGCAAAGGCTCTGACTTGACCCAGGCTTGCGCATCCTCACCGAAGTGCCGTGCCAGTACGGCACCGGCGGCGCCGAGATCCGCGCCCGCATCCAGCCGGGGCGCCTCGAACAGATGGCCCCAGGGCATCAGCGCCTCGGGACAGGGCGGCAGAAACCGGCGCAGGCGGCGGTGTCCGGCCTCGACCACCAGCACGCTGCCTCCGTCGCTTCGAAAGGACAGCTTGCGCGGCAGCACCGTCTCGTCGATCTCGGACGTGATCGCCACCGCCAGAGGATCGTCCAGCCGACGCCAGCCATCGACGATCTCGGACGGCGCGGCCGCCAGCCGGTCCACCTTTTTGCGGAGCCCGTCGTCTTCGCTCACTGACTGCGTCCGTTCATCGCGGCCCTGGCCATCGCCCTACCCCGCCGCCACAATGCGCCGCAGTGTCGCCCGCGCAGCCGCCAGAACCGCGCCCGCATCGGCCCCGGGCGCGCAATCGCAGCACAGCGCCTCGGACAGATCCTCGGGCAGACGGGCGTAGATCCGAAGCCCTTCGGCGGAGATCACCGCCGCCTCATCCGGCAGCGCCCCGTCCCATGCGGCGGCCGTCATCAGCGGCGACGCGGACAGCGGCAGCAGGGTCGCGCCAGTGCGCGCCAGCCGGTCCAGCCATTCCTGTTTCGGACGCTGCGCCGCCTTGGACAACAGAACCAACTGCGCGCGCAAATCCACAAATGCCGCCACCCGGCAGCCAGGCACAGCCGCGCGCAGCGTTTCCAGTTCGTCTTCAAGACTCACGCAAGATCCTCGAGCCACCCCTCATCAGAAGGATAGCTTTAGGCCATTCCCGAGTCGAAAGAAATCCGATCTCGCCCGTGGCAGAGCAAACGCGTTGGAATGACGCGCAAAAACCCCAGCGCGTCAGGCCGGGGCCGCGTCCGGGGTGGTCAGCTTTGTGCCCTGGGCAACGGCGGGGGGGTCACACAGGCCCCACATCCGCCCCAGGCCCGGGGCGCGCCCGCGTGCCGCCAGAGGCCCGACGCGTCACCCGCTGCGGGATCACCCGGCCCCCGGACGCCGGAGAAGGCGCTGGCCCCGACACTGGCCCCGACACTGGTCCAGACACTGGTCCAGACACTGGTCCAGACACTGGCGCGGGTGCAGGCGCAGCCGATGGAGCGGACCGACGCGGGACAAGCGGTGTGACCTCGGCAGAGGCTTTGGC
>CAYGRI010000414.1:0-4295 GCA_964352155.1 uncultured Maritimibacter sp. | reverse complement strand
CCGCCAAAGGGCGTCGGCAGGTGGCGCACGTTTTCCGAGTTCACCCAGATCATCCCTGCCTCCAGCTTGTCGGTGAACCGCAGCGCGCGGGTCAGGTCGTTGGTCCAGACATAGCCGGTCAGCCCGTATTGGGTGTCATTGGCAATCGCCAGCGCCTCATCCTCGGTCTGGAACGGGATCGAGGTCAGCACCGGGCCAAAGATCTCTTCCTGCGCGATCCGCATGTCGTTGCTTGCATCGGTAAACAGCGTGGGCCGCACGAAATAGCCGGTTTCCCCAAGCGTCTCGCCCCCCGCCGCCACGGTGGCGCCATCGGCCTTGGCGATCTCGAAGTACGAGGTGACCTTGTTGAAATGCTCCTCGGTCACCAGCGGACCGATCTCTGTCGCCGGGTCCAGCGGGTGGCCGACCTTGATCCGATTCACCCGCTCGACCAGCTTGGCCTCGAACTCGGCGCGGATCGTGTCCTGCACCAGCAGCCGCGAGGACGAGGTGCAGCGTTCACCGTTGATCGAATAGATCATGAAGATCACCGCATCCAGCGCCCGATCCAGATCGGCATCATCAAACACGATCACCGGGTTCTTGCCCCCCAGTTCCAGATGCATCCGCTTGAGCGTATCCGCCCCCTGCTTGGTAATGATCGACCCCGTGCGGCTTTCGCCGACAAAGGCGATGGCCTTGATCAGCGGATGTTCGGTCAGCGCCTTGCCCGCGCCCTCGCCAAAGCCGTTGACGGTGTTCAGCACGCCCGGCGGCAGCCCCGCCTCTTCTGCGATCTCGACCAGCAGCCGGGCGGTCAGCGGCGATGCCTCGGCCGGTTTGTGCACCACCGTGCAGCCCGCTGCCAGGGCCGGCGCGATCTTCCAGGTCGACAGCATGAAGGGCGTGTTCCAGGGCGTGATCACCCCCACCGGACCAATCGGCACCCGGGTGGTGACATTCATTAGCGTCGGCGATCTCAGATGCTGCCCGTCCCGCGCCGCCGTCACCTGATCGGCGAAATAGCGAAAGTTCTCGGCCCCGCGCAGCGCCGCCTTGGACATGAATTTCCACGCCTGCCCGGTGTCCCAGCATTCGCACAGCGCGATCTCTTCGGCCCGCGCCTCGATCAGCTCGGCGACCTTGATCAGGATCTTCTTTCGCTCCAGCGCGGGCATGTCGCGCCACGCGGGAAAGGCCGCATGGGCCGCCTTGGCCGCCGCATCAATATCCTCCGCCGTGCCATGCGCCACATCGCAGATCACACTGCGGTCGACCGGTGAGAGGGTCTGAAACACGCCCCCCGCCCCGGGCCGGTCGGCCCCGGCGATCCGGTTCAGGATGCCGGTGTCACGGAACCGGGCAAGCTGCGCGTCCAGTTTTTCCAGATTGGTGTCAAGCGCGGTCATTCTCAGGTCTCCAGATGGTCGCGTATGGTGCCCGTTTTGGGCGACAGGGCCGGGTCGATGTCCCGCATCTCCAGCGACAGGGCCAGCGAGCGGGTTGCAAGCACGGGCGCCAGAAAGTCGCGGACCGCCTCGAACACCCGCTGGGTGGCATCGCGCTTCACATCCTCGGGCCGCCCGCCCCTAAGGCGGATCGAGATGTCGATATAGGCGTGCTTGGGGTCGCCATCGGCAATCGAGTAGTGATCGCAGCGAAACGCCCGGACCCGCAGGCCCGGCATCGGAAAGGCGTCGATCCCCACCGCCGTCTCGCGGACATGGGCGCACAGGGCCCCGATATCCACGTCAGCTTCCAGATTGCCGGAATATTCGATGCATATATGCGGCATGTACATCCTTAACTTGTTAAGCAGTCCGATACCTTGGTTTCCGGGTCCGAGTCAATTACGGTCTTCGACAAACCGAACGCCGGAGCGAAAATGACAAGAAACACCGCCACGCCGCCCGCGCCACCGTCCCGCCGATGACGGGTGCCCGGATGGGTCTGGCGCTGGGCCTGATCGCCGCCTCGCTCTGGGTGCTGGAGCGGGCGCGCGGACCGATCTCCGAGACCCGCTTCACCATCGGCGAGACACCCGTCACCGGCTATGCGCTCCCCGGCGCCGATGGTCCGGCGGTGGTGATCGCCCATGGCTTCGCCGGGTCGCGCCAGATGATGCAAGGCTATGCCCAGCCCTTGGCGCGCGCCGGCTACCGGGTGTTCGTCTTCGATTTCCTGGGCCACGGGCGCCACCCGACCCCGATGTCCGGCGATGTCACGGCCATCGACGGCACCACCCGCCTGCTGATGGACCAAACCGCCGAGGTGATCGACGCTGTGGATGCGGGCGGGTCTCCGGTGGCGCTGCTTGGCCATTCCATGGCAACCGATGTGCTGGTCCGCGTCGCCGCCCAACGCACCGACATCGGGCCGCTGGTCCTGATCTCGGCCTTTTCCCTAGAGATTGACGCCACCGCCCCCCAAACCCTGCTGATGATCACTGGCGCGTGGGAGCCGGGGCTGCGCGCCTTCGCGCGAGACTCGGTGCGGATGCTCGACGAGACAGCCACCGAAGGCGACACGATCACCCAAGGGCCCCTCACCCGCCGGGCCGAGATCGCACCCTATGCCGAGCATGTCTCCGTCCTGCACAGCCGCGCCGGGCGCGCCGCCGCGCTGGACTGGCTGGACAAGGCATATGACCGCACTTCCGACCAGCCGAGTCCTCCGACAGGCTGGGCGATCCTGTGCCTGTTGGGCGGGCTGGTGCTGCTGTTCGGCCCGGTGGCACAAAGGCTGCCGCCCGAACCGACAGCGCGCACAAACCTGCCCCTGCCGCGCCTGGCCGCCGCAGCGCTGCTGCCCGCGATCGCCGCCCCCGCACTCGCCGTGCCACTGAACCCAAATGTCCTGCCGGTGCTGGTGGCCGACTACCTGGCGCTGCATATGGCAATCTTCGGGGCGATCCAACTGCTGCTCCTGCGGATCTGGTGCATCGGCTTCGGCCCCCTGTCCCTGCCCGCACTGGGCCTGCTGCTGATCTGGTGCGCACTCTTCGGCTTCGCGCTGGACCGCTACGCCGCGAATTTCTGGCCCACCCCGGGGCGCCTCTGGATCATCGCCGCGATGTCGCTGGGCGCGCTCCCCTATATGCTGGCCGACGCGCGCCTGACCCAGGGCGCCAGCCTACCCCAACGCATCGCCTTGCGCGGCGCCTTCCTGGCCTCCCTCGGCGGAGCGGTGGCGCTGGATTTCGACGGGCTGTTCTTCCTACTGATGATCGCGCCGGTGGTGCTGCTGTTCTACCTTGTCTTCGGCACGATGGGCCGCATGGCCGCCCGGCGCGGCGGCCCGCTGGCCTCCGGCCTGGCGCTGGGGCTGGTGCTGGCCTGGGCGCTTGGGGTCAGCTTCCCGCTGTTTCAATCCTGACCAAGATGGCCTGACCGCCACAGCCCCAAAAGACCGGCCAGATCAACTCGCGCCCGATTCCTTTCTTCTGGCCCCTTCTTCTGGCCAGAAATACTCCCGCCGGAGGCACAAAGTTCTTTTGACGCCCCACGCCCCTCAGAACACCGCATGCGCCCCGCGATCCGCGCGCGCCTCCCCCGACACCAACCTTGCGTAAAACTCGAACAACGTCTCCGTCCCGAATTCCGGGGTCGCATCGGCATCATACCGCCCCGCCGCCGCATCCCAGACCAGCATGGATTCCCGCGCGTAATAGCGCCCGATCTTCGCCAACTCCGCCTTGTCGCGCAGACCGGACGACAACCACCCGCCAAGCGACAGCCCGCCCACGATGGCATCCATCATCCCCAAAGGCAGTGTCTTGAAGGTCGGCGGCCGCCCCAGCAGGCGAAACAATTCCGCCCCCATCTCGCGCGGGGTCAGCGCCGGGCCCGGGCCGCCAATCGGCAGGATCCGCCCCCGCAGATCGGGCTCGGTCAGGCACAGCGCCAGATAGCGCCCCAGATCGTCATCGCTGATCGGCTTACAGGCCGTCGCCGTCCCGTCGCCGAACAGCAAGAACGGCTTGCCCGCGCGCAACCGGTCCAGTTGCCCCGACAGAGACTTGAAATAGGCGGTGGACCGGACAATCGACCACTTCAGCCCCGAAGCCACAAGCCGCGCCTCGAACGCCAGCTTGGCGCGCTGAAACGCCAGTTCGGGCTTTTGCACACAAATCGCCGACAGCAGCACGAAGTGCGACACCCCCGCCGCCGCGGCAGCCTCCAAAGCCGTGACATGGGCGTCATGATCCACGGCCCAGGCATCCGCCGGAGCACCCGTCCGCGACGCCATGCAGGACACCACCGCCTCCGCCCCCGCCATCGCCTGCGCCGGACCGCCGGTGGTCACCGTGACCC
>CAYGRI010000413.1:0-4308 GCA_964352155.1 uncultured Maritimibacter sp. | reverse complement strand
CCCAGCCCCAGCTTTTCGCGCATGAAGGCCAGAGCCACGGACAATCCGTCGGGCGGAAAAACGGCCGGCCCGCATCACCGCGGCTGGCGCCAGGTTACCCTCGGTGCCTGCTGGCACGGGCATGGAGATCCTGCATGTCCTTATCCCGGATGCCCAGCTCTGCCAGATGCGTGATCAACGACTGGAGATAGTCAAAATTGGACCCACGCGGACCTTCCGCCACGGCGATCATCCGGGCGGCGGTGTCATTGGTAAGCTGCGGCATGTAGCGGCTGTTCGTCCGGTCCATGACGAAGGCCAATGCCTCCACCGGACCCTGAGGAGTCTCGACGTCAAGAAAGACGGGGCAATAGGTGCCAGCGAACATTTCGCGGCGCCACATGAAGCGTGTCTCCTGGTCCACCAGATCCGCCGCGACCCTGAAAACAAGGCCGTCGCATTGGCCGCCCTCATCCAGCGCGGCCATAAGCCCCGGCTGCGCGTGGGTGGCGCGTCCGCCTTCCAGCCGCATGCAGAACTTGCGGCGCCAGCCCATGAGACGACCGCGCCGGTATTCCTCGACGTACACCGCCGGATCCCAGATCAGCGAGCCATAGGCGAACACCCAAAGATCCTGCCCCCAACGCCCGGACAGCACGGCCTGCCGGTTGTCCTCTCGGGCGGTATGGTCCATGCGCCAGCCGGGCGGCCAGCCCTCGGCCGCGGCTTGCTCGTCCAGTTCGGCAAAGCGATCCTGTCCGAAGCGCAAGTCCGAGACGCCCGGCGGGGTGATCAAGCCTTTCAAAGCAGGCGTGTGTCGAAAGACATATTCGGGAAACGGCATGGCGCCTTTTTGACGGGTTTGGCTCCGGCTGGCCAGAGGAGATTGCCGTGCACGGGCGGTATGCCCGGTCAGGATCCTCATTTGGGGATCTTCGGCGAATATGGTAGGACACAGGCATTCCTGTCGTTGTTCGTCGCTCCATAGGGCCAAGATGTACAAGTCTCTGATCTCCGCCATACTGCTCTTGACCCTTGGGGCGCCGCTCCCGTCGGCGGCCGGCCCTGCTTTCCTCGATCAGGGGTGGACAGAGGATTTGCGGGCGGCGTTCTACTTTACCCCGCAAGGCTCTCAGATGATGCCGGCAGACTGGTTTCGGGCACTGGAACGCCCCGATGGGACGTCCCGCTTCGCCGAGATCGATTATCTGACCCGGTTCGGGTTCATTGCGGCGGATCTGCCCGATCAAAGCGCGGAATTCCCGGTGGGCGTGACCGTCGACCCGGAGACGCGACAGGTCGGGCTGACCTGCGCCGCCTGCCATACGGCCAATGTGCGGGTTGGCGACCAGACCCTGCGGGTTGACGGCGCCCCGGCGCATCTGGATTTCGATTCCTTCTATCAGGCGCTGGCTTTGTCCGTGCAGCTGACCCTGCTTGACCCGCAACGGTTTGACCGCTTTGCAGCAGCCCTTTCCGTCGCCGACGCGGCCGCCAAGGCGAAGCTTCTGACAGAGCTGACCGCATTCAATCTGACGCTGACCGCAGATGCCGTGTTGCGCAAACCCGACGTCCCATCGGGCTTTGGCCGGGTCGATGCCCTGACCCAGATCATAAACGCGCTGGCGGTGCGGGATCAGGGGTTGCCTCGGAACCTCTATCCCGTGGCCGCGCCGACGAGCTATCCGCCCCTGTGGCTGGCGCCAGAGCTGGAATTCGTCCAGTGGAACCCGATCGCCGCAAGCCCGATTGCACGCAACGGCGGGCAGGTTCTGGGCGTGTTCGGCATGACCTCCATCGGGTCCGATGCCGCCGCCTCCGCCTTCCAGTCCAGTATCCGTCTGAATGATCTGTATGCGATAGAGCAATGGCTGCAGTCACTGACGCCTCCGGTCTGGGACGAAGAGATCATGGGGCCGATCGACCGCGCCCTGGCCGAGGAGGGCAAGGCCCTGTTCGCCGCCACTTGCAGCGGCTGTCACAACATGGCGCCGTATGCGCGAAGCGATCCTGCCGACAATTTCTTTGGCAAGACCTTCATCAAGATCGGGCGGGTGGATTTTCGCAAAGTCGGGACCGACCCCGCCTATATGCAAAGCCTCCTGACCCGCTCGGTCGCGACCAACGCGACAACGGCTGCCTTGTTCGACGGCGCGCCCATCGTCCCGGCGCCAGAGTTCTTCGGGCGGGTCGTGGCGGCCGCCGTGGGCACGGCCCTTCGTGCCTCGGGGCTAAGCCAGGAGGACATCTTTGCCATGAACGGCTACCGCTTCAGTACCGGGGCAGATGGCAAGCCGGTGCCCTATACGCCGCCCGGCGTGACCGACCTCAAGGCCAGCCCGCTTGCCGGAGTTTGGGCGACCGGGCCGTATCTTCACAACGGGTCGGTGCCGACGGTCTACGAAGTCTTGTCCCCGTCGGACCGCCGGGATGTGTTCTGGACCGGCGGGAAGGAGCTGGATCTCGACATGTTGGGCTACGCCAGTGACGAGGCGCCGGGGCGGTTCCGCTTTGACACACGCCTGCCGGGAAATGGCAATCGCGGCCACGATTACGGCGCCAAGCTGTCCCATGACCAGCGGATGGCGATCATCGAATACCTCAAGACGCAGTGACCGCTGGCGCGGCCGGGGGGCGTTGCGGCGGCGCCATGCCAGCGGGTTGCGCGCCTGTCAGCCCGTCGCCTGCGGCGGGCCTTGCCCCCATGGCGGACGCATGAACAAGAAGCCGATATTCGCCGCTGTTCCGGAAACGGATGCGCTTGCAGCCCGGGCCATCGCGTTCCTGGACTCGCTGCTGATTGCCGAGGAAGAGGACCTGGTCGTTCCGGGCGCGGCGGCCAGAGGCGAACATGCCGCGCGCCCGCATTGGGTGGCCGACATAATCCTGTCGGATCTGCACGACGACGGCGCCCTGTGCCTGTGTCTTTCGCCGGGCCACCGCAACGCGCGCGCGCCCCGTCCGCTGAAGATCCGGGTCATCGCAGACGGGAGCGTCCAGCCAGACAGACCGCCGGATGCCGCAGGCCAGGCGGGCCCGCCCCTGACCCGCGCCGCGTTGCGCGAATGGCTGGGGTTGGATGCGCCGCAAAAGGTGCGCGTCGAAGATATCGCCCGCAGCCTGTCGCCCCCAAAGCTGCCCTTGTTGGCGGTCCGGCAATGGTATCCGATCCTGCTGCTGTTGATGGTCGGCCGTCGCCCACGTCTGTCGGACATCCTTCCACGCAGAGCCTTGCGGCACGCGCCCCCCTCACCCGACCGGCAGGCAACGATCCAGAGCGGGGCCGATGCCCTCGCGAACCTTTACGGATCTAAATACCGGTCAGCCTTCGTCGGCCGCTTCGTTCTGTCCGCCATCGTGTCGGTCTTTGCAGCCGTCACCATCGTCGCGGTCCCCGATGCCCGGATCTATGCCTTTGGGGCCGAGTTTCTGGCGACGCTGACCATCGTCGCAAGTTTCAACGCCTCCACCAAGGGCAATTGGCAGGGGAAATGGCTGGGCTATCGCTTTGTCGCGGAAAACCTGCGGACGATTCGCGCATTGCCCAAAGCCTCTGGCCAGTTCTTGTTGTGCCAGCGGTCCTTTCCCGACGATCCCTGCACGGATGAGGAACGGCTGGTGGATTGGTGCGCCCGAGAGGCGCTGGCCCAGACCCTGCAAAAGCCCCCGCCCCCGGTGCAACAGCGCCGCCGGGCTCTGGAGGATCTGCTGGATCAGCAACTGTCCTATCAACGTGACAGGCAGCGCAATCAGTCGCTGCTGGAAAAGCGCATGGCCTTTCTGGGATTGCTCGCCTTTTCCGGGGCGATGCTGATCTCTTTCATGGCCATAACATTCGGTGTTCTGCTGCCGGATGTGCTGATCGGGCTGGAGAACCCTTTGTCGGTGTCGCTGACTGTGTTGCCCGCCCTTGGGGCGGCGCTGTTTGCGATCCGAATTCAGGCGAATTTCCAGTCAGAGGCGCAGCAGGCGGACCTTATGACCGCACGGCTTGTCCGCCTGCAGGCCCGGTTCAAGGCGCAGGATCCCGATGCAGAGACCGTGGACGCGTTTGCGCAGGACCTCGCCGGCCTGTTGCGCACCGAGTTTGTGGATTGGCGGCAGGTTCAACAGGGCCGTGGAATGGCCTTGCCGAGTTAGGCTGACAGCGCTGCGCCCAAAGCCTCGCCCAGTCGCGGCGCCGTGTGCCGCGTAGCCTGGCCCGCCGGTCCGGGCGCTGCGTCAAACCCTTGCCATATCACGGAAAAGCGCGCCGGTGTCGCGGGGTTGACCAGCGCAATCGGCATGCCGGTCGCGTAGGCTTCCTGCACGATTTGCCCGGTCCCACCC
>CAYGRI010000412.1:0-4311 GCA_964352155.1 uncultured Maritimibacter sp. | reverse complement strand
CGTTGCCGAGCGCGGTGCCGTTGCGCGTGATCGACCCGTTGAAGTGGCCGAAGCGTTTGAGTTCCAGTGCCGCAGGCGTGCCAGCGGAGCTGCTCGTGCCGACCGTCTCGCCCTGAGCCACCAGCCGCGCGGTCGCGGTCAGCAACCCCGCACGCTGCATCTGCCAGGTCAGTTGGTCGAGCACGCAGCCCGAATACATCGCGAAACGCGGCACCTCGGGCATGCCGGTCTCGATCGACATGCTGGGCAGCGTCCACGCGCCCGACTGGAACTCATGCGTCCAGGGGCCGGTGCCGGTCGTGGTTGGATCGCCAAAGGCCGCCTTCAGCCAGAACCCGAAGGCCTCCGAATCCAGCGGCACGACCACGTCGCCATCGGCTGTCACCGCGTCCTTGATCGGAGCCAGCGGATCGCGGCCGTAGCCTAGCAATTCTGAGTTCAACAGCGGCTGCTCGGCCCCCAGCGAGGTGCTGGCGAAGGGCATCCTGGTGAAGCCGCCCACCGGCGGCGTTCCATACGTCGTCTCAAACGCAAGCGCCATCTGCGCCCGCGCCCCCTGGGCTCGTGCCATCGTGTTCTCCTTGGGTTTTCGAGATCAAGTCAGCGCGTCGGCCGTGGTATAGTGCAGCACAACGGGTATCACCGCCGCCTTCAGGCTGGCCGCGCCCTCGACGGGCAGATCGACCGGTCGCGGTGCCTCCGCCTCGATCCAGTCGCAGAGACCGCCCAGAGTGCGGTCGGCGGCGAGGGCCGTCCCGATGCTGGCGGTCAGCATGTCGAAGGCGATGTCACGGTCGGTACCCTGCACGGCCGCCTCGATTTCGGCGCGATGCTGATAGTGGTAACGCAGCGGCGACAGCGTGACCTCGGGCTCCCCCGGCTCGCCGTCGCGCAGGATCAGCAGGCCCGCGGCGGGCACGCGCTCGGGCAGCACTTCGCCGCGCAAGGCGGTCGCGGCCAGCGCCGAAAGCTGCGCGTGCAGCGCGGTGAGGATGGTTTCGCGGTGGGTGGGCATGTGCTACCAACAACCTCCAAATAGCAGAGAGCGCCAACATCGTGTCCAGAATCAGAATTTCGACGCCACTTCCGCCAGAACTCTCTGCTTGGTTGAAAGACGTGTATCCGGCATGGCTGCAATTGCCGTCGGACGAATTTTACCGGCTTGTGCCTTTCAATTCGGCTGAGTCGCCTCTGAGCCTCAGTTACATCGCGAATGCAGCCGCAATCGGCACAACGGCAGTTTTTGACAATCTCAGGGTATTTTTGTCTCTGATCTCTGAAGGCAAGATTATCTTGCAGCAGAACTCAACCATGACGTCTGACAGTCTTGAACTACTGGTAGACGTAACCCATTGGCCAAACCACGACTTTAACAGCGTCAAAAAAATGCGACGGCCCCTCGATGAGGAAAACATCTGCCCACTGGACTTCTTGAAATCTCTCGCCACAGAGAGTCAGCTTATTGAAGTGAAGGAAAAATCCATAAAGGTCACGCCAAATGGTCGTCTTCTGCTGGAAAACCGCATTGATGTCGCCATCGTACGCAGAGTATTCGCCGCGGCGTTCTCCAAAGTAAACCCGCGAACGCTGACGAAGTTGGCACATCCCTGGGTGCACGAACAAACAGGCATCATATTCTGGGGGCTGTCCTTGGTTGCCGACCAGCCAAGAAACGCGGATCAGCTGACACGTTATTGTTTTGTACCTCCAAAACAATTTTTCGACTACAGGCTTACGATCCTTCCCGTTTACATGAGGGCTGTTTTCCTAAATCCGTTGGTTTGGTTTGGCCTGATGGAAACCCAAACTGGGACGACAAATGACACCAACCACGACAGTGTCTTGTACAAAAAATCAGCTCTCTTTGATGAATTTTTCCACTTCGATCTTGAAAGAGCGCAGCCAATTGAGCGCGCCAACTGAGGTCGGTAATTTTCAACCGCGAAGCGATTCAACTTCTGGCTTCCACCCAATTCGCCAAGATCAGCCCCGGCACGGCCTCATGCGCCCGCGCAGCATCCCGCGCCAGATCCAGCCGCTTTGACAACTTCACCTGCGGCACCAGCAGGAAGATCGGCACGGTCGTCAGCCCGCGGCTGGTCTTGGATCGCGACGCCACCGCGCGGCCCTTGGTGTTCAGCCGTCCTTCCGCCACCAGGAGGCTGGGACCGCGCCGGCGATAGATGAAGCGCAGACGCAGGCCGTGCCTGCGTTCCCAATCGCCGGGCGTGATCCGGGAGCCGCGGGGACCGCGGCCGGCGGCTTCGGTCGGGATTGCCAGCCAGAAGCCGCTTTTCGAACGGATCAGCGGGCCGGCGTCGTGGGCGCCAATGATCATAGGCGCCTTGGACCAGACCAGTGCGGCGGCGTTCAGGCTCTCGCCCGTCTTCGGATAGGCTTGGCTCCGGATCGAATTGGCGAGACGCCGTCCGAGGCCTGCGCCGGTGATCTGGCCCCGCCAGGCGGTCTTCAGCCCGGTCCCGGCCTCTTTCATGGCCGCCGATACGGCCTTTTCACCGGCCTTCACCTCGGCGGCCATGGCGGCCACGAGGTCGGGCGTGATGTCGAGCCTCAGCCTCATGCCGGTCGCAGATCCACGGTCCAGACCAGCCGCTCCGGGTCTCGGACGGGCTCGCCCTGGATGAGGAACGCCTCGCCGTCAATTTCAATCCTGTCACCGGGACGTGGGGCCGGAACCTCGGCGATGCGTAGATCCAGCCGGGTGGTTTCCGACCAGAGCCGTGCCTCGCCGAAGCCGGTGATGTCGTCCGGACGTCGCAGGATCGCGCGCACCTGAACCGGGGCACCACCATCGGCGGTGTAGACGACGTCCCGGCCGAGATTTGCATCGGCGAAGAGCGCGTCGAGGGCTTCGGCGAAGGCGGTCATCACGTCCGCCGGGCGCTGCGCAGGACCTGCGGACGGGTGCAGATCGGCAGCGGGTTGCTTTCGATCTCCAGCCGAACCCATTCGTCGCGATCCCGGTCGGGGATGGTGCGGGCGTAGAGCGGCAGGCCCAGGGTGTTGACCGTCTCGAAGGTGTCGGCGGGCGCATAGTAGATCTCGAACAGGCCGTCGATGCCTTCGGGATAGAAGTAGGCCTTGTCGGTCGGGATGCGGAAGCCCGCGCCGCCCCGGTAGCGGCGGAAGGTGATGCCGCCGAAGCTGACCTCGTCGGCCACGCGGCCGCGCAGATCGGCCGCCGCGGCGGTGTTGAGATAGGTCTCGCGAACCTCCTTGTGGGCGACCAGATCGGAGAAGAAGACCGAGCCGCATTCAGCGCGGACCTGCACCGCGCCCGCCGCGAGACCGCCCATGGAGGATTCGACATCCTCGATCAGCGCCTGGCAGCGTTTGCGCAGCGCCCCCGAGGCGGGTGTCGCGTTGTCGAGATCGAAGTCGATCTCCGCCGCCGCGCCGATCCCGAACTCGGTGAAATAATCGATGACGGTCGCGTTGTCCCTTGGATCGAGCACCTTGCCCTGGATGCCGTTCAGCAGGTGGAACTCGAAGGTCGTCTCCGCATCCTGACGCAGGCGCCGCAGCCGGTGGGCCACTTCGGTCTGCACCTGCTGGGTGGCGCTTTCCGACCCGAAATCCCGCACCGACTGGATCTCGGAGGCCCAGAGCACGTCCTGCTTCTTGAACTGGCGGCAGACGAAGGCGCGCATGTCGCGGCGCTCGGGGATTTGCTGTTCATAGGCCGAGCCGCGTTCGGAGAACGGGATCAGCGACAGAGTACCGTCCCGGCTTTCGATCACGACGGTGCGGGAGCGCACGCCGCGGGGCGAGAACAGGTTCGAGCCGGACAGCAGCGCAGGCTTGAACGGGATGTTCTCCAGCGCGCGGGTCAGTTCGATGATGGTGAAGGCATCGCCTTCGAAGATGTCCATTGTGGCCATTTGGATGCCTCCTGAGAATGTGGGTCAGCGGACGAGAATGCCGGCAGCGAGCAGTGCCGTGTGGGCGGCCGTGATCTCGCCCTCGCTGGGGGTGCCAACGAAGACGAGGTCGTGGCGATTGACGATGGCCGGGCCGCGGACCAGCGCGACGGCGGGCGCATCGCCGCCCGAGGCGTCGGCCTTGCCCCAGAGCACGGCGACGGCGGTTTCGGTGCCGTCGACGGCGTCGGGACCGTGGGCGGCGTATTTGCCGGAGGCGGTAATCTTGCCCAGAACCGTGCCGGGCTCGAGGGTGCCGGCGGCGACGGTGATCGTCTCGCGGGTGTAGTCGCGGAAAGCTTCCCAGACGAGGAAGCCGCCCGGGTGTGTGCCTTCGACAAGCGTGGTCATGAGATCATCCTTTCAGTCT
>CAYGRI010000411.1:0-4325 GCA_964352155.1 uncultured Maritimibacter sp. | reverse complement strand
GTCCTGCCCGCCCTACCCCCGCGAAGGCCTCCGCCAGCGCCCGTCCTGCGTCGCAAAACCCAGCTCCGCAACGCATCCTGACAACGGAGTTTTGCCGACCAAGCACCCTTCCAATGCCCCGCGCGGCGCGGCCGGCAACCGCCGCCGATAAGGAAGGCGCTACCAGCGAAGCCAAAAGACCGAACCCAGACCGATCCGAACCCCGCCAATCTCACAACCAGTCCCATCGCCGATCCGGTCAATGCGCCTGCGCCCAGTTCGCCCCCGTCCCGGCATCGACAACCAGCGGCACATCCAGCTTCACCGCCGGCATCGCCGCGCCCTCCATTACCTCGCGCACCCGCGCGATCACCGCGTCCTCGGCGCCCGCCTCGACCTCGAAAATCAACTCGTCATGCACCTGTAACAGCATCTTCGCGGGCATCCCCGCAATCGCCCCCTCCATCCGCGCCATGGCGCGCCGGATGATATCGGCGGCAGAGCCCTGAATCGGCGCATTGATCGCCGCCCGCTTGGCAAATCCGGCGGTCGGCCCCCGAGCATTGATCTCGGGCGTATGGATCTTGCGCCCGAACAGGGTCGAGACATGGCCATGCTCCTTGGCATAGGCCACCGTGGCGTCCATATAGTCGCGGATCCCCGGAAACCGCTCGAAGTACCGGTCGATGAACCCCTGCGCCTCGCTGCGCGGGATCCGCAGGTTCCGCGCCAGACCAAAGCCGGAAATCCCGTAAATTACACCAAAGTTGATCGCCTTGGCCTGCCGCCGGATCTCGGGCGTCATCTCGTCCAGCGGCACATTGAACATCTCCGAGGCGGTGGCGGCGTGAATGTCCTGCCCCTCGGCAAAGGCCTCCCGCAGCGGCTCGATCCCAGCCACATGCGCCAGAATCCGCAGCTCGATCTGGGAATAATCGAGCGAGACCAGAACTTTGCCCTCCTCGGCCACAAAGGCCTCGCGGATCCGCCGCCCCTCTTCGCTTCGCACCGGGATGTTCTGCAGGTTCGGATCGGTCGAGGCCAGCCGCCCGGTGTTCGCCCCGGCAATCGAATACGAGGTATGCACCCGCCCGGTGTCGGGATTGATATGGTCCTGCAAGGCATCCGTATAGGTGGATTTCAGCTTGTCCAACTGCCGCCAATCCAGAATCCGCCGCGGCAGATCATGCAGGGTGGCCAGATCCTCCAGGATATCGGCGCCGGTGCTCCAGGCCCCCGACTTGCCCTTTTTGGGCTTTTTCCCGTCCGGCAGGGTCATGTCCATCTCGTCAAACAGGATCTCGCCGATCT
This sequence comes from uncultured Maritimibacter sp., assembly GCA_964352155.1. Taxonomy (GTDB): domain Bacteria; phylum Pseudomonadota; class Alphaproteobacteria; order Rhodobacterales; family Rhodobacteraceae; genus Psychromarinibacter. The sequence goes on along the minus strand of CAYGRI010000411.1, from coordinate 3,035 downwards.
GCTTGGGCGAGCCCACCGCGAACTTGCGCCCCGCCAGCGCGTAGATCTCGTCCTCCAGCCCCGCCATCTTCTGCGAAAACGCATTCGACATCCGGCTCAATGTGTCGCGATCCACCTTGATCCCGGCCATCTCCATCCGCTTGAGCACCGGCACCATCGGCCGTTCCATCGTCTCATAGACGGTGGTGACCCGCGCCCGGTGCAATTGCGGCTTGAACTGCCGCCACAGCCGCAGGGTGATATCCGCATCCTCGGCGGCATATTTCACCGCCTCGGCAATCGGCACCTGATCAAAGGTCTTCTGAGATTTCCCCGACCCAAGCAGCCCTTTGATCGGGATCGGCAGATGCCCCAGATACCGGTCCGACAAGGTATCCATGCCATGATTGTGCTGCCCCGCATGCATCGCATAGGACATCAGCATCGTGTCGTCGATCGGCGCCACCTCGACCCCGTAGCGCGCAAAGATCTTGGCGTCATATTTCATGTTCTGCCCGATCTTGAGGATCGCCGGATCCTCAAGCACCGGCTTGAGCATCTCCAGCGCCTGCTCCAGCGGCATCTGCCCCTCGGACAAAGCCCCGTCATCGAACAATCCGCCATCGCCCGCGGCCCGGTGGGTCAGCGGCACATAACAGGCCTGCCCCGGCTCCACCGCCAGCGAGATCCCCACCAGATCCGCGATCATCTCGTTCAGCCCGGTGGTCTCGGTGTCCACGGCCACCCAGCCGCGCACCCGGATCCGGTCGATCCAGACCTGCAACGCCTCCGGCCCCTTGACCCATTCGTAGGCGTCGGGCGTGAAGGGCAAGGCTTCCTCCTCGGCCGCATCCTCCTCGGGGGGGCGATGATCCTCGACGACGGGCGGCGCCACGCCCAGCGCCTCGGACACCCGCCGCGTGATGGTCCGAAATTCCATAGCCGACAGAAAGGACAGCAACGCCTCCGCCTCGGGCGCCTTCATCTCCAGGTCGTCCAGCCCAACCTCCACCGGCATCTCGCAATCCAGCGTGACCAGACGCTTGGACAACTCAATCTGCGCGCGATGCTCGATCAGGGTCTGGCGCCGCTTGGGCTGCTTGATCTCCTCGGCCCGGTCCAGCAAGCTCTCCAGATCGCCGAAATCGTTGATCAGCAGGGCGGCGGTCTTGATCCCGATCCCCGGCGCGCCCGGTACATTGTCCACACTGTCGCCCGCCAGCGCCTGCACATCCACCACCCGCTCCGGGCCGACGCCGAACTTCTCTTCCACCTCCTCCCGCCCGATACGGCGATTCTTCATCGCATCGAACATCTCGACCCCATTGCCCACCAGCTGCATCATGTCCTTGTCGGAACTGACGATGGTCACACGCCCCCCCGCAGCCCGCGCCTGACAGGAAAGGGTGGCGATGATATCATCGGCCTCGAACCCCTCTTGCTCCAGACAGGCGATGTTAAAGGCCCGCGTCGCCTCCCGCGTCAGAGGGATCTGCGGCCGCAGATCGGCCGGCATCTCGTCCCGGTTGGCCTTGTATTGATCGTACAAATCGTTGCGGAAGGTATGGCTGCCCTTGTCGAACACCACGGCCACATGGGTCGGCGCATCCGAGCCCTTGTTGTCCTCCAGCATCTTCCACAACATGTTCACAAAGCCCGACACCGCCCCGATCGGCAGCCCGTCGGACCGGCGCGTCAACGGCGGCAGCGCATGAAACGCCCGAAAGATAAAGGCCGACCCGTCGATCAGGCTCAGATGACACCCTTTGCCAAACGTCATGTGCGGCCCCCTGTTTGCGCGCCCCCTAGGTACCCTCCCGCGCCAAGCCCGTCCAGCACCCCTTCTCGTGACCGACACACACCCCGCAAGCCGCCTGGCCCAAAACACCTACCAGGCACCCCGGCCAAAAGCAGTCCAAAGTTCTTCTGGCCCGAAATACTCTGGGGGAGCCCGCAGGGCGGGGGCAAAGCCCCCACCGTATCGGATCTCGTCAGCGATCCGATACGGTGTCGCAAGCCCCCGTCCTCAACGCCCCCAACCAGGCGCCACACCGCCCAAAGCCGCCCCGCGCCGCGCCCCTGACACCCAACCCAGGCTAATGCGCCGACTTGATGAAGGTCCCATTGTTCAGCTCCTTCATCGCCTGACGCAACTCCGCCTGGGTGTTCATCACAATCGGCCCATGCCAGGCCACCGGCTCCTGGATCGGCTGACCGGAGACCAGCAGAAAGCGCATCCCCTCCGGCCCCGCCGTCACCGAAATCTCGTCACCCGTCCCGAACCGCACAAGGGTCCGGTTGCCGGTCATGTCGCGGATGTTGATCTCTTCCCCCGCGACCTCCTTCTCGACCCGCACGCCAATCGGCGCCGAGGCATCGCGGAACGTGCCCGCCCCCGCAAAGACATAGGCAAAGGTGTTGGCATAGGTGTCCACCGGCAGCACCTTGCGCCCCCCGGCAGGTACCGAGACGTCCAGAAACAACGGATCGGCCGCCACCCCGTACACCGGCCCCCGCTTGCCCCAGAAACCGCCCGTGATCACCCGGACCGAAACGCCATCGTCATCCACAACCACAGGCACCTCGCCGCCCGCGATGTCCTGATACCGAGGGCCGGTCATCTTCAGCGACGACGGCAGATTCGCCCAGAGCTGAAACCCATGCATCTGCCCCTTGGCGTTGCCCAGCGGCATCTCCTGATGCAAAATCCCCGACCCGGCGGTCATCCACTGCACCGACCCCGGCCCCAGCTTGCCGGTGTTGCCCAGGGAATCGCTGTGCTCCACCGTGCCTTCCAGCACATAGGTGATGGTCTCGATCCCCCGATGCGGATGCCAGGGAAACCCCTTGCGATACAGCGCCGGATCGTCGTTGCGAAAATCATCGAGCAGCAGAAAGGGATCGCTCTCGGCCGGGTCGCCGAAGCCGAACACGCGGTGCAGATGCACGCCAGCGCCCTCCATCGTGGGCTGCGCTTGATGAGTCTTGGTCACAGGGCGGAACGTCATGGGGCTCTCCAGTTGATCAAAGGCATGATATGGCGCAGCCCACGATGG
>CAYGRI010000410.1:0-4327 GCA_964352155.1 uncultured Maritimibacter sp. | reverse complement strand
AGCAGCCCGAGCCGCGTGGTCGCCCCCACGAGGGTGAAGGGCTGCAATTCGATCCGCACGGTGCGGGCCGCAGGACCCTCTCCGATCACCAGATCTAGCTCGAAATCCTCCAGTGCGGGATACAGCACCTCCTCCACCACCGGGTTCAGGCGGTGGATCTCGTCGATGAACAGAACGTCGCGCGCCTCCAGATTGGTCAGGATCGCCGCCAGATCGCCCGCCTTGGCCAGCACCGGGCCAGAGGTCATGCGAAAGTTCACCCCAAGCTCGCGGGCGATGATCTGGGCCAGCGTCGTCTTGCCCAGCCCAGGGGGGCCGTGGAACAAGGCATGATCCATCGCCTCGCCCCGCTGCCGGGCGCTTTGAATGAACACGCGCAGATTGGATCGCGCCTCGGCCTGGCCGACGAAATCGGACAGCATCTGCGGGCGCAGGGCGCGGTCCAGGTCTTCGGGCTGGCGTTCGGGCCGCAGCGTCGGATCGCTCATGTCGTCATCCCTTCGGCGCCAGCAGGCGCAGCGCCGCCCGGATCAGCCCCGAGGTCTCGGTCTCGCCGTTCGACACGGCTTCGGCCACCGCCCCGGCGGCCTCGCCGGGCGCATAGCCCAGATTGGTCAGCGCGCTCAACGCCTCCGCCTGTGCCGCCGCGCTGCCGGTTGGACGGCTGGCGACCGGCGACGTGGCGGCCGCGCCGGTGCCCCCTGTCGGGGCCGGGTCCACCAGGCCGGAGCCTTCCGCCAGGATCGCGCCGCCACCGATCGCCATCACAGAGGCCGCCTTGTCCTTCAGCTCGTTCACCACCCGCTGGGCGATCTTCGGCCCCACGCCGGGCGCCGCCTTCACCGCATTCCAGTCGCCAAGCGAGATCGCCCGGCTGACCCCATCCACCCCCAGCGTGCCCAGGATCGCCATAGAGGCTTTGGCTCCGATCCCCTGCACGCTCATCAGCAGCCGGTGCCATTCCTTCTCGACCAGAGAGGAAAAGCCGAACAATTGCAGCAGATCCTCGCGCACCAGCAATTCGGTATACAGCGCCACCGCCTCGCCAGGTCCCGGCAGCGCCGCCAGCGTCCGGTCGGACACATGCACCACATAGCCGATCCCGCCCACATCGATCAGCACATGATCGGCCCCGCGATAATCCAGCCGGCCCGCCAGCCGCCCGATCATGCGGCGCCCCGCCGGATTGCCGCATCCAGCCGGCCCGCGGCCTGCATGTGATGCGCATGGCACAGGGCAATCGCCAGCGCATCCGCCGCATCCGGCCCGGTGATCTTTACCCCTGGCAGTTGCAGCCGCACCATATGGTCGATCTGCCGCTTGTCCGCATGGCCGACCCCCACGACGATCTTCTTGACGGAATTCGGCGCATATTCCCCGATCGACAGCCCCGCCAGGGCGGGCACCAGCATCGCCACCCCGCGCGCCTGCCCCAGCTTCAGCGTCCCGGCCCCGTCCTTGTTGACAAAGGTCTTCTCCACCGCCGCCGCTTGTGGCGCATACCGGGCGACCACCTCGTTCAATTGATGAAACAGCGACAGGAGCCGCACCGCCAGATCCTCGCCAGCCGATTGGCACACCCCGTTCGCGACATGGCTGATGCGCCCCGAATCGGCCTCTATCACCCCCCAGCCCATCATCCGGAGCCCCGGATCGATCCCCAAAACCCGCATTGCCTGCCCTGCCTTTCGACTTGTTTTCAAATTGCTAGCACGAAGGGCGAACATCCGCCAAGCCCGCAGTCCCGCCGCTGCCCTGGTCTTGCCATGATCTGTGTCGGATCGCGGCATTCCGGCACCTGCTTCCGACATGCGTCGGGCGGAATTGTTCCCTTTGTTACAAAGTTTTAACCGTCCTGACAGCTATGCCGCCGCTGCATCTCGGACATGCAAAGGCAGCGCTTGCCCGGTTCCCCCGAACACCCTAGCTGCTGGCGCAACGACGCATACTGCGCCGCCGTCATATCGCCCGATACAAGGAATTTCCCAATGGCATTGTTTGACACCCATACCCCGCTGACCAAAGGCCGGCAAAGCCTGCGCCCGTCCGGCCTGTTCGGCCAGTTCGTTGGCATGATGAGCGCCTGGAACGACGCTCGCGTAACCCGCAACACGCTGGAAAACCTGTCAGACCACGAGCTGAACGATATCGGCCTGACCCGCGGCGACATCGACCGCGTCAGCCGCCCGCGCTACTGACCCATTTTGGGCGGACACCGCCCTGGGGGCTGGACCGCACCGCCAGGGTCCACGCAAAACCAAAGGCCGCACCCGCCCGGGTGCGGCCTTTTCTTTTGAACCTCCTGCCGCGCCTTCCTGCAGGGCCTTGCCGGTTCCGGCCTGCCCAAGACCCGGCCTGCCCAAGACCCGGTCGAACCAGATCAAAGCGCTCCGTCAGTGGATGGCAGAGCGCGCCTCTGCGATGACCCATTTCGACACCGGATCAAGAACCATGGCCTGCGCGGCCAGTTGCTCAATGGCCGTCCCTTCGGACAAAGTGGCCATTTTCGCGCCATAGGCCACTTGTCCCATATGCATCACAAGAAAGATCCGGAACATAAAGAGGAACAGCAAGAACAGCAGGATCTGCGTCACCGGCAGACCGCGGCGATGGCTTCGGCGTCGCGCGATTTCCATCCCGTCGTGATTGAAGCTCTCGACCGAGCGGCGGCTGCGGGAGGCGGAATTCTGATATGCCATAACAGGTCTCATCACCAAATTCATTTCGTGTCCGACACGGCCACCCGTGCCGAACAACGACATTTCTGCGTCGAAATGGGGCGGAAATGTGGCAGCACCCGGAACGACCCGATTTGAAGCCGAATTTTGTGAAAATCGTTCGTATTAACGATAAAGTCGGTAAACAGTGCAAAAACCGGTTAGAAATTGTTTCCTCCCGCCGAGGCGCCGTTGGCCCCGCCTTGGCAGCGGGCAGGTCAGAATCACCAGCCGATCCGGCGCGCCTGGACTCTGGGCCAAAAGGATGCGGACATTGCATCCTGCACCGCCTATCGGAAAAGAAGGGCCGCGTCGCTTTCGCGACGCGGCCGAAGTCTTCATGACGGAGAGAAGGAGAGAGTGTTTTCCCGAAGTGTCCGGCCATGTCCCCCGGTCGCCCTGCGCCGGTCCCCTCCGTCCAAGCCGCCAGCCAGGAGAGGATCGTGCGGGTCGGCTCCGGGGGGGTAGAGCCTCGCCTTAACCATAATATGGCCAATGAATGTGGCAGGAATTGGGCGCAATCTCAGAAAAGACGCAGATCTGCCGTAATGCCGTCAGGCTCTGGAAAGGGTCAGCGTCGTCCAGTCGCCGATGACCTCGCGTTCGGACATTGCAAAGCCTGCCGCCACGTAAACCGCCGTCACCTCGTCGGCCTGGTCGTTCAGGATGCCCGACAGGATCGCAGTGCTGCCCGCAGCCGTGGCACCGGCGACAGAGGGCGCAAGCTCGATCAACGGCCCCTTGAGGATATTGGCGAAGACCAGGTCGAACGGCGCCGCCGCGGCCAGGGCGGGATGGTCCAGCCCGGTCGCCTCGTAGCAGGCCACCGCGCCGGGCATCCCATTGGCCGCCAGATTGGCCTGCGCAACCTCAACGGCGACCGCGTCGATGTCCGAGGCGAGAACATTCGCCCCGGGCCAGACCCGCGCGGCGGCCATCGCCAGAACGGCGGTGCCGCAACCCAGATCCAGAACGGCGCCCGGGGCCGTGCCCGCCTCCACCAGCCGGTCGAGCGCCCGCAGACACCCCAGGGTCGTGCCATGATGACCGGTGCCAAAGGCCATCGCCGCCTCAATCAACAAAGGGATCGCATCGCCGGGCACCTTGTCGGCATCATGGCTGCCATAGACAAAGAAACGGCCAGCCACGACGGGGCTCAGTTCGCGGCGCACCTTGGCGACCCAATCGGTCTCGGGCAGCTCCGATATGGCAAAGGCCGCCGCTCCGAAGGCCGCCGCCAGAACCGCCAGTGCCACCTCATCCGGGGGGTCCAGGAAATATCCGCCGATCTCCCACAGGCCCGAGCCGTCCTCCAGCTCGAACACGCCAACGCCGGTCGGCTCCGGGGTCAGATCCTCCATGGCGGCGCCAAGCGCCGAGGCCTTGTCCTGCCCGGGCAGGGTGGTAATCGCGGTAAACGTGGTCATGCCGCCCCGCTAAGCCTGCCCGCCGCGCGCGTCAAGCGCTTCTGCGGCCAAAGCCTGCAAACGCGCGCCGCCGACGGCCCCAAGCCGCCCTCCCAAAGCCCAGCCTGATCGCCCGCCGGCTTCCCCGCACCATTCCGCTTCTTCTGGCCTGAAATACTCCGGGGGAGGCCGCAGGCCGGGGGC
>CAYGRI010000409.1:0-4336 GCA_964352155.1 uncultured Maritimibacter sp. | reverse complement strand
GTTCCAGCCCGATGTGGTGTTCCGCGATCTGCGGCTGGCGGTGATCGACGAACAGCACCGCTTCGGCGTGGCGCAACGGATGCAACTGGGCGCCAAGGGACGGGCCGTCGACGTGCTGGTGATGACCGCGACGCCGATCCCACGCTCGCTGAGCCTGGCGCAATACGGCGATATGGACGTCTCGGTGTTGGACGAAAAGCCGCCCGGGCGCAAACCGATCACCACGGCCCTTGTCTCGACCGCCCGCACCGAAGAGGTGGTCGAACGGTTGCGCCGCGCCATTGACGAGGGGCGGCAGGCCTATTGGGTCTGCCCTTTGGTCGAAGAGAGCGAGACGCTGGACATGACGGCGGCGGAGGAACGCTTCAAACGGCTGCGCGCCGCGCTTGGGGATGCCGTGGTGGGGCTGGTGCATGGGCAGATGCCCCCGGCCGAGAAGGACGCCGCCATGGCGCGGTTCATCGCGGGCGAGACGCGGATCCTGGTCTCGACCACCGTGATCGAAGTGGGCGTCGATGTGCCCAACGCCTCGATCATGGTGATTGAACGGGCCGAAAGCTTTGGCCTGGCACAGTTGCACCAGCTACGTGGCCGTGTGGGGCGGGGGGAGGCGGCCTCGACCTGTCTGCTGATGTACCAAAGCCCGCTGACGGAAAGCGGCCGGCGGCGGCTGGAGATTCTGCGCGAGACCGAGGATGGATTTCGTATCGCCGAGGAGGATCTGGCGATGCGCGGCGCGGGCGATTTGATCGGCACGGCGCAATCGGGCCTGCCGCGGTTCCGGGTGGCCGATCTGGAACGGCAATCGGCGCTTATGGCGCTGGCGCAATCGGATGCCCGCAAATTGCTGCACGACGATCCGACGTTGACGACTCCGCGCGGGCAGGCGGCACGGACCCTGCTATGGCTGATGGAACAGGAAAAAGCGATCCGTTTGATTTCAGTCGGTTAACGATTTGTTCTTCTTTGTACGCGAATGTTCTCAAATAGTTCTTTACAAGTTGAGGTAAATTTGAGAACAAAGGAGCAACAGGAAACGAAAGGCCCCGCACATGCTGACTGACCTGAAAAACATCATCACCCGGTCCTCGGACACACTACTCCAGGATCTTGCGGGGGCCGGGGCCCTTGTCCTTATGCTACTGGTCGGGTTGAACCTGACTGTCCTTTTTTGATCTGCCTGCGTTCTGTCATCCGGCCGGTCCCTGCGCCCAGTCCCCCCTGTCGCGCTTGAGCCGCTTACCTGTCCCAGGCTCGGGGTGCACCTCACACACCCCCTTCGCCGGCCACCCGATGCAGACACGCCCCTCACCGCCGCCTTCCTTGTCCCGGAAGGCGGCGGTTTTTTGTCTCAGAACTGGAGGTTAAGCGCAGGCGACGTTCTCTGCCTCGGCGAATGCCTCCGCCACTGCATCCAGGGTCAGCAGGATCGAGGCGTGGCGATTCTTGAATTCGCGCGCGGGCTTTAGAACTTCGAGCTCTTCAAAGGGGGTGTCCGGGGCGGGGCCATCCTGTTTCAGCATGGCTTTGAGCTGATCGCGCGCCGTCTCCACCTCGGCCCGGGTCCGGCCGATGATCTTGGCGCCCACGGCGGCGGCGGCGGCCTGACCCAGGGCGCAGGCTTTGACATCCTGCGCGTAGTCGGTGATTCGCCCGTCCTTGACCGCCAGATCGACCGTCACAGTCGACCCGCACAATGGCGAGCGTTTCTTGACCGAGGCCTGGGGCTCGGCCAGACGCCCTACATGCGGAATGTCGGCGGCCAGTTCCAGAATGCGCCCGGAATAGAGTTTGATCAGATCGCTGTCGCTCACGGGTTCCCCCTGTCTTCGTAAGATCCTACATAGGTTGCCGGACACGCTGAGGAAAGGATTTATCATGGGGTTCGATCCCAGCTCACTGGTGTTTGATGCCCGTGGCCTGCTGCCCGTCGTGGCGCAAGAGGCGGAGACGGGCGAGGTTTTGATGCTGGCCTGGATGAATGCCGCGGCGGTGGCAAAGACGCTGGACAGCGGCCGTGTCACCTATTGGTCACGCTCGCGGCAGGCGTTCTGGGTGAAGGGAGAGACCTCGGGCCATGTGCAGGAGCTGGTGGAGCTGCGGTTGGATTGCGACCGCGACTGTCTGCTGGCGCTGGTCCGGCAGGTGGGGCCGGCCTGCCATACGAATCGGCGAAGCTGCTTTTTCACCGCGATCCGCGACGGGGCCGAGACGGAGATCCTGGAGCCGATGACCTAGCGTCGTCTTACAGGCCGAGCAGCGCGCGCATATCCGCCGGGCTGCGCCCCGCTTGCCGGTACAGCGCCAGCGCGCGCGCGTCGTCCCGCTTGGCCAGGCGCTTACCGTCATCATCTCGGATAAGGTTGTGATGCCAATAGGTTGGGTGGGGAAGTTGCAATAAAGATTGCAGCAGGATATGGATCTGCGTGGCCTCGAACAGATCGGCGCCGCGCACGACTTCGGTGATCTCCTGGGCGGCGTCATCCACCACGACCGACAGGTGATAGGAGGTGCCCATGTCGCGCCGCGCCAGCACGATGTCGCCCACACCGGCCACGAGTTTCACTGCGTCCAGCGCGTGATCGCCAGGACAAAGCGGCCCGTTTTCCCGAAAACCGGGCAGGGCGCCCATGCAGGCAACGGCCCGTGCCATGTTAAGGCGGATCGCGCCGGTCTCTGTGGCCTCTGTCATCGCGCGGCCACGACAGGTGCCGGGATAGACGATCCCGTCCGGCCCCATTGCCGGGGCGCCTTCCTGCGGGGCGGACAGGGCGGCACGGATGTCACCGCGAGAGCATCGGCAGGGATAGCACAACCCCATCGCCGCCAGCCGCTCTAAAGCGCCGCGATAGGCGGGCATGCGGTCCGATTGCCGCATCACCGGCTCCGGCCAGGTCACGCCAAGCCAGTGCAGATCCGCCTTGATCGCTGCCTCAAACGCCTCCCGCGACCGGGCGCGGTCAATATCCTCGATCCGCAACAGGAATCGGCCCGTCCGCGATTGCGCCCGGCCCCAGGCCGTCAACGCGGAAAAGGCATGGCCCAGATGCAGCGGCCCAGTCGGAGAAGGCGCGAAACGGGTGGTATATGTCACTCTTTTTGAAGCACATAGACCGTGGCGTTCATGTCGAACTTGGGCAGATGCGGACCGTATTCCTGAAAGATGATACGGACTTTGCCGTCCTCGACAGCCTGCCTCAGGCGGGCTTCATGCGCCGGGTCGGCGAGGGTCTTATCGTTGAAGCTGAAGGCAAGCAATCCGCCCGGCGCCAGGCCGTCGATCAGCAGATCCAGCACCTCGACCGGGGCGGCGCCGCTGCCGATCACGCCGACGGCGGTGATGGCGTTGTATTTGCCTGGATCGAACGGCAACTCGCCGCCCGGATGCACCTGCCAGACATCGCGATACACGCCCTTGTCGCGGGCCTGGGCCAGCATCTCGGCCGAGAGGTCGGCGCCGTCGATGGCAGTGAAGCCCGCCTGGATCAAGGCCGCGCCGGAAAGCCCTGTTCCGCAACCGAAATCCAGGATCGAAAGGTCGAGGTTCTGGATCTGAGCGGCAAGGGCACGGGCCACCCGCATCGGGGTTGCATAACCGTTGTCGATGACTTCATCGTCATAGGATTCGGCCCAGGCGTCATAATGGGTCCGAATCTCTTCCGGCGTTTCAAGGCTGTGCACGTTATCGAGAAAGGTCTTTTTCATTTCCCGAGGATAGGTCGCTTCCGGCCCGAAGAAAAGCCCGCGCCGTCAGGCGGCGTCGCGGGCGCTGTGCTGCAACCAGCCTGTCCAGGCCGCCTTGGCGCGGTCGGTATAGGCCTTGTAGCGGGCCGGGCGGTTCTTGCGGCCGCCTTTGAGGTCGACAGGCGGGAACAGCCCGAAATTCACATTCATGGGCTGAAAGGTCTTGGCCTCGGCGCCGCCGGTGATGTGATGGATCAGCGCGCCCATCGCGGTTTCCTGCGGCGGCGGCAGCAGGGGCCGGCCAAGGATCTCTGCCGCGGCAAGACGCCCGGCCAGCAATCCCATCGCAGCGGATTCCACATAGCCCTCGACCCCGGTGATCTGCCCGGCGAAGCGGATATTCGGTCGGGATTTCAACCGCATATCGGCGTCAAGCAATGTGGGAGAGTTCAGGAAGGTATTGCGGTGGATGCCCCCCAGCCGGGCAAAGCGCGCCTCCTGGAGCCCGGGGATCATCCGCAGCACCTCTGTCTGGGCGCCGTATTTCATCTTGGTCTGAAAGCCCACGATGTTCAGCAGCGTGCCAAGCGCATTGTCCAGCCGCAGCTGCACCACGGCATAGGGCTTGACGTCGGGCCGATGCCCAATGGTC
>CAYGRI010000408.1:0-4358 GCA_964352155.1 uncultured Maritimibacter sp. | reverse complement strand
CGAGGATTTCGGCGATGAGGGTCGGCAGTTGATGGGGGCGGGACAGCGGGTCCGGCGTGCCATGGAGCAGCAGGATTGGGGCCGTCGCGGCCGAGTAATCCTGCCCCTCGGGCGTGCCAAGGCCGCCGTGGAACGACACGAAGCCGTCAATCTCCATCCCCGAGCGGGCGGCTTCCAGAACCGCCGCGCCGCCAAAGCAATAGCCGATCATGACGATCCCGTCGCCCACGCCGTCCAGTCCCATAGCGGCCGTGAGCGAGCCGTTCAGACGGGCCCGAAACATCTCGCGGTTGCCATAAAGCTCGCCAGAGCGGGCGCGGTTCTCGTCCATGCTGGTGGGGCGGTTTTCCTTGCCATAGACGTCCAGCGCGACGGCCGTATAGCCCATGGCCGCCAGCATGTCGGCGCGCTTGATTTCATAATCGGTCAGGCCGTCCCAATCGTGGACGATCAGCACCGTTCCCTTGGTCTCGGCCAGGTCGGTGTTACGTGCGACATAGCCTTCGAACGTGGTGCCATCCACATCGTAGTCGAAGCTTTCGCCAATCAGTTCTGCGGCGGCGGGCGCGGCAACCGCGCAAAGCGCGAGTGCGGCGAGTGTGTGACGGATCATGATCTTCCTTCCCCTATTGCGAAACCTGTCCCTTAGAAGATAGGCGCCGTTGCGGCGTTTCAACTGCCATTCGCATTTGCGCTGGTCCCGTTCTCCGATCCCGTTCTCCGATCCCGCGCCCCAATCCTGCGCCCCGATCCTGCGCCCTGATCCTGCGCCCTGATCCTGCGCCCTGATCCTGCGCCCCAATCCTGCGCTCCGTTCCTGCGTCCCGATCCGGCGCTCCGATCCCGTGTAGGCCGGGGGCGGCTGTGGCCCGCACACCCCGCACACCCCGCGCGCTGTCCGGCAGGCCGTGACTGTGCAAACCGGCGGGGCGCTGCGGCGGTCTGATGTTGGGTGCCCCTGGTTGCGGCGGGCCGAGGTGTGGCCGGGCCCCCTTGGACAGGTGGGGTTAGCGCGGGTCGCCTATGTCGATGGCGCTGCCGGGATCCCTGTCCAGCCGCGTCTTCAGGATCCGCTGGCTTGGGGTTCTGTCGAAGCCTTCCACCTGTTTCCAATATCTTGGGACATGCGACCGGGGCAGATTCTGTTGGCACCAGGCGGCGAGGTCCGCGGCATCCAGCGCGATCCCGTCGCGCATCAGCACGAAACAAAGGATATCGGACTCGCCAATCGCGGCCGGGACGCCGACCACCGCCGTTTCGGCGATGTCGGGATGGCGGGCCAGCGCCGTTTCCACCTCCCAGGCAGAGATATTCTCGCCCCGCCGGCGCAAGGAGTCCGTCTTCCGCCCCAGGAAATAGAGGTTCCCCTCGGCGTCGCGGCGGCCCATGTCGCCGGTGTATAGCCAGCCATCCCGAAGCAGGCGGGCCGTCGCCTCTGGATCGCTCAGATAGCCCTGGGTCAAAAGCCCGGGAAACCGGGGCTTTACCGCGATCTCTCCGACCGCGCCGGGGGCGACGGGCGCGCCATCGGCATCGACAAGGGCGGCCTTCATCCAAGGCAGCACCTGCCCGATGGACGCGTCGGTGCCGCGCGCGTCGACGCTGGTAAAGCTGGAGGCCTCGGTCATGCCAAAGACCTCGCGGATCGGAATCCGGAACCGGGTGCGGATGGCGCGGCGGGTCTCTGGCCGGGCGCCGCCGCCAAAGGCCAGGCGGATCGGGTGCCTGGCATCGTCGGGACGGGGCGGCGCCTTGAGCAGGATGTCGAGGATGCCGCCCAGGTAATGCAGCTTGGTCACCCCATGCTGGCGCACCAACGGCCAGAACCGGCTGGCGCTGAACCGGGGTACAACGACCAGCCGCGGGCCATGCACCAGCGCCATCGCCAAGAGCTGCGGTCCGCCGATATGGTGCATCGGCTCCCACATCAGGAAGACATCTTCCGGGTCGCAAAGGCTGGCCTCCGCGCAGCCCGCGGCCGAGGCCATCAGCATCCGGTCGGTGACGCGCACGCCCTTGGGCGGACCGGTGGTGCCAGAGGTGAACAGGATCGCGTGCAGGCTGTCGGGGCCGCCGGGCTCTGGCGCGATCGGGTCCATCGATGCCGGGTCCATCGATGCCGGGGCCAGCGGCCAGGCGCGGCCTTCGAACGGCAGGACGCGGGCGGTGCCGGTGGGATCCGCGGCGGCGAGATGCGGCATAGCCTCGGGGTGGGCCAGGACCAGATCGGGCCGCGCGACGGCCAGCACATGCGCCAGCGACGGGCCGCGCGCGTCGGGGGCCTGCGGCACCCAGACCGCGCCGGCCAGCGCCAACCCCAGATACAGCGCGATGCCAGAGGGGCCGGGCTCGACCATCGTCAGCACCGTGTCGCCCGCGTCGATGCCATGGCCGCGCACCAAGGTGGCAAGGGCCAGCGCCGCCTGCGCGATCTCTGCCGTGGTGATCGCGCTGTCCTCCCAGATCAGCAGAACCCGGTCCGGGGTGCAGGCGGCGCGATCCAGCAGCAGCCGCGCCAGCGTGTCACCGAACGGAGGATGCGCTGCCGGTCCGAGGGGGTCAGTCACCTTTCCGGCCGCCTCTGGCCTCCAGGAACGCCCGGGTGGATTGATGCATCTCGCCAGAGGCAAAAGACGCGCGGTGATGGCGCTTGGCCGCCGCGATTGCGTCGTCGAGGCCCGGTTCCAGCACCTCGAAGAACCGGCGCTTGATCAGGGCCATCGCCGTCCGGGGCTTGGCGCCCAGCTCCTGCGCCAGGTCGACCGCCCGGTCCAGTACCTCGGCCCGATCCACCACCTCGTGCAGCACGCCCAGCCGCAGCGCCTCTTCCGCGTCCATCAGGCGGCCGGTCAGGGTCAGTTCGATGGTGCGCGACAGGCCCAGCACCTCGCGCATGATCCAGGGACCGGTGATGCTGGCAATGCCGGTATTGATCTCTGGCTGCCCCATCCGCACCCCGGAATGGCCGATCCGAATGTCGGTCAGAAGCACGAACTGAAAGGCAGACCCCGCCGCCACCCCGTTGATCGCCGAGACGACCGGGATTTCCAGCGACCGGACCGCGCGGTAGAGCCGGGCGAAATCGTCGATCCAGGCATCGGCGAAGGCTTCGTCGAACTCTGCCGCCTCGTTCAGGTCCTGCCCGGCGCAGAACGCCCGATCCCCGGCGCCCGTCAGCACGACAGAGGTGATCGCGGGATCCTCCGCCGCTGTCTCCAACGCCGCGATCAGCCTGGCGCGCATCGCGGTGTTCCAGGCGTTCATCCGGTCCGGGCGGTTCAATGTCACGATCAGACAGCCGTCCAGATGGGTGGTGCGCAGCGTGTCGTCTGTCATGGTCTGGCCATCCCTCGCTTTGGGGCCGAATGAACGACCAAAGCCACCGGCAATGCAACCGCAAACAGACCCGGCGGCGTGTCCGTGGCCGGGCGCCCCCGTGCCTCAGTCAAGCCGAAGGTCCGAAACGCGCGCCCGGATCGACGCGCCGGTGTCGTCGCTGTCGGATGACACGGCAAGCCCCACCAGAACGGTTTTCGGCGCTCCGAAGGCGCGCGTGTAATCCGCCGCCAGATCCACCGTTTCGCGGAATGTGCCGGCGCTGGCGGGCCGCAGGGGGATCGTCCGTCCGCGCTCTTCCAGATAGGGCGAGGGCAGGATGGTGCCGCGCGGATAATTGCCGCCCCAGACATACATCAGCACCCGCGCCTCGCGGATGCGCATCAGCCGACGGATGCCCGCGTTCCGATATCGTTCGGCCTGGTCGGCGGGCATGAATACGAAGTACAGCGCCAGATTCCGATCATCACCGCCCTTTTCGGTCAGGCTGGTTGCGGGCACGCTTGCTTCGACGGACCAATCCCAGGTGGCGGAGGTCGCGTTGCCCTTCACCGGCGCGGTCCGGGTCCAGATCAGTGACACCGCATCGTCGGACGACAGCGTCACTCCGGCCCGCGACTGCGCCCAGTCGTTGCCCGACAGGAAGGGAAAGCGCTGCTCTGTCCAACGGCCAAACGGCTCGGCGGCGGCGGTGGATCCGATCAGCGAAACGGCGAGGGTCAGCGATGTCAAAGCGTTCATGCGATGTATCCAATAGGATTGCGGCGCTGACATGAGACGTAGCGCCCCGCGGCCGCTTGCAAAGGGCCCGGAGGACCCGGGGGTGGGGCGCATGGCCCGGACCGCGCCCGCGACCTGCCGGGGCTTCGCCCGGTTCGCCCCATCCACGCCAGACAGGCCGCGCCGAAGGCCGCCTGACGGTCCCATGCCCTGCGAGGTCGCCCCAACCACAGCATCTGATGCATGCCTAGGAAATCAGGCGCCTGACGAAGGCCCTTTGCAGCGCGCCCCAGCCCCAACGC
>CAYGRI010000407.1:0-4359 GCA_964352155.1 uncultured Maritimibacter sp. | reverse complement strand
AGTTTCCCCTGCATATTCCCTCGGTTTCGGTCAGTTCCATCGGCATCGGCGGTGGCTCCGTCGCCTCGGTCGATCCGCAGGGGGTGCTGCGGGTGGGGCCGGACTCCGCGGGGTCAGAGCCTGGCCCGGCCTGCTATGGGCGCGGCGGGCGGTCGGCGACGGTCACCGATGCCATGGCCGTTTGCGGCTGGCTGGGGCACAGCCAGATGGCCTACGGACAGTTGCAGCTTGATCTGGCCAAGGCCCACGCGGCTGTCGGGGCCTTGGCCGCCCGGCTGGGGCGGTCCGCCGAGGAGACCGCCCAGGCGATCCTCGACATCGCGGTGTCGGCGATGTTTGTGGAGGTTGAAAAGCTGGCCTCTCGCGCCGGGGTTGATCTGCGCGACTTCACCCTGATGCCTTTTGGCGGCGGCGGCCCGATGCTGGGCGTCTTTCTGGCGCGCGAATTGGGCATGACCCGCGTCATGGCCCCGCGCCGCCCCGGCGTGGTGTCGGCGCTGGGCGGGCTGGTGGCGGATCTGCGGGGCGATTTCGTCCGTACGGTCTTTGCCCCGCTGACCCAGGATATGTTGCCGGTGATGCAGCAGGCGCTGGGCGCCCTGTCGCAGGAGGGGCGCGACTGGTTGCTTGCGCAGGGCCATGACGGCGCGGCGGATCTGCGCCTGTTCGCCGAAATGCGCTATGCCGGGCAAAGTTTTGAGATCGAGGTGGCGCTGGAGCCCGCCTGGATCACTGGCGGCGATCTGGCATCCGTCGGGCAGGCGTTCCACGCCGCACATGCGAGGATCTACGATTTCAACGATCCCGCGGGCCGGATCGAGGTGGTGAACCTGCGCCTTTCTGCCATCGGCGCGGGCCCGGCGCTGCAATTCCCGGTGCAGGTCGATGTCGCCGCCGATATGGACCCCGCACGTCAGGTGCAGGTCTATGCGGACGCCAGCCACCGGTCCACTGGTCTGTTCCTGCGGCAGGATCTGCAGGCCGGCGGGCGGCTGCAGGGTCCGGCGGTGGTTGTGCAAGAGGATACAACGCTGGCCATCCCCCCCGGCGTCAGCGGGGTCGTGGACCCATATCTCAACCTTCACTTGACGATCACGGAGCAGGCCGATGTTTGACCGGATGAACTTGCAGGTGCTGGCGAACCATGCCCGCGCCGCCGCCGAGAATATGGCGCATACCCTGCACCGCACCGCCCATTCCGCCTTTGTCAAGGAAACCCAGGACTTTACCGTCATGCTGATGGACAAGGCGGGCGCCACCTTTGCCGTCCCAATGGAGCTGGGGGCAACCTGGTACCCGGGCCTGACCTATGGCCGGGTGATCGACATGGTCGCCGACTACCGCCCCGGCGATGTCGCCTTCACCAACGATCCCTATTCCGGCCATGTGGCCACCCACGCGCCGGACACCCATCTGTGGAAGCCCGTTTTTGTCGACGGCGAGATCATCGCCTGGGCGGGCGGCCATATCCACAACACCGATATGGGCGGGGCGGTGCCGGCCTCTCTGTCGCGGGCGCTGACGGAGATCCACCAAGAGGGCATCCGCTTTCCCCCGATGAAACTGGTGGAACAGGGGCGGTTCAACGACCATCTGCTGTCGATCCTCAGCACCAATGTCCGCAAGCCCGACCTCAACATCGGCGACATCAAGGCGCTGGTGGGCGCGCTCAACACCGGAGAGCGCAAGGTCCATGCCATGGTACGCAAATTCGGCAAGGCGGGCTTTGTCGGGGGCATCGCCGCCCTGCTTGATCAGGCAGAGGCGCAGGCCCGCGACATCCTGCGCGCGATGCCCGATGGCCAATGGGTCTTTGCCGATTACGCCGATGAAGACAGTGTGGAGGCGAACCCCTGCCGCCTGAAACTGACGCTTCGCATCACCGGCGATCAGGCGGTGCTGGATTTCACCGGATCTGACCCGCAACTGGGCAGTTCGCTCAACGTGCCGTCGGGGGGCGACCCGCGCCATACCATCCTGTTGGTGGGGGTGTATTACGTTCTTTACACGCTCAACCCGCAGATCCTGCTGAACACCGGGCTGACCCGGCCCTTCACCTGCATCACGCCCGAGGGGACGGTGCTGAACCCGTCCTATCCGGCGGCGGTTGGGATGCGGTCGCTGACCTGCGCGCGCCTGCGCTCGGTCATTTTCGGGGCGTTTTCGCAGGCGGTGCCAGACCGGATGCCCGCGGCCCCGGCGGGCAACAATTGCATCGTCAATGTGATGACCACCGATGAGCGTACCAAGAAACGGGTGATCGCGGCGGTGAACCCGGTGGTGGGCGGCGGCGGGGGGATGCCGCATCGCGATGGCACCAACGGCTCGGGCGCCGATGCGGCCTATCTAAAGAACACGCCGATCGAGATCACCGAGACGGAAACAGCGGTCGCCTTTCTGAAATATGGGTTGGCGCAGGATTCCGGCGGCGCCGGGTGTTGGCGTGGCGGTTTGGCGACCGAGATGGCGTTTCGCGTCTTTGCCCCCGACAGCCGGATCACCGCGCGCAACCGGGATCGCAGCGTCTTTCGCCCCTGGGGCGTGCTGGGGGGCAAGGCCGCCGGCCTGTCGGACATGGTGGTCAATCCCGGCACGGAAGACGAGATCCGCCTGGGCAATGTGGACACGGCCGTCTTGCAGCCCGGCGATGTGCTGGAAATCCGCTCGGCCGGGGGCGGCGGGCGAGGCGATCCGTTCGACCGCGCGCCCTGGCGGGTGGCGCAGGATGTGGCGCGTGGCTATGTCTCAAGGCAGGCGGCGGAACGGGATTATGGCGTTGTGATCCGCGACGGCACGGTGGATCAGGTCGCGACCGAGGCGCTGCGGGGCACGGCTCGGGCGCCTTCCGGCCATTTCCATTTCGGGCCGGAGCGTGACGGCTACGAGGTGCAATGGACCGCCGACACCTATGACCGGCTGACCGAGATTCTGGCCGCGTTGCCCGTGCATTGGCGCTTTTTCACCAAGACAGAGATCTTTCGCCGCATGGACGGGCGCCGCGGCGTCGCGGGGGTGGAGGCGGCGTTCGAGGCGGTCTGCGCCCGGTTCCCGGACCTGCCGCGCCCCGACGCCTTGGGGTCCGCGAAATGACCGGACGGCTGGTGCGGCTGGCAGAGACGGAGCGCCCGGCGGTGCTCTTTCATCTGGACGGGCGCCCGGAAACGGCGCTGCAGGGCGACACGGTGCTGACCGCGATCCTGACCCTGCGCCCGGCGCTGCGCCGCGACGAGTTCGGGCCAGAGGCGCGCGCCGGGTTCTGCCTGATGGGGGCCTGTCAGGATTGCTGGGTCTGGCAGGAAGACGGCCGGCGCCTGCGCGCCTGTTCCACCCCGATCGCCGCGCAGATGCGGTTGTGCACCGAGCCGCCAAAGGCTTGGCGATGACCGCGCAAGCACGGGAACAGGCGCGGGAACCGGAACGGGCACAAGCGCAGGCACAGGCACAGGCACAGGCGCAGGTCGTCATCGTCGGCGCCGGACCCGCCGGGATCCGGGCGGCGCAAACGCTGGTGCGCGCTGGCCTGCATCCGGTGGTGATCGACGAGGCGGCCCGGGCGGGCGGGCAGATCTATCGCAGGCCGCCGCCGGGGTTCCGCCGCCTGGCCCGAACGCTCTATGGCGCCGAGGCGGACAAGGCCCAGGCGCTGCACCGCTGCTTTGACGATATGGCCGCCCAGAGCGCGCTGACCCACCGGGCGCAATGCTCTGTCATCGCGATCCGCGATCAAAGCCTGCATGTGCTGGGGCCGGAGGGCGTGGCGCTTGTGCCCTATGACCGCCTGATCCTCGCCACCGGGGCCAGTGACCGCGTTGCGCCGCTGCCGGGCTGGCAGGCGTCCGGCGTCTATAGCCTTGGGGCCGCGCAGATTGCGCTGAAATCGCAAGGCGTTGCGCTGGGCCGACAGATCGTGCTGGCCGGCTCCGGCCCTTTGCTGACGCTGGTGGCGGTGCAGTTGCAAAAGGCAGGCGCCAATCTGCGCGCGGTGCTCGACACCGCGCCGATGCGGCGGCAGATCGCCGGGACAGGGGGGCTGGCCGCCCGGCCCGTCGTTGCCCTGCGCGGTCTGGCGATGCGGCTGCGGCTGGGCCGCCTTTATCACGCCGGGGTCCGGCTGGAGCGGATCGAGGCCACGCCAGAGGGCCCGCGCGCCGTAATCTGGTGCGACGCCCGGGGCCGCAGCCAGCGCACCGATTGCGATATGGTGGGGCTTGGCTGGCAGCTGCGGGCGGAAACCCATCTGGCTGATCTGGCGGGCTGTGCCTTTGACTACGATCGGACTTGGGCGCAATGGCTGCCGCGCAGCGATCCCATGGGCCGCGCGGCAGCCAGCCGCCACCCATGCGCAAAATAGACTTCTTG
>CAYGRI010000406.1:0-4380 GCA_964352155.1 uncultured Maritimibacter sp. | reverse complement strand
CCATGGCACCCATCGAGCCCATCCCGCGATAGGCCTTGAACGTCCGGCCCTGGTAAAGGATCACCTCGCCGGGGCTTTCCTCTGTCCCCGCGTTCATCGAGCCGACCATGGCGCAAGAGGCCCCCGCCGCAATCGCCTTGGCGAAATCGCCGGAAAACTTGATGCCGCCATCGGCAATGATCGGCACATCGCCCGCCGCCCCGGCACAATCCATGATCGCCGTCAGCTGCGGCATCCCGACCCCGGCCACCATCCGCGTGGTGCAGATAGAGCCCGGCCCGATCCCCACCTTGACCGAATCCGCCCCGGCGCCAATCAGCGCCCGCGTCGCCTCGGCCGTGGCGACGTTGCCGGCGACGACCTGAACCTCGTTCGACAGCCGCTTGACCCGCTCGACCGCACGCGCGACGCCTTCGGAATGGCCATGCGCCGTGTCGATCACGATCATGTCGACGCCCGCATCCACCAGCGCCTCGGCCCGTTCGAACCCGGCATCCCCCACCGTGCTGGCCGCAGCGACCCGCAGACGGCCCAGCCGGTCCTTGCAGGCCGTCGGGTTCAGCACCGCCTGTTCCGTATCCTTCAGCGTCAGCAGCCCGGTCAGCTTGCCGTTGCCGTCGGTGACCAACAGCTTCTCGATCCGGCGCGACTTCATCATGTCGATGGCCTGCTCGCGGTCGGCCGGTTCGTGCAGAATCGCCAGGTCCTTCGACGTCATCATCACATGCACCGGCGTGTCATCCGAAGTAGCAAAGCGCATGTCGCGGTTGGTCACGATCCCGACCACTTTGCCATCTCCGTCCACAACCGGAAAACCCGTGAAATTATAACGCTCTATCAGCGCCTTTGCATCCGCCAGCGTCTGATCGGCCCGCAGGGTCACCGGGCTGTAGACGATGCCGGATTCGAACCGCTTGACCCGCCGGACCTCGCGCGACTGATCCTCTGTGTTCAGGTTTCGGTGGATCACGCCCATGCCGCCCGCCTGCGCCATCGTGATCGCCATCCGGGACTCCGTCACCGTATCCATCGCCGAGCTGAGCAGCGGGATGTTCAGGGCAATCGCCTGGGTCACCCGGGTCCGCGTATCAGCCTGATGCGGCAGAACGCTGGAGGCAGCCGGAACAAGCAGCACATCGTCGAAGGTAAGCGCCTCGCGAATCTCCATGAGGGTCTCCTTTGGAGGTATTCGGTTTGGCAGGTTCCTATTTCACGGGCCGGGCGGAATGGAAAGGGGCAAGGTCCCGCAGATTACGCAACCGCAGCATTTGTTTTCGCCGCAAGCGCGCCCGGCGGCCACATCCGAAAGATCCGGAGCGCGATCCAGGGGATCCCTATCGTCGACACGATCAGGCCTGCCCCCCCGGCGAGGGCGAAGACCGGACTCTCCTCTGACACCAGCAGCATCAACCCGGTGAAGGCCGCCAGCGGAAAGGTCAAGGCGCCCCACAGCGGGCTGAACCCCGCCTGCGTCAGCCAGCGTGCCCCGGCCACCAGCCCCAACAGCCCCAGACCGGCGATTGCCGCAAAGACCAGGGCCGCGCCGGACCATTCCAGCAGCGCGCAGGCCGTCCCGAACAGCGATACCGGCGCCAGGTGGATCGCCAGAAGCGGCCGCAGCGGCGCGGGCGGCACGCCGCGCGCCCACTGGACAAGGCTCGCGCCATAGATCCCCGCCGCGGCGGCCATCGTGCCAAGGGTCACCGCCTGAGCAAGGCCCGTCAGCCCCAGGGGCACCGCGGCGGCGGGCGAGACGATCAGCCCGACAAAGGCCAGATGCCACGCCGGAGAGACTCGCCGCTGTTCCGCCGGACCGACCAGGAAGGTCACCGCGATCCCCAGGGCCAGCAGGACGTGCAGCGCCAGCCCCGCCCACAGCAGCGCTTCGGCCAAGCCGGGCGCGATGGGCACCAGCGCCGCCGCGCACAGCATCGCCGACATAGAAGCCGCAGGCAGCCCCGCCCGGCCCGGAAGCACCCGAAAATCGTCGCGCAGCGCCCCCGGCCTATGGATCAGCTTTGCGCCATAAGACACCAACACAAATACATAAACCAGACTGACTGCCCCCAGGATCAGATCGCCGGGCGCCGAGGTTAGTCCATAGACGTCTCCGCCGCGCCGCCAGGCGAGGCCCAGCCCGAAGAGACCCAGAAGCGGCGGAAACAACGCCGGTGGCGTGTTGCGCCACATCGGCAATCTGGGGGTGTAGACCATGGGACCTCTCCCTGCGCATCCGTTGCCCAGCTATCTCTTACTCGGCGCCGCTCCGCAAGCGTGGCGCCTGCCCGGCGATCTTACGGTTGCGCCCGCCCGCGATTGCAGCAAACCTGACAGCATGAGCGCACATGGATATGAAAGCGGGCGGCTGAACCTGCCCTTCGTGGGGATCACAACCTTCGGCAAACGCCCGTATGTGGAGGATTGGTCCCGGATCTCTGCCGATGCCGCGATCCTTGGGGCGCCGTTCGATGCGGGGACGCAATGGCGCGCGGGCGCCCGCTTTGGCCCGCGCGGGGTGCGCGATGCCTCTACCCTGTTTTCCTTCGGTCATGCCGGCGCCTATGACCATGAGGATGACGCCACCTATCTGGGCGAGGACGTGCGGATCGTGGATATCGGCGATGCCGATATCGTCCACACGGACACGGCGCAAAGCCATGCCAATATCCGCGACGGCGTGGCCGCTATTTTGGCGGCGGGCGCCCTACCGGTGGTGATCGGGGGCGATCACTCGATCAATATACCCTGCATCGAGGCCTTCGAAAAGCAGGGCGATTTCCATGTATTGCAGATCGACGCTCATCTGGATTTCGTCGATGTTCGGCATGGGGTGCGCAACGGGCATGGCAACCCGATGCGCCGCGCCGCCGAAAAGCCCTATGTCACCGGGTTGACCCAACTGGGGATCCGCAACGTTTCCTCCACCGCGCGCGAAGGCTATGCGGATGCGCGGTCCATGGGGTCCACGATCCTGTCCGTCCGGCAGGTCCGGCAGATGGGACTGGCGCAGGTGCTTGCGGCCATTCCAGCGGGCGCCCGGCTCTATGTGACCATCGACATCGACGCTTTCTGCCCCTCGATCGCGCCGGGGACGGGCACGCCGAGCCACGGCGGCTTCCTGTACTACGAAGTGCTCGAACTGCTCCAGGGCGTCGCCCGCGCCCATGACATCATCGGGATGGATCTGGTGGAGGTCGCGCCGGATTACGATCCGACCGGGTCCACGTCGATTCTGGCCGCCCAGATCCTGCTGAACTTCCTGGGCTTCATCTTTCACGCCCGCGCCAACGGGTAGCAAGCCGTGCCTTGTCTGGCCGCTTTCGGGCAAGTTCTGCTCCCAAACGCGCCATGCCCGGAATGCAGCCCCGCAGAAGGTCAGGGGCTGCTCGGATCCCGCCCGGCGAAAGCCCGATCTGTTCGCCAGTCAGCCCGGCCGCGGCTTAACCGCGGCCCAGCTTTGCCTCGCGCGAGG
The DNA here is from genome assembly GCA_964352155.1 of uncultured Maritimibacter sp. Taxonomy (GTDB): domain Bacteria; phylum Pseudomonadota; class Alphaproteobacteria; order Rhodobacterales; family Rhodobacteraceae; genus Psychromarinibacter. Next base: position 908 of record CAYGRI010000406.1, on the reverse strand, counting down.
CTTTCATCCGCGCGAAATCGTCGCCTGCGTGATAGCTCGACCGGGTCAGAGGCGTGGCGGAGACCATCAGAAAGCCCTTCCCGAAGGCCGCCGTCTCATAGCCTGCGAATTCCTCGGGCGTGACGAAGCGGTCCACCGCATGGTGCTTGGGCGAAGGCTGCAGATATTGCCCGATGGTCAGGAAATCCACATCGGCGGCCCGCATGTCGTCCATCACCTGCAACACCGCTTGGCGTTCCTCGCCGAGACCGACCATGATGCCCGATTTGGTGAACATCGACGGGTCCAGCTCCTTGACCCGCTGCAACAGCCGCAAGGAATGGAAATAGCGCGCGCCGGGGCGCACCTCGGGATAAAGGCCGGGCACCGTTTCCAGATTGTGATTGAACACGTCCGGCCTCGATTTCACTACGACCTCAAGGACTTCTGGCGCACATTTCAGAAAGTCTGGCGTCAAAATCTCGATGGTTGTGCCCGGCGATTGCTTGCGGATCGCGCGGATGGTTTGGGCGAAATGCTCGGCCCCGCCATCCTCGACGTCATCCCTGTCAACCGACGTTATTACAACATGGTTGAGCCCGAGCTTCTTGACCGCATCCGCCACGCGCCCTGGCTCGAACACATCGAGCGCATTTGGCTTGCCGGTCGCAACATTGCAAAACGTACAGCCGCGCGTGCAGATATCGCCCATAATCATCATGGTCGCGTGGCCTTGAGACCAGCACTCGCCAATATTGGGACAGCCCGCTTCTTGGCAAACCGTGACCAGATTATTGTCTTTCATGATTTTCTGGGTGTCTTTAAACCCTTGGCTGACCGAGGCCTTGACCCGGATCCAGTCAGGTTTCTTCGGCTGGGCCTGATCGGGACGGTGGGCCTTTTCAGGGTGACGGCCTTCAGGAATGGTC
>CAYGRI010000405.1:0-4392 GCA_964352155.1 uncultured Maritimibacter sp. | reverse complement strand
GGCAGGCGGCGCTGCTATGGCCTGGTCCCGTCCGGGTGGGGGCGGCACGCAGGGGAGGCAGGGATGCGCGAACGGAATGGCGATTGGATCGAGCGGTTCGAGGGGTTGAAACGCCTCCCCCGCGATCTGCGGACGGAGCTGGTGGCCGGAAGCGCCGTCGTCTCTGTCCCGGCGGGCACCCAGATTTTCGAGCCGGGGCAATCGGCGGACAATCTGCTGCTGCTGTTGGACGGCACGGTGCGGGTGACGCAGAAATCCGACACCGGGCGCGAAGTGTTCCTGTACCGTGTCCATGCCGGGGAAAGCTGCGTTCTGACCACCGCCTGCATGCTGGCGTTCGAGGATTACTCCGCCGACGGGGCTGCCGAAACCGATGTGCGCGCGGTGGCGATCCCGCGCGAGACCTTTGACGACATGGCCGGGCGCTCGCCGGTGTTTCGCAATTTCATCTTCCGGGCCTATTCGCGGCGGATCACGGATCTGTTCACCCTGATCGACCAGATCGTGTTTCAGCGCATGGATGTGCGGCTGGCGGGGCGCCTGCTGGAACTGGCGGACAAGGACGGCGTCGTCCACGCCACGCATCAGATGCTGGGGACAGAGCTTGGCACCGCGCGCGAGGTGATTTCCCGCACCCTGGCAGAGTTCCACCGCCGCGGCTGGGTGGAGCAATCGCGCGGCGAGGTTCGGCTGGTCGGGCGCGCCGGGTTGGAGCGTCTGACACATTCCGCCGCTGATTGGTGACGAAGTCACCGTCGGGCGCGACTCCTCTGTGTCACAAGGCGGGGAACCTTCAACCAGGGGAGTCGAAGATGACAAAGAATATGGGAACGATCGACCGGGGCGCCCGGATTGCGATTGCGGTTGTGCTGCTGGGGCTGGCCTTTGGCACGGGCTTTGCTGGCGCGGGGATCCTGCACTGGCTGTTCATCGCCATCGCCGTGGTGTTCACGGTGACCTCGGTGGTGGGCAACTGCCCGCTCTACAGCATCGTCGGCATCAAGACCTGCAGCACCCGCTGAGGTCCGGATAGGAGCAATCAGATGGCATATCCTCTACGACATGACCTGAAACCCGACGTCTCGGCGCATTTCGACCCGGCCACCAACACGATCAGCTATATCGTCAAGGACCCGGCCAGCGATCATTGCGCCATCGTCGACAGCGTGATGGACATCGACTATGCGGCGGGGCGGATCACCTATGATCACGCCGATGCCCTGATCGCCGAAGTACAGGCGCGGGGCCTGACGCTGGACTGGATCATCGAGACCCACGTCCACGCCGATCACCTGAGCGCCGCGCCCTATATCCAGCAAAAGCTGGGCGGCAAGATCGGGGTGGGCGACAAGATCCTTGTGGTGCAGGAGACCTTCGGCAAAGTGTTCAACGAAGGCACCGAGTTCCAGCGCGATGGCTCGCAGTTCGATGCGCTGTTCAAGGAGGGCGACACCTATATGGTGGGCGAAATGCCCGTGGTCGCGATCTACACGCCGGGTCATACGCCGGCCTGCATGGTGCATGTGATGGGCGATGCGGCCTTTGTGGGCGACACGCTGTTCATGCCCGACGGCGGCTCGGCCCGCGCCGATTTTCCCGGTGGCGACGCGGGGCAGCTTTACGACAGCATCCAAAAGGTGCTGGCGCTGCCTGATGCCACGCGGCTGTTCATGTGCCATGACTACGGGCCCGGCGGACGTGAGATCGCCTGGGAAACCACGGTGGCCGAGGAAAAGGCCAGCAACATCCATGTGGGCGGCGGCAAGACCCGCGACGATTTCATCCGGTTCCGCACCGAACGCGATGCGACGCTGGACATGCCCAAGCTGATCATCCCCTCGCTGCAGGTGAACATGCGCGCAGGCGAGGTGCCGACCGATCCGGACGGCAACCCGATGCTCAAAGTGCCCCTGAACGCCCTATAGAAAGCGAAAGACCTGATATGACACGTTTCTTCCTGACCCTTGTCGGGGCGGGCCTGCTGGCCTCTGCCGCTTTCGCCGCGCCTGGTGACCACTTTATCGAGAACTGGGATCTGGACGCGGACGGCGCCGTGACCCTGTCCGAGGTCGAAACCCGCCGGGGCGATGTATTCTACACCTTCGATGCGGATGAGAACGGCGTCCTGGATGCCGAGGAATACGCCATGTTCGACGAGGCCCGCGCCAATGACATGCAAAATGAGCCGGGCCACGGAAGATCGGGCACGATGGGTCGCGCGGCCGAGGGGATGACCCTGGTGTTCAACGACACGGACGGCGATGGCGCGGTGACAGAGGCCGAATTCATGGCGCATTCCAAAGCTTGGCTGGCGTTGATCGACCGGGACGGCAATGGCGCGATCACATCCGCCGATTTCGGCCGCAACTGAGCCGGTCCGAGGGAGGAGAGACAATGGATATCCGCAAGATCACCGACGGTCTGTCGGTCAGTCCGCAGATTGAACTGGCCGACATGGCGGCGCTGAAACAGGCCGGGTTCCGGTCGATCATCAGCAACCGGCCCGATGCCGAAGGGCCCGACCAGCCCGGCCATGCCGAGATCAAGGCCGCGGCGGCCGCGGAGGGGCTGGAATTCCGCTATCTGCCTGTCACCCCCGGAACGGTGACCGATGCCACCGCCGAGGCGTTTGGCACTGCGCTGACCGAACTGCCCGGCCCGGTGCTGGCGTTCTGCCGCACCGGCACGCGTTCGGCGACGCTGTGGTCGCTGGCCGAGGCCAAGCACCGCCCGCTGCCACAGATCCTCGCCGCGACCAGGGCGGCGGGCTATGACATGAACGGTGTGGCCCGGCGGATCGCCAATGGCGGCAAGACGCCCACCGATACGGGCGATGCCAAGTTCGACGTGGTGATCGTGGGCGCCGGGGCAGGCGGCATTGCCGTCGCCGCCAGCCTGAAATCCCGCAAGCCGGGGATGGACATCGCGGTGATCGACCCCGCCGACATCCATTATTACCAGCCCGGCTGGACGATGGTCGGCGGCGGCATCTTTGCGCCGCAGGACACCGCCCGCACGATGGGCAGTCTGATCCCCAAGGGCGTCCACTGGATCAAGGCCGCCGTCGCCGCCTTTGAACCCAAGGACAATGCCATCGTCTTGGATGGTTGCCGGGTGGTGACCTATGACCGTCTGGTGGTTTGCCCGGGGCTGAAGCTGGATTGGGCTGCCGTCGAGGGGCTGGAAGAAACTCTGGGCCGCAACGGCGTGACCTCGAACTACCGCTACGACCTTGCGCCCTATACCTGGGAACTGGTGCGCCAGATGCGCGAGGGCGTCGCGATCTTCACCCAGCCGCCGATGCCGATCAAATGCGCCGGAGCGCCGCAAAAGGCGATGTATCTCTCGGGTGATGCCTGGTTCCGCAAGGGCGTGCTCAAGAACATCGACATCCGCTTCAACAATGCGGGCGGGGTGCTGTTCGGGGTCAAGGATTACGTCCCGGCGCTGGAACGCTACATCCGGAAATACGATGCGACGCTGAACTTCTTCCACAATCTGGTGTCGGTTGACGGCCCCGCCAAGAAGGCGGTGTTCGAGGTCAAGGCCCCAGAGGCAGAGCTGCGCCGGGTCGAGATGGACTTCGACATGATGCATGTCTGCCCGCCGCAGACGGCGCCGGATTTCATCCGGGTGTCGCCGCTGGCGGATGCCGCCGGGTGGATCGACGTGGATCAGGCGACGCTGCGCCACAAGACCTATGACAACATCTGGAGCCTGGGCGACGTGATGAACGCGCCCAACGCCAAGACCGCGGCCGCCGCGCGCAAACAGGCGCCGGTGGTGGCCGACAACATCGTCGCCGACATCCGGGGCCGGTCGGCGGTGGCGCAATATGACGGCTATGGCTCTTGCCCGCTGACGGTGGAAAAGGGCAAGATCGTGCTGGCGGAATTCGGCTATGGGGGCATGCTGCTGCCATCCTTTCCGTCCTGGCTGATCGACGGCACGAAACCCACCCGCGCGGCATGGTTCCTCAAGGAAAAGATGCTGCCGCCGATCTATTGGAAGGCGATGCTGCGCGGCCGGGAGTGGATGGCCAAGCCCGAAAAGCTGGTGGTCAAGGCCGAATAGGCCGGCCCGAGGCGGCGCAGTCCGACACGGCGCGGCGCGGTCCGACCAGGCGCTGTCCGGCCCGAGGCGGCGCGGCCCGGCGCGACCCGACACGTTGCGATCCGGTCCCTTGGGCCGGGCTCTTGCGGGCAGGGCGGGTGCGCCTGCCCGCTGAACTTACTGGAAAACATGACCCATGAGCCATCTGTCCCGCTACCTGCCGATCCTCGACTGGGGCCGCCGCTATACGCGACAGACGTTGTCCAACGACATGATCGCAGCGCTGATCGTGACAATCATGCTGATCCCGCAATCGCTGGCCTATGCGCTGCTGGCGGG
>CAYGRI010000404.1:0-4394 GCA_964352155.1 uncultured Maritimibacter sp. | reverse complement strand
AGATCAGAACTCAGGGGAATCCCCGCGATTCAGGTTTTGAGCCGGGCGCTTTAGGCGGTCAGCTCTGCTCCGCGGGCCGTCCGTTTTTCCCGGGCCCCAGTGCGCGGCCCAAGTTAAAGCACCGGCGAGCCTGCTCGGAACCCGCCGGGAAAGCGTTGATGCGAGCGGCATGACCCAGTCGGCAAACCACCAGGGGTCGTGTCCGTAGGCCGCGCAAGCGCCCCGTCCGTCAGCCGTCCGAGACGCCCGCCTCGGCAAAGGTGGCCATGCCGGAATGGCAGGCGACGGCGCCTTTCAGAACCTGCATGGCCAGTGCGGCGCCGGAGCCTTCGCCCAAACGCATTCCCAGCGACAACAATGGGTTAAGGCCAAGCGCCTCCAGCAGCCGGCCATGCGCCCCTTCGGCTGAGAGATGCCCGGCGACGCAATGATCCAGCGCGCCTGGCGCGGTTTTGGCGAGGGCCGAGGCCGCGGCCGTGCAGATGAAGCCGTCCAGAATGACCGGAATGCGTTGCTGCCTTGCCGCCAAGATCGCACCCGCCATTGCGACAAGTTCCCGCCCGCCCAGGCAGCGCAGGGCCTCCATCGGGTCGGACAACGCATCCGCATGCCGGGCGATCCCCTCTGCCACGACCTGCGCCTTAAGTTGCAGCCCCGCATCATCGACGCCCGTGCCCCGTCCGACCCAGTCGGTGGGCGCTCCTCCAAACAGGGCGCAGGCGAGGGCGGCGGCGGTTGTGGTGTTGCCGATGCCCATCTCTCCGACGACCAGCAGATCCGTGTCTGCGGCAACCGCATCCCAGCCGGTTGCGATAGCCGACAGGAATTCCTCGGGGGGCATCGCTGCGTTGACGGTAAAATCCGCGGTGGGCTGGTCGAGAGTCAGCGCATGCACATCCATTCTGGCCCCGGCAAAGGCGGCCAACTGGTTGATCGCGGCGCCCCCTGCCTGGAAATTCGCCACCATCTGTTCGGTGACCGCTGCGGGGAAGGCCGACACGCCGCGCGCGGCGATCCCGTGATTGGCCGCAAAGACAATGACTTGAGGATGTTCAATCCGGGGACGCGCGTCGCCGCGCCAGCCCGCATACCAAAGCGCCAGCTCTTCCAGCCGACCCAGAGCGCCGGGGGGCTTGGTCAATTGGGTGTTGCGGTCAGCCGCTGCGTTCTGGGCGTCGGCATCCGCCTGCGTCAGGGCCTGAAGCGTCTGGTGGAGGGCGGGCAAGTCTTTGGGTGGCATTCCGGTCTCTCGTTGCGCAGTGTCCGCTTTGTCTCTATCGGGGCTTGGCGATTGGCAACAGATGGAACGCAAAAAATGTCGACGGGCGACACGCGCTTCCTGCGCTTGGGGGACATCGCGGTGGCTTTGGTCCTGTTGACGCGGGTGCCGGTACCCTTAGTGGTGGCCGAACGAGGCGCCCGGGCGGCCTGGGCCTGGCCCATCGCCGGGCTTTGCGTCGGTGGGTTGAGCGCCGGGGCGGCGTGGCTGGCGATATGGCTGTCGCTGCCACCGGCTGTGGCGGCCGGGGCGGCTCTGGCGGTTGCGACCATCGTGACAGGCGGGCTGCATGAAGACGGGTTGGCCGATGTCGCGGACGGGTTCTGGGGCGGGTTTGATCCCGCGCGGCGTCTCGAGATCATGCGTGACAGCCGCATTGGCAGCTATGGCGTGATCGCCCTTGTGCTGTCGCTGGGGCTGCGTTGGGCCGCGTTAACGACCCTTCTTGCGGCCGAGGTTTTCTGGCCGGTGGTGGCAGCGGCGGCGATGTCGCGCGCCCCGATGGCCGTGGTTATGTGGGCCATGCCGTTTGCGCGCAGCGACGGGCTTGGCCGACATGTGGGGCGGCCAGGCGCAGCGACCGCCGCAGCGGCCGTTCTGTGCGGCGTGGGTCTTGGGGTTTGGCTCGTCGGGGCGCCGGGGCTGGCGGTCGGCTGCGTGCTCGCTGTCGTCGCAGCGGGGTCCGCATTGGTCGCGCGCGCCAAGATCAAGGGACAGACCGGGGATGTGCTGGGCGCGGTCCAGCAGGTCTCCGAGATTGCGGCGCTTGCGGTCTTTTCCAGCCTGGTCTGACGTGCGGGCGACCGGGCCGGCGCATCTCCACAAAAAAACCGCCGCCCGAAGGCAGCGGTTTTACAAGACGTCCCCGTCGGCTTGATCAGGCTGCGCGCCCAACCAGGACATCGCCGACCTGCTTTTGCGCTGACACCTCGTCAGAGCCGGACACCGCCGCCACTTCGCGCGTCAACCGCTCCAGCGCGGCTTCGTACAGCTGCCGTTCAGAGTAGCTTTGCTCGCGCTGATCGTCGGTGCGATGCAGATCGCGGACCACCTCGGCGATGGCAATCAGATCGCCGGAATTGATCTTTTGCTCATACTCCTGGGCGCGGCGCGACCACATCGCGCGCTTGACCTTTGCTTTACCCTTGAGTGTTTTCATCGCCTGAGACACGATGTCAGGGGTCGACAGGGACCGCATTCCGACCTCGGTCGCCTTGTGCGTGGGAACGCGCAGGGTCATCTTATCTTTCTCGAAAGAAATCACGAACAATTCCAGCTTGATGCCGGCGATTTCCTGTTCCTCGATCGAGATGATCTGTCCGACACCATGGGCTGGGTAAACCACATACTCGTTCGGCCGAAATTCCATTCTTCTTGTCTTTGTCATGCAGCGTCCTTCCAAAAGACCCAACGGTCACATTCCTTGGGATCCAGACGCCAGTTGTTCCCCCCGGAGCAACCAGAAACAGGCGCCAAAACAACCAGCCTCAGGAACCAATTCCTGCGGGTGGTTGCGGGTATCCCAGTGTCATTGCTTTGTCATCATAACAGATTTTCTGCAAAAATCAAATTGATGACGAGGCCCTATACCCGAAAAACCCCTGAATTCAGGGGCTTGACAAGTGACATTTGCGTGGTCGGCCTGATGGGATCACGTCAGATTGCCGCCGATTCGCCCCTTAGCCGCCTTCGCCGGCAGCTTCGGAAAAGTACTTCTCCAGTTTGCCGTCTTCGCCATCGTGTTTCTCGGCGTCTGGATGGGGATCTTTCTTTGTCACGATCACCGGCCAGAGCACAGAGTATTTACGGTTGAACTCCACCCACTTTTCCGTGTCGGGTTCAGTGTCGGGCAGGATCGCCTCGGCCGGGCATTCCGGTTCGCAGACGCCGCAGTCGATGCATTCGTCGGGATGGATCACCAGCATGTTCTCCCCCTCGTAAAAACAGTCGACGGGGCACACTTCCACACAGTCGGTGTATTTGCAGTTAATACAATTGTCGTTGACGATATAGGTCATCGTGCGTCCTGCTTTTGGCGTCCGAAAAAAGGGGTATTCCAGCCGGGCGGATCATTCAAGCCGTTCGCCCGTTCACAGAGCCTTGATTGTCAACCGCTCCGGAAGGAATCGATCGCCCGCCGGTCCCGTTTCGTGGGGCGTTCCCCGCCGCTGGTCGCGCGCGGCTGGTTGGGCGGTGTCAGATCTTCATAAAGCGCCTGCGCTTCGGCCGCCGGTCCGCGCCGCGTACCAGTCTGCACCAGTTTGACGACGCGGATCCGATCGCCCTGGGGAAAGGTGAGTGTGTCGCCGGGCCCGATGGAATGCGCTGATTTCGCTGTCTTTTCCGCATTCACGCGCACTTGTCCGGCGGTCACAACCTTGGCGGCGAGGCTGCGCGTCTTGAAGAACCGCGCGTACCACAGCCATTTGTCCAGTCGGATTCGTTCCGCCGCTTCGCTCAAGTCAGGTCTTGTCCTTCAAGCCCATCAGCGCGGCGGCGAAGGGATTGTCGGGGTCGATCTTGTCTTTCTTGGGCGGGCGTGCCTCGAAACTGCGCGTTTGCGGCGCATCCTTGGGCGGACGCTTGCCTTTCTGCGGTTTCGGGCGGGGCTTTCCCTTTGCCTTGGGGGGGCGGTTGTTCGGGCGCTTGGCGAACCCGCCCCAGGTGAAGGTGAAGTAAACCTCAACTTCCGCAGGCGCGGCTTTTTCTTCGGGCGCAGGCTCTGCACCCACGGCTGCGTCGGCCTCGCTTGGCGTGGCCTCCGCCGCCGTGTCTTCCGCAGGCGTGGCCGCGCTGTCGGGGGGCGGAGCCTCGACCGGAGTCTTCACTTTGGCGCGCTCGCCACGTTCGGCCTTGTAGCCCAGCCCTTCCATCAGTGCGGCAAATTGTTCCAGGGTCATGCCGGTGATCGACAGCATATCCGCCTTCGCCTCAAACCCGCTGCGGCTGTCCTCGGCGCGCAGCATGTCGGCCAGACGCTCCAGCATGTCGATCCGAATCGCGCGGTCGCCGGCGCTGCGATAGCCCGACATCGTGTCATAACCCGCCGGCGCCGACGGATCGGCCGGGATCGTGACCAGCCCGGGGGGCGGGCTTTCGGGGAATTCCTGCAGGT
>CAYGRI010000403.1:0-4397 GCA_964352155.1 uncultured Maritimibacter sp. | reverse complement strand
ATGGCGCGTCTGGGGTGGCCTCTGGGAAGGGGTCCGGGGCCAAGTCGGGCGCCTGCAAGACGCGCCATAGTTGCCCCTGCGCGCGCGCAACGCCCCGGGCGGCGTAGTATCACTGCCGGTTCCCGCCACCGGGGCCGCCCGCCCGGTCCCCGCCATCGCGAAGGGGGCCATCGTGACCCGGCAAGCCGTTGTTATTCTGCACGGGATGGGAGAGCAGATCCCGATGCAGACGCTGAATTCCTTTGTCCGCGCCGTCTGGACGACGGATGAGACTCTGGTCTCGCGGCGCAGGCCCGATCCCCGGACCGGCAAGCCGCGGGTCGAGAATGCGTCCTGGTCAAAGCCGGACCCGCGCAACAGCTCCACCGAGTTGCGGCGGATCACGACAGAGGCGGACCGCAACGGCAATTACACTGATTTCTACGAATTCTACTGGGCCCATCTGATGAGCGGCACGACACTGGAACATGTGCGCGCTTGGCTGGTGGATCTGCTGTGGCGCAATCCGCTGCGGCGGGTGCCCCGGCGGCTGTTGCACGCCTGGGTGACGCTGTGGGTCGCGGCCGCCGTTCTGGTGGCGGGGCTTGTCCTTGGGATGCACCCCTCACAGGACAAGCCGGAGTCGGTTTGGCGGGTTCTCGGGGGCTGGGGGCTGGGCCTGTCGGTCGCGGTGTTTATGTCGAACGTGGTGCTCAAACGCATCGGGGACGTGGCGCGCTATGTGATGGCCCGACCCCCGAATGTGGAGCGGCGGCAGGCGATTCGCGCAAAGGGGCTGGAATTGCTGGACGGTCTGATGATGTCGGGCGAATACGACCGGATCGTCGTGGTGGCGCATTCGCTGGGGGCGATGGTGGCCTATGACGTGCTGACGATGCTTTATGCGCGGCATAACACGCGGCTGGCCGAGGCCGCGCCCCAGCCCGCCCGCCACGCGTTGGAGGATATGGTGCGCCGGGCCGCCGGGCTGACGACCGCGGGCGGCGGGGCCCCCGAACCGCTGGATCTGGATGCGTTCCAGGCCGCGCAATCTGCCGCGCTGGCAGAGATGCGGGCGCAGGGAAGCCCTTGGAACATCACCGATTTCATCACGCTCGGGTCCCCTCTGGCGCATGCGGAATTCCTGATCGCGGACAGTCCCGAGGATCTGTGCGCCCGGCAGAATGCGCGTCTGTTGCCGACCTGCCCGCCGGTTATGGAATACGATGGCGTGACCAAGCTGTCGCATTTTTCCTACGACCCGAACCATGCCCGCGACCGCCAGCCCGAAGATCCGCGCCGGCTACATCACGCCGCGATGTTCGCGGTCATGCGGTGGACCAACCTGTATTCCGACGAACGCTTTCTGCTGACGGGCGACATCGTGTCGGGCCCGGTGTCAAGGTCTTTCGGGATGCGCGCGGGCCGCCGGATCGTCCGGGGGATCCGGGATATTCCGGTGCTGCCCGCGCTGGACGCGCGGGGCCGCCGGGCACGCGGCCATTGGCGGCGGCTCTTTACGCATCAAAACTACTGGAGCCTGCAACGGGGCAGCGAGACCGGCCACCCCGCCGTGCCGCATCACATTGCGGCGCTGCGCAAGGCGCTGGGCCTGTTGCGCTGATCCGTCACTAGGCGGGGCGGATCATCGCCTCGGCTTCGATCTCGACCTTGTAGCCACCGATCAGACCGGTCACGACCACCATCGAATTGGCTGGTTTGATCGTTCCAAAGATGCGCCCGTGGGCGCGCGACACCGCCAGTGCATCCGCCTCGTCCGTGATATAGATGCGGGTGCGCACAACGTCCTCGGCCCGCGCGCCCAACGCGCCAAGCGCGGCCAGGATCTTGTCGAGCACATAGGTCGCCTGCGCGCCCGCGTCGCCTGGGGCGACCATGCGGTCGGCCCCCTCGGTCGCCGTGGTGCCCGACACCAGCACCCGCTCGCCAATGCGCTGGGCGCGCGCATATCCGGCGATGTCCTCCCATTCCGACCCGGACAGGACGCAAAAGCCGCCAGACCGGGCCGCAGGAATGGCCGCGACCGCATGGGGGATTGTGTCGAGATGATGCGACAGGTCGCCCGAGGCGGTCAGGAACGGCGGCTTGCGGTATTCGTCGCCGCAATCGCCGTGCACCGGGGTTGTGTTGGCAAAGGCCGCCTCCAGCCCGGCGCGGTCATCGTCGTCGAGCCGGAACGAGAACAGCCGCGCATTGTCGGCCATATGCTGGGATTCGCCCAGCCGCGCGCCGATGATCGTGGCGGCGACACCGTCTTGATCCAGCACCCAGCGGGTGGCGACATTCGACAGCGAGACGTCATGCTTGTCCGCCACCTTGCGGGCGGCGCGCAGGATGCCCTGGAACGCCTCCCATCCGCCGATGGTTTCGATGAAGCGGCGGTATTTCATCTTGGACCAATCGTCGATCTCGGTGGGATCGTCGGCGCCGACCCAGCGATCCGACAGAAAGCCGCCGCACAGGGTGCCATAGGCGAACAGCCGCACGCCCGTCTCGCGGCAGAGCGCGGCCAACGGCCCCGCCGCCCGACGATCCACCAGCGAGAATGACACCTGGTTGCTGACCAGCGGAATGCCGTCGGACAGGGCAAGGCGCAGGTGGCCAGCATCGAAATTGGTCACGCCGATTTCGCGGATCAGCCCCTCTTCGCGCAGGGCGGCCATGTGGTGCAGCGCCTCCAGCCAGGCGGGGTGCTCAAAGCTCCACCAATGAAATTGCAGCAGGTCGACCGCGTTGACGCCCAGCCGGTCCAGCCGCTCCTGCACCCCGGCGCGCACCACATCCAGCGTCATCGGTCCGGGGGGTGGGCACCATTTGGTGAAGGCCAGCGGCCGGCCCGCGCCCTTGTTGCGGGCCAGCAAGCGTCCGGCGATGATCTCGGACGAGCCGTAGTGATCGGCCATGTCGAAGGTGTCGAACCCGGCCGCCGCATAGGCCGCCAGATGATCGGCGCCGGTGTCGGGGTCGATCGTGGCGCCGTCCTTTTCGATATCCGCGACCTGCCACAGGCCGACAAGCGTGCGGGCGATGTCGAGTTGGCCCAACGCAATGCGTTCGGGCCGTGATGCGGAAAAGGTCATGGGCGGATCTCCTAGGGATGGGGCAGGAGCACGTTGAAGCTGCGCTCTATGTCGGTGGTCAGGGCGGCGCTTGCGGCGGCGCGGTCGCCGGATTTCAGGGCGGCGATGATCTCGTGGTGGTGGCGATGCTCTTCCAGCCGCACGGCGGCTTCCTCGCGGATGATGAGGTTGAGATAGGCGCCATATTGCATCCACAGCGCCTCTATCAGCGGCAGCAGCACATCGGACCCGCCGATCCGGTACAATGCGAAGTGAAAGGCATAGTTCTGTTCCAGATCCGGCCCGGCGGCGGACTTGGCCGAAGGCGCGATGATCTGTTCCAGCGCAGCGATATTGTCGGGCGTCGCCGCATCCATCGCCTGATCCAGCACCAAAGCCTCCAGCGCCAGGCGAGCCCGCTTCAGATCGCGCATCCGCCGCATGTCGAAGGGCGGGACCATCAGGGTGCGGCTGGGCGTGTCAATCAGCGCCCCTTCGGCCACCAGCCGCCGCACTGCCTCGCGCACCGGAGTCATAGAACAGCCAAGCTGCTCGGCCAGGTCCCGCAGGCTCAGCACATCGCCGGGCGCGAATTCGCCGCGGGTAAAGGCCTGTTTGAGCGCATCATAGACCGTCTCGCGCAGTTTCGACTGGTCGATCCGGGCCAGACGCGGCTGGGTCATGCCTCTTCTCCATGCATTGCTGCAATCCCCGTTCTAGGGGGCGCGAATATGCTTGACAACGAAAATATCTGATACCCAATATCAAATATCACAGCGGGGTGTGGGATGGCCGAGGCTGAGCGAGACGATGGATTCTGGCTATACGATCTGCGGATCGAGACGGTTCTGGATGGCCGCACGCCTGTCTGCCGCCATGTGGAGGGAGAGTCGTTTCGAATGCAGGGCGAGACGCTGATCTTCGACGCTGAAAGCCGGGTGTCGGCCTATGCGCTTGCAGCGTTGCTGCCGTTGCTTCCTGCCAAGCAGCGGATGACCGACCCCAACGACTGGATGTCCACGGATGCCGAGATTGCCTGCCCCGATCCCCATTGCGGTGGGCGGTTCCGGATCGTGCGCGAGGGCAAGCGGCGCTTTGGCCATGCCGAGACGACGGGCTTGCCGGATCAGCGTGCGACCCCCTATTGGCAGGATGGCAGCGCATGACGCCAGTGCAAACGACAGAGCTGCGGCCCGGGCACCGGATTTCGCGGGTGATCCGTGGCGGCTGGCAATTGGCGGGCGATCATGGCGCGGTGGACCGCGACGAAGCCGTCCGTGACATGGAAGCCTTCGTCGACGCCGGCATCACCACCTTTGACTGTGCCGACATCTACAC
>CAYGRI010000402.1:0-4412 GCA_964352155.1 uncultured Maritimibacter sp. | reverse complement strand
GAGCGACTGGAAAATGCCCGCCACGATCGACGATCCGGCCATTCTGGACGAGATAAAGGCGGCGCTGCAAACCCTGGGTTATCCGCTGGAAAAGGCGGTCTGACGGCCTGGATATGTGGTGAACGCTTCGGTCCCGGGGCCCCGTGCCCCGGCGCAAAGGCGCGTCGGGCTATGCCGCCCCTCCCCCGCGCCGGATCAACTGCGGAAGGCGCGCCGGATATCGCCGCCCACAAGTGTGCAGACTTCCCAGTACCAGAACCGGGTGTCGGGCATTTCATCGGGGGACACCGGCAGTGTCGGGATCACCGCCACCGACGGCCCGCCCTTGCCGCGCAGGCTCCAGCCTTCCAGCTGGCCTGCCGGCTCGACATATAGCTCCAGCGCCTCTGGCCAGGCCGAGGCAAGCACCGGACAGGACGCCGCCAGCGCCGAGGTCACCCGGTCGGTGGCGGGGGCGTCCAGATTGAACAGCAGGATCAGCTCTGGCCGCAGATGCCGGATGACGACGGTCGCGGCCCATTCCAGCGCATCCTTGGGCAGTTGCGACAGATCCAGCAGTCCAGCCAGGGCCAGCCGATCCTCGAACCCCATATCCGGCGGCGCGGGCACAAGCGCATCCGCCAGCAGCCGCAAACGCTCACGATACCCGCCAACATCGGCGCGGCCCCAGACCGGAGGCACCTCCGCCCCGCCCGGCGGCGTCGCGCGGTCACGGGGCAATTGCGTTTCGGTGATCAGAAGTGTCAGCGGCGCCAGCGGCACATGAAAGCCATCGGGCCAGGCCGGTGTCGGGCAATCCTGCATCATCTGCGCCACCAGATCGGACCGCTGGGTGCTGCTGAGCCCACGCAGCGTCTTCAGCCGACGAATTCCGGAATGCGCTGACAGGAGTTTGTCCAGGGAATACGGGCTGGTCGCGGCAGAGCGTCCGGGAACGGCCACGCCGGGCCAGCTTTCCTCTTGGACCGGCGATCGCATCTTCATAGCTTATACCCCCATCCGTGCGAATCGGTCCCCGCATGGCGGGAGGCCGTGATCGTGGCCCGACAGCAAGCGCCCACAGCCTCTGCGCATAGAAAGCCCAAGGCCCTTAACGCAAGCTGTTTCAACGGTTTCCGCGACTTTGTTCTTATTGGTCGCAAAGGCGCCACACCGGGTTCAATCAAAAAAGGTCCAAGGTCCGCTTGCACCGCGCGGGATGGCACTTGACTCGATCACCCTCCGCCCATGACACTCTAACATATTCTCTTTTCTGCATCCAATACGGAGCTTTCAAATGCGCGCCTTCATTCTCGCCGCCGGTCTTGCCCTGTCGCTGCCTGTGGCGGCGCAGGCCCAGCAATTGCTGGAAAGCTACACCACCTTTCTGTCGTCCCGCGATCACTACAATTCCAACGGGGTCCGGCTGACGGCCGCCTGGCAGATCATCCGCCAGGACCGCGCCAATTATCATCGCTTCGGCCTGCGCGACCCGGGCGACGACTGGGATTCTTTCTTTTCGTCGATCGAGAATCGGGCGGCGGCGGAACGCATGCTGCTGAATGGCCAGATCGATCCCGGAACCGCCAATTACATCGTCAACAACGAGGTTTCGATCCGCGTCGATATATACGGCAGTGGCGGCGTCGGCCGGTACATCTCGGTCACGGCCTACTAAGGATGTTCGCGCGCGCGCGCCGCCTGACCGGGCTGCGGTCGATGATCGCCGCCCTCTGCTTGTCGCTGGCGCCCGTGGCGGCGGCGGCCTGCACGGCGGTCGACTGGCTGGCCCTGCCGCTGCCCCGGGGCGAGCTGATGGAAACCGCGCTCGAAACGGCCTACCCCGGCACGGATCTCGACCGCCCGGCCGGCCGCTTCACCACCGCCGAGGGCAAGTCGGTCCCCTACCGCGGCGACCGCGACGTCGCCCCCGCCGACCGGCTGAACGGCGCCACCATCGGCGACATGTTCGTCTACACCTATCCCCTGGCGTTCGACCTGACCCAGCGCCGCACCCCCTGGAACGACCCCGGCCGGGTCCGCAACGAGGCGCTGTTCCGCGCGCTCTGGTTCGAGACGGACGCCGCCGCGCGGGCCTCGCTGCAGCGCGTGTCCTACCGCCGCGGCAACCAGCGCGCCGACTTCCAGGTGACCAGCCGCCACTGCGTCCACGCCCAGTTACAAGCCGCCCTGACCGACATCGCGGCACTGGGTCCGGCGATGGACCGCTATTTCGACAGCATCGGCGGCAGCTTCAACTGGCGCGTGATCTCGGGCACCAACCGCCTGTCCTCGCACAGCTTCGGCATCGCGGTGGATTTCAACAGCCAGCTCGGCGGCTACTGGCGATGGTCCGGCGCCGCCCCCGGCCAGGCGCAGGAATTCAACAACACATTCCCGCCGGAGCTCGTGCAGATCATGGAACGCTACGGCTTCATCTGGGGCGGCAAATGGCACCACTTCGACGGGATGCATTTCGAATACCGCCCCGACCTGATCCTTTTCACCCGGCTCCTGTCGCAAAACTGACACCCCGCGTCCCCCGAAGCCCTGCTTTGGTGAGCCAGAAGCCCCTTCAACATCACGCGTCAGGCAACACCGGCCTCATCCCCGCCCTCTCCAAGACACGACATCTCTCGGCCCGCCGGAACAGGCGTGCGCTGTAGCGCGCCTTTTGGCAGCGGATGGCTCGGTCGGCTCAGACGAACTGCTCCTGGATCAGCCGTTCCTCCAGCCCGTGGCCAGGATCGAACAGCAGCCGGTGACGCACACCGGGCTCAGAGCGGATCTCGACCGCCGTCACCCGCTCCACCTGGCGGCTGTCCGCATCCGCCATCACCGGGCGCTTTTCCGGCTCCAGAACATCGAACCGCACATGCGCCGTCATCGGCAACAGGGCCCCGCGCCAGCGCCGGGGCCGGAAGGGCGCAATCGCCGTCAGGGCCAACACATCGGACCCGATCGGCAGGATCGGCCCATGCGCCGAGTAATTGTAGGCCGTCGAACCCGCAGGCGTCGACACCAACGCCCCGTCGCAGACCAGTTCCGCCATCCGCACGCGCCCGTCCACGGTGATCTTCAGCTTCGCCGCCTGCGGCCCCGCCCGCAGCAGCGAGACTTCGTTGATCGCAAGCTCTTCCTGGACCCGACCGCCCACGCTTTCCGCTCGCATCTGCAGCGGATGAATCACTGTCTCCTCCGCCGCGTCGATGCGCTGGTCCAGCAGATCCGGGTCGTAGGCATTCATCAAGAAGCCCACCGTCCCCCGGTTCATCCCGTAGACCGGTACATCCAGATGCATCGTGGCATGCAGCGTCTGCAGCATGAAACCATCGCCGCCCAGCGCCACGATGACCTCGGACTCCTCCAAGGTGACACCGCCGTAGCGCTTCGTCAGATTGTCCAGCGCCTCAAGCGCGGGGTCAGCCTCGCTGGCAACAAAGGCAATGCGGGTCATCGGGATCCTCCGGGCGCCAGATTGCAACCGGCATCCGAAAACACAAGCGAAACCTCGGCTGACGCAACCCGCCCACACCGCGTCGCTTAGACCTCTTCAAGACAGGGTCTATTTCGTGTATCGACCCGCCAAGCCTTTGCATCAGGAGTCTGCCCCATGAACGCGCCCCACCGGGAAACCGGTTTCTTCACCCAGTCCCTGGCCGAAAGCGACCCGGAAATCTTCGGCTCCGTCACCGACGAACTCGGCCGCCAGCGCGAAGAGATTGAGCTGATCGCATCGGAAAACATCGTCTCCCTCGCCGTGTTGCAGGCGCAGGGCTCGATCATGACCAACAAATATGCCGAGGGCTACCCGGGCAAGCGTTACTACGGCGGCTGCCAATATGTCGACGTGGCCGAGACCCTGGCCATCGAGCGCGCCAAAGAGCTGTTCGGCGCGGCCTTCGCCAACGTTCAGCCGAATTCCGGCAGCCAGATGAACCAGGCCGTGTTTCTGGCGCTGCTTCAGCCGGGCGATACGTTCATGGGGCTGGACCTGAACTCGGGCGGCCACCTGACCCATGGCTCGCCGGTCAACATGTCGGGCAAATGGTTCAACGTCGTCTCCTACGGCGTGCGCGAAAGCGATCACCAGCTGGACATGGACGCGATCCGCGCCAAGGCGCTGGAGCACAAGCCCAAGCTGATCATCGCTGGCGGCACCGCCTATTCGCGCAGCTGGGATTGGGCCGCCTTCCGCGCCATCGCGGACGAGATTGGCGCCTATCTGCATGTGGACATGGCCCATATCGCCGGTCTGGTGGCGGGCGGCGCCCATGCCTCGCCGATGCTCCACGCCCATGTGGTCACCTCGACCACCCACAAATCCCTGCGCGGCCCGCGCGGCGGCCTGATCCTGACGAATGACGAGGCGCTGGCCAAGAAGTTCAACTCCGCCGTCTTCCCCGGCCTTCAGGGCGGCCCGCTGATGCATG
>CAYGRI010000401.1:0-4430 GCA_964352155.1 uncultured Maritimibacter sp. | reverse complement strand
CCGCCGCATCCAGTGCGGCGCCCAAGCTGGTGATTTCCGCCTTGGACAGGAACCGCTCGCGTGGCGTCTCAACGCGGCGGTGGAAGCGCTGGGCGGGGTTGTCCTCGCACCAGCCCCATTCGACCGCCAGCGTGAACATCTTGCGCAGGATTTCCCCGACGCGGTTGGCGCGCACCGGCGTGGGCTTCGCCCCCTGAAGCTTGCGCGCCCGGTTCCGGGGCTTTTCCTTGTGCGGCCGGGCCCGGCCCTCTGCCACCCTGGTCAGAAGCGCGTCGACATCGGTCGTTGTGATATCCGTCACCAGCTTGCGGCCCCAGACCGGCGCGACCATCTTGGCCAGCACAGACCGCTGGTCGGCCGCATTCCGATCGGACAGTTTCGGGAGATGCTGGGCGCAGTAGCGCTCGATCAGATCGGCAATGCGGGGCACCTCGCGCATCGCCTCGCGCTGGGCCAAGGGGTCGGCGCCGGCGTCGATCTCGCGGCGCAACTCCTTCGCCCGCTCGCGCGCGGCCGCCACCGACCAGTCCGGCCATCGGCCGAAGGTCATTCGGCGCTGACGCCCGGCATGGCGGTAGTCGAGCGTGAAGGCCCTGCCACCGCCGCGGTAGATGCAGACGGCGAAGCCGCGCAGGTCGGTGTCGAAGATCTGGTAATCCCGCCCAGGGACGGACGTGGCCTCGCGGAGCACTTTCTCGGTCAGCTTGATGCGGTCTGGCATGAGTTGGGTCCTGCTTGCGTCCGACATGAGGCGTGGATTCGCCTGGACATCAAGGCAAGCATGGAGACCCGGGTGGCGGGGAGGCAGAGAGTGGCGGAAACCCCGCCGGAATTGTGCCACCCCTTGTTTTGCTGGAATTTCGGCGCTGGGCCTGTCTCGCGACGGGCAAAACGGTGGGCGCGACAGGTCTGATTGCGCCGCCGACGGCGCTGATGACGCCAAATTCGCGGCCTCTGCGGGCGCCAAAGTTGTAAATTTCCAAGGATATCAATGGGTGGCAGGGGTACCGTGCCGGGTGCCACCCCCTCTTTGCCCGCGAATGCTTGTAAATCGCATGTAAATCCGGCTGTTCGCAGGTGGTTGCGGCCTTGGCGACCGTTTCGCCCTCCTGGCCACCTCCGGCGTCCCTGCCTAGCTGGAGCCCGCCGAACCCGAAATAGTCAACAAAACAAGGGGTGGCACAATTGCGGCGCGGTCTCTGCCACTCTCCGCCTCGCCGCCACCCCTCCGGATCTGCGCTCTCTGGTTTCTGCAAACGCCCCCCGACACGAACGGTCACCGGGGCCAGAACAGGGAGACCCCGATGCCACATCTCGGATCGATGCCAGACCCGAAGGAAAAGCCCCGCACGCTGCTGGTCGGCTGGATCAGCCGCCTCGCCGAAAGGCCGCCTTCGCCCCGAGCAGGAGGCGTTTCGCGATGCAGTACTGGCGCAGGGCTTCGGCTGGGCGCTGGTCCGCAGCCTCGATGACGCGCTGGGCGCGCTGGCCGAATTCGACTTCACCTCGCGCATCGCGGTCCCGGTGCGGAGGTCCGCGCTATGAGCCACGAGGCCACAAACTGGGCGATCAAGCAGCGCGGGCTGAAGCCAACGACCAAAATCGTGCTCTGGCATCTCTGCGATCGGTTCAACCCCGACTACGGCTGCTTTCCCTCACAGGACCGGCTGGCGCATGATTGCGAGATCAGCCGCTCGACGCTGAACACTCATCTCCGGCAGCTGGAGGCGGTGGGGCTCTTGCGCCGCGTGCGGCGGATCAACCCGACGACCCGGCGTCAGCTGCCCACCCGCTACATTCTGGGCGTCGAGCCGGGCTTCACACCGTCTTATGGGGTTCCGTGTCCGGAAACCGGACACGGAGATATTGGCCCCGGGGAAACCGTCGCCGGCACGGCAGGTTCGTCGGTTCAGGCACCCTCCCTGCCCGAGCCGTGTCCGGAATTCGGACACGGGATCGACGCGAAAGCCGTGTCCGATTTCAGCGCGGAGCCGTGTCCGGAAAATGGCCAAAGCCGTGTCCGGAATCCGGACACTAACCTTGTAAGAGAACCTTTAAGTAAACCAGTAAAGGAGGAGGAGGACGCGCGAGCGCGCGAAGCGATCTCGGATGAGTTTTTTGAAGACCTGCTCATGGCGCTGGGCCTCGACCCCACCGTCCTGCCCGGCTGGTGGCAAGGTTGCCCCCCCAAGCGGCACGTCCAGCGCTGGCGCGACGAGCTGGGCCTGACAGAGGCCGAGATTGTCACGGTTGCCGACGCCTCCCGCCAGGACCACCCCGAACCGCCTGATGGACCAAAGGCGCTGGACCGTGCCATGCAGCGCGCCGCACAGCGCAAGGTCGAAGACGCTGGCCGGACTCGGCGAAAGCACAAAACCGATTGAACCAGGTGTAGGCGACCTGTTCGATGACCTGCCGCTTGCCGTCCTTGCGGATCGCCGCTTCCAGTTCCTTGATCGCGTTGGTGTGTTCGCGCCGCGCCGGACTGCTCTCGGCCAGCACCATGTCGATTTTCGAGGTTACCTGATCGATCAGCAGGTTGCGCGCAGCTTTGCCCACCATGGCAGCGATCCTGGTGGCCAAAGGCTCCAGCGCGGCCAGGAATGGGTATTGGAATTTCTGCGCCGTGAGTTGGGTCAGCTCATCTGAAAGGGTCTTGGTGCTCTCAGCCCATTCAGCGCCAATCGTTCTGGCATCGGTCCCATCCGAGGGAAGATCGAACAGCTCCTTGTAGAGCTCTTTCGCCTTTCGGATCTGGGCCGAGGTGAACTCGGTTTGCGGCGTCAGAAGGATGTTGGCCAGCGCGTGGCTGTTATTCAAATTACGCGCCAGATCGGCCCGCTCGAGAACCGTGCCATCAGAGCGCGCCTCCAGCTTGCCCTTGCCGGACAAGCTGGCCGCTAGGCACAGAACGGCCGTGGTCGGCCATCCATAGGGCTTTGCGCCGAACCGCTCGGTCAGGTATTTAACTGAGACTTTGACGCCATTCCTGGCTTGCCCCTGGACGTAGTTCAGCACGTCCTGCTCAGCCTCGGTCAGACCTTCGCCGTTGTTGCCGAAGAGACCGCTTTCCGGGGAGGCCGCCTTGATGATGTCGGCCTCGGCGTAGTTGGCGGCGGCTGATCGAAGGCGGGTGAAAGGCCTGTCGTTTCGAGATCGTAAAGTGCGAAGGTGATGAACCACCGTAACTTGTGGTCCCGCCCGCGTCAGCAGCGATATGATCGCACGACACGCATGGCGCGCGGCCACATTCGTCTCGGTGACGATTTTCCCAGGGGTATGATCGGGGACGTCGACCTCGACGATGGCAAGGTGGCCGTGAACTTCGATGACCGCACTGTGACTTTCCTCTTTGGCGAAATCGACACCCCGGTCACCGCCTATGCGGCCACGATCCAAAAAAGCCAGGGGTCGGAATACGCCGCCGTCGTGACCCCCGTCACGACCCAGCACTACGCGATGCTGCAGCGCAACCTCATCTACACCGGCGTCACCCGGGGCAAGAAGCTCGTCGTGCTCGTTGGTCAGAAGAAGGCCGTGGCAATCGCGGTGAAGAACGTGTCGGGGCGGCGGCGCTGGTCCAAGCTGGATGAGTGGCTTGGCGGCAATCTGGCGCCGTAGCCATTTCAGCCGTTCCGATCCGCTACCGCAAGGGCTGCGATGTTCCGCGCCAGCCTGTCAGCCATAGGACCATCCGAAAGCGCCGACCCTGCAATTCGACGCAGCTCTTGCAGCGCCCGTTCAGCCTCTCCAACACGCGAAGCCGCGACCATCAGGTGCTCGATCGCTTCATCGATGTCGAGCGGGGTTGGCTCATACCCACGCCCCTCGACCAGGTGGCGGATGGCCTGCAGAGCGACCTGCATTGCGAAGCTCGGCTCCTTGAGTTTAAGGTCCCGTGCTGCGCGGATCAGGGTCGCAGGCGCCGCATCGTAATGTGCGGCACATTCGAGGGCGATATCGAGGAAACGCGCGGTCTTTGCGGCGGCAAACCACTTGCCCTTCAAGCCATGCGTGTCGATCAGATCCTGGAGGATGCGGCGCGCGTCGATATCCGGGTAACGCTTTACCAGATCGCGCCACATCGCGAGATAAGTATTGCCCGAGGCCGAGGGCAGACCAAAGCGGTGATAGGCTTCCTCCTCGCGGCCCTGGCTGACCAGGATACCCTCACAGAACTGCGCGATCTTGACATGACCCCATTGGCGACGCGGATCCAGGAGAAGCGCCTCAGCGCGGGCGAGCGCGTCGTCCTCGCGTCCCTGGCGCAGCAGCGCTACGGCGCCGAACTTCTCATCGAACCAGAGACGGGTCTTTTTCCGCTCCAGCAGCGCCAGCAACTCGTCATGGCGGCCCGCCTCGAGCAGGCAGGACAGCGTGAGCGTTGCCGTTGGCACATGGATGAAGCGCGCGTGGTCAGACCAGGCCGC
>CAYGRI010000400.1:0-4438 GCA_964352155.1 uncultured Maritimibacter sp. | reverse complement strand
ACCGGGCGCGCGCACCCGCGCCCGGTCGAGATCGCGTCGCGCCTGTCGGACGGCGGCTTCGGCAGCGGCGAGATCGGCTGTCGCCACCGCGATGTCCACCTGCTGGCCGTCCGGCCCGGGCTGATACCGGGTCAGCGAGGCCACCAGCCGGTCAAGATCGGCGCGGGCGGCATCGACGGCCCGCTCGGCATCTTCGCGGACCGCCTGCGTCGTCGCCCCGCGTTCGAAGAGCCTGCTCGCCCGTGCCAGTTCACGCTCGGCCGCCGCCAGGGTGGCCTCTGCACCCCGGCTTTGCGCGCGAAGCTCGGCTTGCGTCGCCTCGACCTGCACCCGCGCTTGGGCCAGGGCCGCGCGTCGGATCGCAAGCGTGCTTTCGGCGCTGGTCAGGGCCGACTCGTACAGCGCGAGACTGTCGAGCACGGCCAGAACCGCGCCTTTGGCCACTCTATCGCCCTCGGCGACCAGGATCTGGTCGATGCGCGCGTCACCGGCCCCCTGCGGCAACGCGACCGAGACGATCCCGCCGGCCGGCTGCAGACGCCCGAGGGCGACGACGTCGCCCACAGCGATCGCGGCGACGCGCTCCGGAGAAGGCACCCGGTCAACAGGCAACGCGATCGGCTGCCGAGCGCCGGCGCCCGGCTCCAGCATGGTCCAGCCAAAGACGGCGCGCAGGGCGGGCCCCTGGAAATAGAGCCCCATGACACCGCCAAGCAGCAAGAGCAGCATTGCAAACACAATCCGCAACTGCCATCCCGCCCGCCTTCTGCGGGATGACGTCGGCGTCGACCGTGCCTTGCCATTGTCGAGCAGCGGCAGACGATCCGCCTGGGTTGCCTCGGGTGCGGTCGTGTCTTCTCCCGTCACTGCGGGCTTCCTTTTGTCCTGCAAGCGCCCGAAACGCCGCCTTGGTCCCTGACGGGCTTTGCTCGACGCTTTCGCGGCTGGCGACGAAGACCGCCCACCAACCGGGAAAGACGAATGCCGCGTTCGCACCCAGTCGCCGGCGCCGAGCGCTGCTTTTTGGATTGATGCTCAGCCGCGCGCGTTCGCAAATTCCTGTATTTCTTCCCGCGTCACGGCCCCGTCGCCGTTCTTGTCTAGGCGATTGAACACCCGCGCATAGGCTCCGGTGCGCACAACCATGGACGCGCGCCCCAGGTTGTCGGCCGCATTGAGCTTCATCAGAAGCTCGAATTCGCTTCGGTACAACATCCCGTCATTGTTGCTATCCGCCTGAAGAAAGTTCGCGATCATCTCCTGGCGGTCTGCGCCAGACATGTTCTGCGGATGAGCCGCAGAGACGGAGACGGCAGCAAGGGCGGCCGCGGCCATCAGGGTCCTGGAAGTTGTTTTCATGATACTTGCTTTTCGGTTGTTGGGTTGTGGCGTTCGTTCTTGGCTGCCGCTCCGCGCCGCCTTGTTGTCGTGATATGCCCGGGACGCCTCTTCGCATGGCACCGGGATGCTTCCGCCTCGACCTGGGATCGGGTCAGAATGCCGTCGGCGTTCCGGTCTGCCCGACGGAACAGGGGCGCCGGCCCATTGAGGACCGCATCCCGGCCGATCCGGCGGTCGCCACTGGCGTCGCGACGGGCAATCTCTGCCAACCGGGTCCTGGCGCGTTCGAGGACGAGGCGGGGAACCTCGTCTTCGGTCTGACAACCCTCGCCGTAGCGATCCATCTCTGCCCAGCGCACGGCCTGGACGCTGCGAAACGCGGCCCGCGCTCCGACGCTGTCGCTGTTTGCGCCGATCCTGTCGAAATTGCGCAACACCTGCCGGATCGAGCCCTGCGACCGCACCATGGCAAACGCCGAAAGGCGGGCGAGACGGGTCGTTCGGAACATCTAGCTGCCCTTCCAGAATGAGGCTCCGTTGGTGTTCGAAGCAAAACAGGGGGGCCGAAGTCGGCACACCCAATCAACGCTTTCAAAGCGGGAGAATGACCGCGCGACATTTCAAGGGTGTTTCAGAGCGCCAGCCACTTGTGTCAAATCATGACAACCGGGGCCGTCCGTAACATCTTGCAATACACTGGCGCTGCCCATGAGACCGCAACCGTGACAAGATCGCTGGCATGAGCGTCAAACCGGACCGAGTGATCGTGGTCGACGATGATCCCGAACTCCGGGCACTGCTGCGCCGGTTCCTGACCGAGCACGGCTTCGAGACCCGAGCGGTCGACTGCAGCGACGCCCTCGACCGGGAGTTGTCGCGGAACCCGGCGGATGTCATCGTTCTCGACCTCATGATGTCTGGCGAAGACGGGCTGGCAATCTGCAGGCGACTTCGGGCGTCGGGCGACATGACGCCCATCGTGATGCTGACGGCGCGGGGCGATGCGATCGACCGCATCATCGGGCTCGAGTCCGGCGCTGACGACTACTTGCCCAAACCGTTCGAGCCCCGCGAACTGGTGGCCCGCCTCGCGGCGGTGCTGCGACGCACGCGGGGTCAAAGTCATTTGTCGACGGACGACGTCGTCACGGTCGGGTCGCTGGAGGTCAATTTCTCGACCCGGACGGTGATGCGCAACGGTGCGTTGCTGAAGCTGTCCAGTCGTGAGTTCGCCCTTCTCGGCGCCCTGGTGCGCAGCCGCGGGCGCCCGCTTAGCCGGGCCCAGCTGATCGACCGCGCGATTGGGCGCGATGCAGAGGTCACAGACCGTGCGGTGGATGTCCAGATCGCGCGTTTGCGGCGCGCGATCGGCGAACGGGCCGATGACGCCGAACTGATCAAGACGGTCTGGGGTGTGGGCTACGTTCTGGTGTCTGACGGTGCTTGACACTCTCCTGAAACAGAACATCGCGGTTCTTGCCGCCGCCATCCTTGGCGCGCTCCTGGTATCGCTTGTCCTGATCGCGGGGCTTGTCCTGCGCCCCCAGATCGAACGGTCGGCGGCGGACACCGCGCGGATGATCCGAAGTCTGGAGCTTTCCTTCCGGCAGATGGACCCGTTCCAGCAGATCCTCTTCGCCGAGGCCCTGCGCGCGACTGACTTGTCCGATTTTCTGGTCGCCGAAAGCGCGCCGGAAGACGCCAACATGCAGCGCAACTGGTATTCGACCTACTTTCTGCGCGTGTTGTCGGAGCGGCACGGAATATCGGCGTCCGACGTTCTGGTCGACGCCGAGGGCCGTGTCTGGGCCCGCATGGACACGGCCGATCCGCGGTATTGGCTGTCGCTCAGGGCCTTGCCCGAGACCGACCCGATTGCCGGTCTGGCAATTGCGTCCGGGATCGCCCTGCTTGCAGCTCTTGTCGGCGGCATCGCGCTTCAACGACGGATCGCCTTGCCGCTGAAACGCCTTGAGGAAGCGGTCGGCCGCATGTCAAATCCATTCGATGCCTATGACAGCGATAGCGCGCGTCCCCGGGAAATCGCCGCGGTGTCCCGCGCGCTGACGAACATGCACAAGCGGCTACATGCGGCAGAGGCAGACAGGGCTCTTATGCTGGCCGGGGTCAGTCACGACTTGCGCACGCCTCTGACAAAACTGCGGCTGACCCTGGCAATGCTGAAGGAGGCCGATCCCGAGCTTGTCGCCGGGGCAGAGCGCAACGTGATCCATATCGAGGGCATGCTGGGCCAGTTCCTCGATTTCGCCCGCGGGTTCGAGGCGGAAGAGACGCGGGCGGTTCGGCTGCGGTTGTTGTTGCGGCAGGCTATCGATTCCTGCGCGGAGCCCAAGGCCGTTGCGCTCGACGCGCCAACGGATGTCGTGATCCGGGTGAAGGAGACCGCCATGCTGCGCGCCTTGGCCAATCTGCTGGCCAATGCTATCAAATACGGAGAGCGGCCGATCACCGTTTGCGGCCGTATTCACAGCGGGCATCTTCTGGTCGACGTGCGAGACTCAGGGCATGGTATATCGCCCGGGGAAGCGCCTGACCTGATGCGGCCGTTCGCACGAGGAAATGCCGCGCGCGTCGGAGGGGGGACGGGCCTTGGGTTGGCCATCGTCCATCAGGTGGCCAAGGCGCATGGCGGCGGCGCGGAATTCGAACAGAACGCTGGGTCCTTCACTGCCCGCATTCTTATCCCACGGGCGGTCGTTGCTTGAGCGTGGCCTGTTTCTGTTGCGCTGCGACGCGTATCGAACAGGGTTTTCTTTGAAACTAGCGCAATAGCTTATTGGCGGACATCGGGTGGATGCCGCTCTTCCCGGACGGCATCGCGATGTGCCAACCTCGTGGCGTCGACGCAAAAACTGAAGGAGAAGGGATCGTCGGGAAAAGCGAGCATCTTCGGCGTCGCCCCGGCAAACAACGTGTTTCAGGCTCACGGCGCGGCGGCGGGCCGGTCCGCTCTGTGTCGCAAGAGGTTGTCGCGGCCGCAGTTCGCACGTTTTCGCGGCAGCCGCACTTGCGCCGGACGACCGTTCGAACCGCTTAAGATCGACATCAAAACCATGGCTTAAGGGCCGCGGAACGT
>CAYGRI010000399.1:0-4438 GCA_964352155.1 uncultured Maritimibacter sp. | reverse complement strand
GGACATGCAGTCGATCGACACCGGCATGGGGCTGGAACGGATCGGCGCGCTGTTGCAGGGCAAGCACGACAATTACGACACCGACACGATGCGCGCGCTGATCGAGGCCTCGGCCCATGCGTCTTCGACCGATCCGGACGGGGATGGTAACATCCATCATCGTGTCATCGCCGATCATTTGCGCTCGACCTCGTTTCTGATTGCCGATGGGGTTATGCCGTCGAACGAAGGGCGCGGCTATGTGTTGCGGCGGATCATGCGGCGGGCGATGCGGCATGCGCATCTTTTGGGCACGCAGGATCCGGTGATGCATCGGCTGGTTTCTGCGCTGGTCGGGCAGATGGGGCAGGCCTATCCCGAACTCGGCCGCGCGCAATCGCTGATCGAAGAGACGCTTCATCTGGAAGAGACCCGCTTCAAAACGACGCTGGACCGTGGCTTGAAGTTGCTGGACGATGAGCTGGACAAGCTCGACGATGCGGTGGATCTGCCTGGCGAGGCCGCGTTCAAACTGTATGATACCTTCGGCTTCCCGGTGGATCTGACCCAGGACGCGCTGCGCGAAAAGGGCCGCGCGGTCGATATGGCGGGCTTTGACGCGGCGATGGCCGAGCAGAAGGCCAAGGCCCGCGCCGCCTGGTCGGGATCGGGCGACTCCAAGGATCTGGCGATCTGGTACGATCTTGTCGAACACCATGGGTCGACCGAATTCCTGGGCTATGACACCGAGGTGGCCGAGGGGCAGATCCTGGCGATCATCACTGATGGCAAGCAGTCCGACCGGCTGGAGGCGGGTCATAGCGGTTGGGTGATGGTCAACCAGACGCCGTTCTATGGCGAATCCGGTGGCCAGGTGGGGGACAGCGGCGCGATCCGCTCGCTCAGCGATCACGGCAATCACGGCCATGTCACAAACACGCAGCGCTTCGCGGCGGGCAAGCTGTTCGGGCATTTCGTCAAGTCCGAGGCCGGCGCGCTTTCCGTCGGCGATCCAGTGTCGCTGCGCGTCGATCATGCGCGGCGGTCGGCGATCCGGGCCAACCATTCTGCCACCCATCTGCTGCACGAGGCGCTGCGGAACGCCCTGGGCGATCATGTGGCGCAGCGCGGCTCGTTGAACGCGGCGGATCGGCTGCGGTTCGATTTCAGCCATTCCAAAGGCTTGTCGGGCGAAGAGCTGGCGACAGTGCAGGCCGAGGTGAACGATTACATCCGCCAGAACACCCGGGTGGAAACGCGGATCATGACCCCCGACGACGCGCGCGCCATCGGGGCGCAGGCGCTGTTCGGCGAGAAATACGGCGACGAGGTGCGGGTGGTCAGCATGGGCCGTGCGCCCACGGGCAAGGGGCTCGACAGGGAGACTTACTCGATCGAGTTGTGCGGCGGCACCCATGTGGCGCAGACCGGCGACATCGGGCTTTGCGTGGTGCTGGGCGATTCCGCCTCCAGTGCCGGCGTGCGGCGGATCGAGGCGCTGACGGGGCAGGCAGCGCTGGCCTATCTGGGCGAACAGGACGAACGGATCGCGACGATTGCGGATCTGCTCAAGACCGGCGCCGGGGATGTTGTGGACCGGGTGCGTGCCCTGGCGGACGAGCGCAAGGCGTTGTCCAACGAGGTCGCGCAGCTGCGTCGCGAGCTGGCGATGGCCGGTGGCGCGGGGCAGGGCGCCGGTGCCGAGGCAAAGGACGTGAACGGCCGGAAATTCCTGGCGCAGGTGCTGCAGGGCGTTTCGGGCAAGGATCTGCCCGCGCTGGTCGACGAGCACAAGGCGCGGCTCGGCTCCGGTGCGATCCTGCTGATCGCCGAGGCGGGCGGCAAGGCGGCGGTGGCCGCGGGCGTGACCGAGGATTTGATGTCCGATGTCAGCGCTGTGGATCTGGTGCGGGCCGCGGTGGCCGAGCTTGGCGGCAAAGGCGGCGGTGGCCGTCCCGACATGGCTCAGGGCGGCGGCAAGGACGCGGCGAATGCACAGGCGGCCATCGCGGCGGCCGAAAAAGTGGTTGGAGGATAGGATGAGCGCACTCTGGATCGCGCATGTGACGGTGACGGACGAAGCCGCCTATGCGAATTACGCCAAGATCGCGACAGAGGCGATTGCCGCGCATGGCGGCACGTTTCTGGCCCGCGGCGGGCGCTATCATGTGCTGGAGGGCAAGGACCGCCCTCGCAATGTCGTGGCGCGTTTCCCCAGCCTCGAGGCGGCGGTGGAATGCTACAATTCCCCGCGCTACCAAGAGGCGCTTGGCTTTGCCAAAGGCGCCAGCGAACGCGATCTGATGGTCGTGGAAGAAATCTGAGAACGCTTGCCGAACTGATCGCGATGGATGCGCAGGCGGGGCGGGTCACCTGGATCGACTTGCGACCCGCGCGGCTTGCGCCGCTGCGCTTGGTCGATGAGGTCTCGCTGACCGAGGCGGGGCTGGAGGGCGATCACGGTCGCCCCGGCAAACGCGCCGTTACCCTGTTTCAGGCCCAGCATCTGCCGGCGGTCGCCTCCTACGTTGGCCGCGCGGTCTCGCCGGAAGAACTGCGGCGCAACCTGCAAGTCTCTGGGCTGAACCTGTCGTCGCTGCGCGGGGTGCCTCTGCATCTCGGCGCGGCGGCGGTGGAGATCACACTGCCCTGTGCGCCCTGTTCCCGCATGGAATCGGCGCTTGGACCCGGCGGATACAACGCTTTGCGCTGCCATGGCGGCTGGTGTGCCCGTGTCCTGCGGCCAGGGCGTATCGGAATCGGTCACAGGTTTCTTCGGGCCGATTCAGAGCATATCTAGCCCTTTTCGACGACCGGCGGCCCAAATGTGGCCGAAACAGGAGGCACTTTTTTCTGAGGCCTATCCCCGGTTGATTCGGGTTATCCCCAGGGACAATTAAGGCACTGTGTGAAACCTGTCGGACAATCAGTTGGAGTTATTGGTTTTGTTTCTAGGAGCTCGCCAATCATGATTTGAGCAACCGCGAAAGCTTCGTCAGAAGTGATGCGCACAAAACACATTTAGCCTTGTTTGCCCCACAATTTACCCAAATCCGCCCGCAATCGTCTAAAGTTATCCCCGGAGGCTATAGGCGCTTCCCAAAACAAAATGGTAAATCTATCGCACTATCAGGGTAACGGAGGTTCAATATGAAGACTATCATTTCCGCCGCGATTGCTGCAGTCGCTCTCACTGCTGGTTCCGCTATGGCCTGGGAAGGCCGCACCACGGCTTGCTTTAACAAGCATTGGGTTCCGGCGACGTATTCGACCGAAAAGGTTCTCGTTAAGCACGCGAAAGAGCAGTACGAGCACAAGAACGGTCGTATTGAACTGGTGCACTACGCACCGGTTTATCGTCAGGTGAAGACTCTGGCATCGAACGGCTACTGGATCATGAAAGAAGTTAGCTGCGGCTGCCCGGCCTGCGACTAATTCTTTACTTGGGCGCCTCTGGTAAACCCGGCGGTGCTTTAGCTTCAGTACTATAAAGTGCGGGAAGGCGCGGATTTTTTACAATCCGCGCCTTTCTCCGTTTTTGCTGTGAATAACAATGCGCCCCGCTGTGCATAAACTCGGCGTATCGCGTTGGGTTGTCGGCAGCATGCACAACTTGCGCCGACAGCTAGAAGCGCGCGCCGGTCCTATGGCCAGTCATTGTCTCTCCCCAGAAACCGCCACGCAATCCGGCGCCCGATTGGGGCGACGGTGGCGACGGGCCGCCCCTTCCAGCCGTTATTCGGCGGCGCGGGCGGCGCGTTTGCGCTCGTGCGGGTCGAGGTGGCGCTTGCGCAGGCGGATCGCCTTTGGCGTCACCTCCACCAGCTCATCGTCGTTGATATAGGCAATCGCCTCTTCCAGCGACAGGCTCACGGGGGTGGTCAGGCGCACCGCCTCATCGGTGCCCGAGGCCCGCACGTTGGTCAGCTTCTTGCCCTTGAGCGGGTTCACTTCCAGGTCATTCTCGCGGCTGTGTTCGCCGATGATCATGCCGGTATAGACCGGTGCCTGAGCGCCAAGGAACATCTTGCCGCGATCTTCGAGGTTCCACAGGGCGTAGGCCACCGTCTCGCCATTTTCCATCGAGATCAGAACGCCCGCGCGCCGTCCGGGGATCGGGCCCTTGA
Source organism: uncultured Maritimibacter sp. (assembly GCA_964352155.1). Taxonomy (GTDB): domain Bacteria; phylum Pseudomonadota; class Alphaproteobacteria; order Rhodobacterales; family Rhodobacteraceae; genus Psychromarinibacter. The sequence goes on along the minus strand of CAYGRI010000399.1, from coordinate 332 downwards.
AGGGGGCCCAGCCGTGGAACACGCGGTTCAGAACGCCGGTACCGCGGGTGTCGGTCAGGAATTCGCCGTGATAGCCGATCAGCCCGCGCGACGGCACATGGGCGATGATCCGCGTCTTGCCGGCGCCGGCGGGCTTCATCTCGACCAGTTCGCCTTTGCGCGTGCCGGTCAGCTTTTCGATGATCGCGCCGGAATATTCGTCATCCACGTCGATGGTGGCTTCTTCGATCGGCTCCTCGCGGCCAGTCTCGCCGTCGCGCATGATCACCTGGGGGCGCGAGATCGACAGTTCGAACCCTTCGCGCCGCATATTCTCGATCAGCACGCCCATC
>CAYGRI010000398.1:0-4453 GCA_964352155.1 uncultured Maritimibacter sp. | reverse complement strand
TGGCGATGACGTTGCCGTGGCGCCTTGAAGATGAATCCGTTGGGGCCGAGCGACAGGCGGGTCCCCGACAGCTCAGCCGCTTCCGCCAGCAGCATCTCGCCAGCCTTCGCCAGATCGTGTGTCACGGCTTCGGCAGACAGGTTGAACACCGCCACGATCTCGGTGCCCCGCTTGTAGGACAGAACCGGGTCCTGCGAGGCGAGGAAGGTCATCTTGCCGTCCCGCATGGCGCCTTGCGCGCGCCGGAACGCCAGCATTCGCTTGTAGAAGGCCAGCACAGACTCATCGCCGCTCTGCCCGTCCACCGCGCGCTCCGCCTGCGGCGCCTTCACCGGCAGCCAGGTCTTGTTGGCCCGCGAAAAGCCCGCATTCGGCGCCGCGCCTTCCCAGACCATCGGTGTGCGGCACCCGTCGCGGCCCTTGATCTCTGGCCAGAAGGTCAGCCCCTCGGGATCGGTCAGCTCGTCATAGGTCAGCTCGGTTTCCAGCTGCCCCAGCTCCTCGCCCTGATACAGGCAGACAGAGCCCTCGAAGCTCAGCAACAGCGCCGCCGCCAGCTTCGCGATCGAGGCATCGGTGTCCTTGTGTTGCTGCCAGCGGGTCACATGGCGCGGCACATCGTGGTTGGAAAACGCCCAGCACGGCCAGCCTTCGGGTGCATCGCGCCAGAACGCCGCCATCCGCGACCGAAAGAAATCGGGCGAAAAGCTGGGGCCGAGCATCTCGAAGGAATAGGCCATATGCAGGCGGCCGGGCGAGGTGTATTGCCCCATCAGCTCGATGGAATGATGGCTGTCGCCGACCTCGCCCACCATGGCGCGGGCGTCATATTCGTCCAGCAGCTTGCGCATCCGCCCCAGGAACACCAGGTTCTCCGGCTGGTTCTTGGAATGGATGTGATACTGCATGTCATAGGGCCTTCGGGGCGCATCGTCGCGCTTGACATGATCGGCCGGATCGTCGGGCAGGCGGGCATCGTGGAAATAGAAATTCACCGTGTCGTGGCGGAACCCGTCCACCCCGCGCTCCAGCCAGAAGCGCATGTTGTCCAGGTGGAACTGCTGCACCTCGGGGTTGTGAAAGTTGAAATCTGGCTGCTCTTTCAGGAAGTTGTGAAAGTAATACTGGCGCCGCCGGGAATCCCATTCCCAGGCGGGCCCGCCAAAGATCGCCTGCCAATTGTTGGGTGGCGACCCATCCGGGCGCGGATCGGCCCAGACATACCAATCGGCCTTGGGATTGTCGCGCGTTGCGCGGGACTCGACAAAGGCCGGATGCTGGTGCGAGGAATGCGAGATCACCTGGTCGATGATCACTTTAAGACCCAGCTTGTGGGCCTTTTCCACCATCGCGTCGAAATCCGCGAGGGTGCCGAACACCGGGTCGATGTCGCGGTAATCGGCCACGTCATAGCCCATATCGAGAAATGGCGAGGTAAAGACCGGCGACAGCCAGATCGCATCGACACCCAGATCGGCGACATGGTCCAGCCGGTTGGTGATTCCGATCAGATCGCCGATCCCGTCCCCACTGGCGTCCATGAAAGACCGGGGATAGATCTGGTATGTGACTGACCCGCGCCACCAGTTCTTGTCCGTCATCCCCGGTCTCCCTGACCCAACATCTTATGGAAATTTGGTGGAGCCGATCGGGATCGAACCGACGACCTCGTCATTGCGAACGACGCGCTCTCCCAACTGAGCTACGGCCCCACTGCGCGCGCGGTTTGATGCGTTTTGCCCCGCGTGTCAAGGCGCAGATGGCTGCAAAGCCGGGCCGACCGCAGCCAGACGGGGCCAGACGGGGCCCCGCACTCTGCCCAACCGGCGCCCAACCGGCGCCCGAACGTGGGCCGAACCTGCGCCGATTGGGGGCTGACCGCCGCGCGACCGGGATCTTGCCAAGGGGCAGGGGCGGACGAAACGGGGTTGCCATGGTTCGGCGAAAGGGCTTTTCCTGCCCGGTAGCCGCGCCAGGCTCGGCCCGGCAAGAGGGAGAACACGGCAGATGAGTGCGACCAGAGTGCGGCTTGGCGTCGACATCGGCGGGACCTTCACCGATGTGGTGCTCGAGGCGGGCGGGGCGCGTCAGTCGACCAAGGTTCTGACGACCTATGCCGCCCCCGAAGACGCGATTGTGCAGGGCATGAACAAGGTTTGCACGGCGGCGGGGATCGCGCCGGGGGCCATCGGGCAGATCATCCACGGCACCACCCTGGCCACCAATGCGCTGATCGAACGACGCGGCGCCAAGACGGCGCTGATCACCACCCGCGGGTTCCGCGATGTGATCGAGATGCGCACCGAAAGCCGGTTCGAGCAATATGACCTGAACCTGAAACTGCCGGAGCCCTTGTTGCCGCGAAACCGCCGGCATGTGGTGTCAGAGCGGGTGGAGGCGACGGGCCGCGTGCTGGTCCCGCTGGATCTGGCCGAGGTCGAGGCGCTGGCCGACGATCTGCACGCGGCGGGCTATGAAAGCGTCGCGGTGGGGCTTTTGCATTCCTACGTCAACGATGCCCATGAACGGGCCATTGCGCAGGTGTTGGCGGCGCGGATGCCCGGCGCGCTGGTGTCGCTGTCCAGCCAGGTGTCGCCGCAGATGCGGGAATATGAACGGTTCAACACGACCATCGCCAACGCCTATATCCAGCCGCTGATGAAGACCTATCTGGACCGGCTGCGCGCCCGGCTGGCGGCCGAGGGCGCCGACTGTCCGGTGTTCCTGATGCATTCGGGCGGCGGGATCATGTCGCTGGAAAGCGCGGCGGCCTTTCCGGTGCGATTGGTGGAATCGGGTCCGGCCGGCGGTGCGATCTTTGCCGCGGACATCGCGGCGCGGCACGGGCTGGACAAGGTGCTGTCCTTCGACATGGGGGGCACCACCGCCAAGATCTGCCTGATCTGCAACCAGACACCCAAAACCGCGCGGGTGTTCGAGGTCGCGCGGACCTACCGCTTCAAGAAGGGGTCGGGCATGCCGATCTCGATCCCGGTAATCGACATGGTCGAGATCGGAGCGGGTGGCGGATCGCTGGCCCGGGTCGATGCCATGCGCCAAATCCGGGTGGGACCGGAAAGCGCCGGGTCCGAGCCCGGTCCGGCCTGCTATGGGCGCGGCGGCGACAAACCTTCGGTGACGGATGCGGATCTGGTTCTGGGCAAGCTGGACGCCACGACCTTTGCGGGGGGATCGATGATGCTCGACACGGCCGCCGCCGAGACGGCGCTTGTCGCGCATCTGGGCAAGCCCCTGGATATGGATGCACGGCTGGCGGCGTTCGGTCTGGTTGAGGTCGTGGACGAGAACATGGCCAATGCCGCAAGGGTCCACGCCGTCGAGAATGGCGAGGATCTCAGCCAATATACGATGATCGCTTTCGGAGGGGCCGCACCGCTCCATGCCGCGCGACTGTGTGAGAAGCTTGGGGTCGACAGGTTCCTTGTGCCACCCGGCGCGGGCGTCGGCTCGGCCATCGGTTTTCTGCGCGCGCCGTTCAGCTTCGAGGCCAACCGCTCGGTCTACATGCGGCTGTCGGAGTTCCAGCCCGATCTCATCTGCGCCTTGCTGGCCGAGCTCAAGGCCGAGGCCACCGCATTCGTGCGTAGCTGCGACCCGAGCGCCGAGGTCTTGACGGAGTACAAGGTCTTCATGCGGTACACAGGACAGGGCTGGGAGATCCCCGTGATCTTGTCCGAAGCCGAGGCGACAGCACCGGATGCGGACAGGTTTCAGCGTTTGTTTGCAAAGGATTACGCCCGCTTGTTCGGACGGACAGTTCAGGGGCTGGACGTGGAGATAACGGTCTGGTCGGTCAATGCCACGACGCCGCCGCGCCCGGTGGAAGCGGTGGCCCCGGCACAGGAGGCCGGGCCGGCCGCGATCGGCGGAGAACGTCGGATATACGACCCTGCGACAGCCGGTTTTCAGGAGGCCGCCCTCGTGGCGCGGGCGTCGATCGCCGTGGGGGCGACGGTCGACGGGCCGGCCGTTATCACGGAAGATGAGACGACGATCATTGTCCCGGCCTCTTGCCGGGCCATCCGGCAGCCGGACGGTTGTATCGACGTGACGGGGAAGGGCTGAACCCATGGCATCAGAGCCGAGCAATGTCGCCTATCAGGTCATGTGGAACCGCCTGATCTCGGTCGTGGAAGAACAGGCGCAGGCGCTGGTGCGTACGGCGTTCTCTACCTCGGTGCGGGAGGCGGGCGATCTGTCGGCGGGGGTCTATGACACCCACGGCAACATGCTGGCACAGGCCGTGACCGGCACACCGGGCCATGTGAACGCGATGGCCGACGCGGTGGCGCATTTCATACGCCGGATCGGGCGCGCGGATATCCTTGAGGGGGATGTCTACATCACCAACGACCCGTGGGAGGGGACGGGGCATCTACATGATATCACGATGGTTTCTCCGTCTTTCCACAAGGGGACGCTTGTCGGGTTC
>CAYGRI010000397.1:0-4479 GCA_964352155.1 uncultured Maritimibacter sp. | reverse complement strand
GCGTGCAGCGTAAAGATCCGGTCCATCGCGCGCGACAGGATCGGGTTCACCTCATATTCTTCGGCAGGGACGCTGAAGCACATCCGCAGGAAGTTGGAGGCATAGTCGAGCCGGTTCAGCGGATAGACAAAGGGCTGACCCACCGAATATTTGAACGCCCAGGCGGCGATGGTGGGCATCTTGGCGATCAGCCGGATCGAGGCGACTTCGCGCTGCCAGGGATCGTTGATGTCGGTGGAATCGTGGTAGAACGCCGACATGGCGCCCACGACCCCGACCATGATCGCCATCGGATGCGCATCGCGCCGGAACCCGCGGAAGAAGTTCTGCATCTGCTCATGCAGCATCGTGTGGTTGGTCACGCGATACTCGAAGTCTTCGAGCTGTTCCGCCGTCGGCAGATCGCCGTAAAGCAGCAGGTAGCAGACTTCGAGGTAGTGCGATTTCTCGGCCAGCTGGTCGATCGAATAGCCCCGGTGCAGCAGCTCGCCCTTGTCGCCGTCAATGAAGGTGATCGTCGAGCTACAGGCCGCGGTGGAGGTAAAGCCGGGATCATATGTAAAGACATCGCCCTGGGCATAGAGCTTGCTGATATCGACAACGTCTGGCCCCGCGCTTGGCGAGTACATCGGCAAGACGATCTCCTTGTCGTCGAAAGTCAGCTTGGCCGTCTTGGTCGTATCTGCCATCATCATCCCCTTCTGAAGGTCTGCCCGTTGTGCGGGCAGGGCTTGTCGGGCCGGGCCCGGATCAAACAGTTGCATCCCCCAGCCGCGCAAGCGTTTCCTCGCGGCCGATTACAAGCATCATATCGAATACGCTGGGCGACACAGTCCGCCCGGCCAACGCGGCCCTTAACGGCTGCGCCACCTTGCCGAGTTTGGTGTCGTGTGCTTCGGCGACTTGTGTCACGCTCTGCTCCAACGCATCCCGGTTCCAGCTAGCATTTCGCAACTGGGCCGTCAATTCGGCCAGTATACCACGGGATACATCGTCCAGCGCCTTGGCGGATTTCTCATCCGGGACCAGCGGGCGCTTTGCCAGAACAAAATGCGCCTTTTCAAGAAGCTGCGGAAAAGACTTCGCCCGATCCTTGAGGCAGAACATCGCCCGGTGCAAGCCGTCTTTGCCCGCGTCGTCCAGCTCCGGAAGCTGTGCCGCGGTCAGATATGCCTCAATCTCCGTCAGCAAGGCCTTTTCATCGGCGGCCGCAATATGCAGGCCCGACAGATGCTCAAGCTTCTTCATGTCGAACCTAGCGGCTCCTTTACCGATTCCATCCAAGTCGAACCATTCCTTTGCCTGAGCATCGGTAAAGAATTCGTCATCACCGTGGGACCAGCCCAGCCGCGCGAGGTAATTTCGCACCGCCGCCGCCGGAAAACCCATGGCCTGATATTCCTCGACCCCCAGCGCGCCATGCCGTTTGGACAGTTTCTTGCCGTCGGGGCCGTGGATCAGCGGGATATGCGCCCAGACGGGCACATCCCATCCCATCGCCCTGTAAACCAGCATCTGCCGCGCCGCGTTGTTTAGATGGTCGTCGCCACGGATCACATGGGTTACGCCCATGTCGTGATCGTCGACCACCACCGCCAGCATGTAAACCGGCGTCCCGTCCGAGCGCAGCAGGATCATGTCGTCCAACTGCTCATTGCTGATCGACACATCGCCCTGAACCTGATCGTGGATCACCGTCACCCCGTCCTGTGGCGCCTTCACGCGGACCACAAAAGGAGCGTCGGGATGGGTTGCCGGATCGGCGTCGCGCCAGGGTGAGCGGAACAGGGTTGACTTGCCCTCGGCCTTCGCCTGCTCGCGGAAGGCGGCGATGTCTTCTTGTGTGGAGAAGCACTTGTAGGCCTCGCCCTTCGCCAGCATCTCGTGGGCCACTTCGGCATGGCGCGCGGCGCCCTCGGCCTGGCTGACCGCCTCGCCATCCCAGTCGAGTCCCAGCCAGGTCAGCCCGCGAAAGATCGCCTCGGTCGCATCAGGGGTGGAACGGGCGCGGTCGGTGTCCTCGATCCGCAGCAGGAACCGGCCGCCCCGCCCCCGCGCATACAGCCAGTTGAACAGCGCCGTCCGGGCGCCGCCGATATGCAGGTAACCGGTTGGCGAAGGGGCAAAACGGGTGACCACGGGGGCGTCGGTCATAACAGAATTAACCTTTTGGAAAGGATGTGGGCATAGCGTCGGGAGCGGTCTATTCAATCGGCTGGGGGAGAACAAGTGTGGCGGCGGTTCCGGCAGTGCTCGACGCGGTAGAAGCGCAGCGCGGGCACCTGTTTCCCTGGGTGCCGGTGGCCTTGTCGCTGGGGATCGGCCTGTATTTCGCCCTGACGTTCGAGCCGGACTGGCCGGTTTACGCGGGGTGTGGCGTGGCGATTGCCCTGCTCGCCGGGCTTGGCTGGTGGGCCGGGGCGCGCATCGCCCCGTTTTGCACGGCCATTGCCCTGGTCCTCGTCGGGGTCGTTCTGGCCGGATTTCGGGCGCATTCCGTGGCCGGGCCGGTGCTGGATTTCCGCTATTACGGCGCGGTGCAGGGGCGGATCATCGCGGTGGATCGCTCGATCTCGGACGTGCCGCGGATCACGCTGGATCGGGTCGTGCTGGAACGCACCTCGCCCCGGCGCACCCCCACCCGCGTCCGGGTGTCGCTGCATGGCGATCAGGGGTTCATCGACCCTGAACCGGGGATGACCGTGATCCTCACCGCGCATCTGTCGCCCCCGTCGGGCCCGACAGAGCCGGGAGGCTTCGATTTCCGCCGCATGGCCTGGTTCGACCGGCTGGGCGGCGTGGGCTACACAAGGTCCCCGGCCCTCCTGCTGGCCCCGGCAAAGGAGGGCGCGGCGGGGCTTGGTGTGTCGCGCCTGCGCATGGCGATTTCGCGGGCGGTGCGAGAAGCGCTGCCGGGCGAGGCGGGGGCGTTCGCGGCGGCGATCACCACCGGCGACAGATCCGCCATGAGCCGCGAGACGCTGGATGCGCTGCGCGCCTCTAACTTAGCGCATTTGCTGGCAATTTCCGGCTTGCATATGGGGCTGTTGGCGGGCTTTGTGTTTGCCGCGCTGCGCTATGCGATGGCGGCCTTCCCGCCGCTTGCCCTGCGCTATCCGATCAAGAAAATCGCGGCTCTCGGCGCCCTGGGGGCGGGGGTGTTCTATTATCTGCTGTCGGGCGGGATCGTGGCGACGGAACGGGCGCTGATCATGATCTCGGCGATGCTGGTGGCGGTGCTGTTCGACCGGCGCGCGATCACCCTGCGCGCGGTGGCCATCGCGGCGGTCATCGTGCTGACTTTCCGGCCCGAAACCCTAACAGAGCCGGGTTTCCAGATGTCCTTTGCCGCGACCACCGCGCTGGTGGCCGCCTTCGGCGCCCTGCGCCAGGTCGAAAGGTGGTCGCTGCCGCGCTGGTCCCGGCCGATGGCGGCGTTGCTGGTGTCGTCGGCGGTGGCCGGGGCGGCGACCGCGCCCATCGCGGCCGCCCATTTCAACCGGATCGCCGATTACGGTCTGATCGCGAATCTGCTGGCGGTACCGTTGATGGGCAGCGTGGTGATGCCGGCGGCGGTGCTGGCCGCCTTGCTTTGGCCGCTGGGCCTGTCCCATTGGGCGCTGGCGATCATGCGCCCGGCGATCGACTGGATCCTCGGCGTGGCCCATTGGGTGGCGGATCTGGAAGGCTCCATCACGCCGGTGATTGCCCCGATGCCCGCCGTCTTGCCCTTGTTTTCGCTGGGAATGCTGTGGCTGATCCTGTGGCAGGGGCGCGCGCGACTGGCCGGGATGGCGCCGGTGGCGTTGGCCTTCGTTCTTTGGGCGCAGACGGAGCGGCCGCCGCTGCTGATCTCGGAATCCGGATCCCTGGTCGGCGTGATGACCCCCCAGGGGCGGGCGCTGTCGAAGGCGCGGGGAGAGGGTTTTGTCGCCCTGAGCTGGCTGGAGAATGATGGCGACATGGCCGAGCAATGGGTGGCCTTCGACCGCCCCGGGCTGGATCACGGGCAGTTTGAACTTGAGGGGCGCAGGATTGTCCATCTGACCGGGCGCGGCGCCGCGGATCTGGTGGAAGAGACCTGCCGCACCGCCTCGCTTGTCATATTCGCGGGCGAAGCCGGGGCGAGCGGCCCCTGTACGCTGCTCAACCAGACGGAACTGCGCAAGACCGGGTCACTGGCGATCTACCCGGAAGAGGACCGGCTGCGGCTGGTGGGCGCGAGATCGCGGTCCTACCGCCTTTGGTCGCCGTGATCCGGCCCAGGCGCATGTCCTGCCAAACCCAAGTATCACGCCGAACCGGCCCTTGCCGTGCAATTCCTGGCTCGGTCAGGCCTGTACAACCGGGCGCGACCCGCCCTAGTACGTGCGGATCAGTCCGACCAGCTTGCCCTGAACCTGCACCTGATCCTCGCGGAACACCCGCGTTTCATAGGCCGGGTTCGCCGCCTCCAGCGCGATGGCGCCGCCCTTGCGG
>CAYGRI010000396.1:0-4487 GCA_964352155.1 uncultured Maritimibacter sp. | reverse complement strand
GGGCTGCATCATGGTGCGTCAGTGTCAGTCCAACACCTGCCCGGTGGGCGTCTGCACCCAGGATCCGGCGCTGCGCGACAAGTTCACCGGCAATGCCGACAAGGTGGTGAACCTGATCACCTTCTATGCTCAGGAAGTGCAGGAGATCCTCGCCTCCATCGGGGCGCGGTCGATCGAAGAGGTGATCGGGCGCTCGGATCTGCTGTCGCAGGTCAGCCGGGGGGCCGCGCATCTGGACGATCTGGATCTGAACCCGCTGCTGATCACGGTCGATGGCGCGGCGGACATCAAGCATGACCGCAACAAGCCGCGCAACCCGGTGCCGGACACGCTGGATGCCGAGATCGTCAAGGACGCCGCGCGCTTCCTGGAGGAGGGCGAGAAGATGCAGCTGTCCTATGCGGTGCGCAACACGGACCGGACCATCGGGACCCGTGTGTCGAGCCACATCGTCAAGCGGTTCGGGATGCGCAACGACCTGCAGCCTGACCATCTGACGGTGAAGCTGGCGGGCTCCGCCGGGCAATCGCTGGGCGCTTTTGCCGCGCCGGGGCTGAAGCTGGAAGTCGCGGGCGATGCCAACGACTATGTCGGCAAGGGGCTTTCGGGCGGCACCATCGTGGTCCGGCCAACGATGGCGAGCCCGCTGGTCGCCTCCGAGAACACGATCATCGGCAATACGGTGCTGTATGGCGCCACGGCGGGCTATCTGTTCGCGGCCGGGCGGGCGGGCGAGCGCTTTGCCGTCCGCAACTCCGGCGCGACGGTGGTGGTCGAGGGCTGCGGATCCAACGGCTGCGAATACATGACCGGCGGCGTTGCGGTCATTCTGGGCCGGATCGCGGCCAACTTTGGCGCCGGGATGACGGGGGGCATGGCCTATCTGCACGATCCCGACGGCGATGTGCGCGATTTCATGAATATGGAAACGCTGGTGGTCTGCCCCGTCACCGTGCCCCATTGGGAAGCGCAGTTGAAAGGTCTGATCGAGCGGCATGCCGCGGAGACGATGAGCATGAAGGCGCGCGAGATCCTGCAGCATTGGGACATCGAGAAGGACAATTTCCTTCAGGTCTGTCCGAAAGAGATGCTGGTGCATATCCCGGTGCCTTTGGGGATCGAGGAGGATGCCGCCCAGGCGTGACGACATCCGGCCCCCGCCCCGCGACCTGTGTCGCGGGGCGGGGCGATTGGCACAGGATTTGGAACCGATGCCGGATTTTGGCCGCGATTGGTCTGCAAAAGTGCCATTATGCTTTGGATAACTGTGGGCTGTTGAGGAAATCAACAGACAGGCAGAGAATGGCATGGCGAGGGCTGGATGGTCTGAATGGACCGGAACGGGCGAAATGGCGCGCGGCAAGAAGAAAAGCAGCAAGAAGGCAGAGGTCTCTGTCGTCCGGCGGGCGTGGCGCTGGTTGCGGCGCTGGGTGCTGCGCCTGGTCGGGGGTGGTCTCATGCTGATCCTCGCGGCGATCGCATTCTATGCCTTCTTCGACCCGCCGACGACTCCCTACATGGTCCAGGAATCCCGGCGCCTGGGCGGGGTTGAACGCGACTGGGTCGACTGGGAGCGGATTGCCCCGGTCATGGGCCGCTCTGCCGTGGCGGCGGAGGATGCGAATTTCTGTCTGCACTGGGGCTTTGACATGCGGGCGATCCGCGCCGCGCTGGCCGATGGCGGGGTGCGCGGTGCCTCGACCATCAGCCAGCAGGTGGTAAAGAACGCCTATCTTTGGCAGGGGCGTTCCTGGCTGCGCAAGGCGCTGGAGGCCGGGCTGACCCCCCTGATGGAGACAATCTGGTCCAAGCAGCGCATCCTTGAGGTCTATCTGAACGTGGCCGAGTTCGACGAAGGCGTGTTCGGGATCGAAGCGGCGGCGCGGCATTACTTTGGGGTTTCGGCGGCGGATCTGACCGCGACTCAGGCGGCGCGGCTGGCGGCGATCCTGCCCAATCCCAAGGGACGGTCGGCCAGCAACCCCTCTGCCTCGGTGGTGCGGCGGGCCAATTCGATCCGCGACGGGGCTGCAACGATTCTCGCTGACGGGCGATCAGATTGTTTCGAGAGTTGAACTGCCCGCAATAAGACGCCATTGATGCGCGGAAGCGATCCCGGGCCTTGCCGATGAACCGACTGTTCCACGTCCCCCTGTCCCCGTTCTGCCGGAAAGTCCGGCTGTCTCTGGCCGAGAAAAGGCTGGAGGTCGAACTTGTCGAGGAGCGTTACTGGGAGCAGGAGCCAGACTTTCTGCGCCGCAACCCGGCGGGCAAGGTGCCGATCCTGAAGATCAACGGCGCGATGATGGCGGAAAGCGGGCCGATCTGCGAGTATATCGAAGAGATGTATCCCGAGCCCGCGCTGATGCCACGCGAGCCGCGCGCCCGCCACGAGGTGCGGCGGCTGGTGATGTGGTTCGACGACAAGTTCCACAACGAGGTGACCTCGAAGCTGCTGTACGAGCGCGTGAACAAGAAGATCATGGGCCAGGGTTATCCCGAGAGCAAGAACGTCAAGATGGGCGCGCAGAAGATCAAGTTCCATCTCGACTACATGGGGTGGCTGCTGGATCAGCGTCGCTGGCTGGCGGGAGATGCGATGACGCTGGCCGATTTCGCGGCGGCGGCGCATCTGTCGTCGCTGGACTATATCTCGGATGTGGACTGGAACCGCTGTCCCAGCGTCAAGGATTGGTATGCCAAGATAAAGTCTCGACCCGCCTTTCGGTCGATCCTGGCGGATCAGGTTCCGGGTTTCCCGCCGCCGGCGCATTATGCCGATCTGGATTTCTGATCGCGGGCCTGGGTGGGGGGCGCAGCCCCCCGTCCTGCGGACTCCCCCCGGAGTATTTTCGGCCAGAAGAAGACGCGGGCCGTGTCGGGGGCGTTGAAGGATCGACTGGTGGCGCAGGCGCTGGCGGAAGGATTCTCCAAATGCCGGATCACGGTGCCGGATGCTATTCCCGAGGCGGCGGAGCGGTTGGCGGCGTTTGTCGCGGCCGGGCGGCATGGGCAGATGGGCTGGATGGCCGAGCGGATGGGCTGGCGCGGGAACCCGGCGGCCTTGTGGCCCGAGGCGCGGTCGGTGGTGATGTTGGCGGAGATGTATACGCCCGAGCATGATCCGATGGCGGGGCTGGCGCTTGCGGATCGGGGGGTGGTGTCTGTCTATGCTCAGGGGCGCGATTATCATGACGTGGTCAAGAAGCGGCTGAAACGGCTGGGGCGGTGGTTGCTGGAGGAGGCGGGCGCGGATGGCGCGCCTTTGGCGGAGATCAAGGTGTTTGTGGACACGGCGCCGGTGATGGAGAAGCCGCTGGCGCAGGCGGCCGGGTTGGGCTGGCAGGGCAAGCATACCAATGTTCTGTCGCGGGATCTGGGCAATTGGTTTTTTCTGGGCGCGATCTTTACCACCCTGGACCTGCCGGCGGATGCGCCGGAGCCGCCGCATTGCGGATCCTGTACCGCCTGTCTGGAGGTCTGTCCGACCGCGGCTTTTCCCGCGCCGTTTCAGCTGGATGCGCGGCGGTGCATTTCCTATTTGACGATTGAGCACAAGGGGCCGGTGGAGGAGGATCTGCGCACGAGGATGGGCAACCGGATCTACGGCTGTGACGATTGCCTGGCGGTGTGCCCCTGGAACAAGTTTGCCCGGCATGGGCGGGATGCAAAGCTGGCCGCGCGGCCGGAGTTGGTGATGCCGGATCTGGCGGATCTGGCGGCGCTGACGGATGCGGGCTTTCGCTCGCGGTTTGCGGGGACGGCGGTCAAGCGGATCGGGCGGGACCGTTTCGTGCGCAATGTGACTTATGCGATCGGCAATTCGGGGTTGCCCGCACTTTTGCCCGCTGTCCGGGCGCTTGTGGAGGATGCCGACGAGGCCGTGCGGGATGGCGCGCGCTGGGCCGTTGCGCGGTTGCGCAAGCTGTGAAGCGGTGTTCCGGGTTGGGCGCTTTTCGCCGAGAGGAGGGTCGCGCCTGTCTGGCGGGGCGAAACGCCCGGGGCGGGTGGTTCCATTTCCGGACTCGCATCCCATATTTGTAGGAGACATGGAAAGGGAGGAGTCTAATGTCACGTCATCCTATCGACAAGAGCGAGGACTCGGCCGCCGGGCGCGCCAGGCGGTATCTGTGGCTGGACCGGATTACGGCGGGGTCCGCGGCGCATCCCGCGGTCCGGCTGCTGAACCGCCGGCGCCGCAAGGGCGGGGATGCCGCTCGGGTGGTGCAGTTTCTGCGGATCGAACGCGGCTATCTCGCCTGACAGGCGCGGCGGGCATGGGCAATCGTTCGGTGCTCTGCTAGCTAAAAGGGAAACCTAGCTTTTTGGGCGCCCATGCAGCCGATGCGCGGAATCCTTCTGATGGTCACGGCCATTTCGTGCTTTTCCGTGATGGCGGCCTTCGTGAAGGCAACCGACAGGATACCCGCGGGCGAGGCCGTGTTCTTTCGGGCCTTCTGCGCCCTTCCCGTCATAACCCTTTGGCT
>CAYGRI010000395.1:0-4506 GCA_964352155.1 uncultured Maritimibacter sp. | reverse complement strand
GATCGCCCCAAGCACCGCGACAATCAGCACAAGCGGCGGAAAGACCACCCGCAGCAGTTCATTCGTGGCCAGCCGCGCCACCGCCGCGTTGCAGCCATAAAGTGTCAGCCCCAACGGAATCGCCAGCAGCAGAACCGTCGCCCCCGACGAGGTCAGCGGCGTCAGCAGCAGCGTGTCGACCGCCAGCCCCAGCACAACGCCCGCGCCGCCGATCAGCAGCGGCAACGGCTCTGCCAGCGGCGACACGCCGCGCGCGGTGGTCAGCACCAGTGCGAGGATCAGAAAGATGATCGCGACGCCAGAGCCCACCGGCGCGGCATTGGCCAGATTGGCGACCAGCTGCTCGGCCTGCTCCTCCTCGGTCAGGGCACGCGCCTGTTCCACCCCGCCCGCATCGTTGATCGCGCTCTGCTGGGCGATGGCCGCGTCCCAGGCCTCCTGCCCGTGCAGGTCGATCATCGCCGCCTGACAATCGGGCGACACATTGGTCCGCAGCGACGCCACCTCTCCGCTTTCGGAAAAACTGCCGACATCGACGTTCTGACTGCCGACCAGACCGATCTGCGCGGCCAGGATGACCCCGCCGATCAGCACCAGCGGCGCGCCCACGAACCACGCCAGCGCATCCTGCCGGGTGATCACCTCGCCATTGGCCGAGCCGAGTTCCACCGGCGGCGCCTTGGTCGGGTTCAGGATCGCATAGGTCAGCGCATAAGCGCCATACAGCATCGCCAGCATGATCCCCGGCAACAAGGCCGCTTGAAACAGCGTGCCCACCGACACCACCGCCGGCCGGCCCAGATAGGTCAGCGCATCCGAACAGCCCAGCATCTGCGCCCGCGCCTCCTGCGCCGAGGAATACAGGTCGCCCGCCAGCGTACCCAGCAGCACGATCACGATCGAGGGCGGGATGATCTGCCCCAGCGTGCCGCTGGCCGCGATGACCCCCGTGGCCAGCTCGGGCGAATAATTGTTGCGCAGCATGGTGGGCAGCGACAACAACCCCATCGTCACAACCGTCGCCCCCACGATCCCGGTCGAGGCGGCAAGGAAGGCCCCCACAACGACGACCGAAACCGCCAGACCGCCCGGCAGCGGGCCAAAGACCCGGGCCATTGTGGTCAGCAGATCCTCGGCAATGCGCGACCGTTCCAGCGTGATGCCCATCATCACGAACATCAGCACCGCCAGCAGCGTCTCGATCGACTGGCCCGCGAAAACGCGCTCGTTCATCCGGTTGACGATGAACGACAGGTTGCGGTCCATCGCGAATTCCCAGCCCTGCGGGAACAAGGGCTCTGCCATCCTCGGCAGGTCGGGGTATCGGAAGACCGATATGGTGTCCGCATTGACCCCGGCGGCGGTCAGTGCCCGATAGGCATCCGACGACCGGTCCACCGCCTGGTGGATCAGCAGGCCAGCAGAATCGAGCCCGGCGATGATCCCGAACGAGATGACCGCCGAGCCACCGATGGCGAAGGCCACCGGAAACCCTGACAGGATCCCGCCAAAGAGACACAGGAACACGATGATCAGGCCGATCTCGATGCCGTCCAGTCCGAATAACATACGCCTGTTCCCTCAGAGTTCTGCGTGGTCGTAAGGCTGTTGGCCCGAATCGAGCCGATCCCTGACAAGATATCGCCCTTCGGACTCTTCGCCCTCGCGCCATTCCAGCCAGGACCGGTACAAGAAGGCCACCGCCTGCAAAAAGATCATCGCGGCAAAGCCCATGAGCAGGATCTTGAACAGAAAGTAGCCGTTGAACCCGTTGGGCGAGAAGCCGATGGTCTCGACATTCCAGCGCAGGGCGCGGGATTTCAGCAGCAGCCGGTCGAGCGTGTCAGAGGCCGAGGGTTTGGGCACCACCAGGTGCCGCCACAGGAAGTACCAGCCGTACATCCAGGTCAGGATCGCGACCGGCATCATGAAAAACACCGAGCCCAGCATGTCGATCACCCGCTTGGCGCCATAGCTGGCGCGGGCGTAAAACAGGTCGACCCGCACATGCCCGCCCTGCACAAAGGTGTATGACGCGCAAAGCGCCACCACCATCGCGTTGTAAAGCTTCAGTTCTTCGGAATACCAGCCGACGGATTGGGTGAACCCGATGCCAAAGGGCGACAGGGTGATGTTGCCCTGCCGGAAGATCGACTGCAAAAAGACCACCATGATCTGTTGCAGGACCATCAGCAGACCGGCCCAGGCAAAAAAGCGGCCGGTGACATTGGCAAAGCCTTCCAGCACCCGGACCATCACCCACATGATCTGCGGGCGCCACAGCCCGATCACCGTGGCAATCAGCAGGATATCGAAGACGACAAAGAAGAACTCGACCGAGCCACCATAATAGATGAAGCGCATGATCGCTTGTTTGTCAGACCAGTCCAGCCACAGCGACGGCTGGCTAAGCGCGAGAAACAGGTTCACGACACCCATTCCGACATTTCCGAAGAACCAGATCAGCGCGTCGATCACTCGCCCGCCCCCCTCAACGAAACCCGATTGGCCACGCGCATTTGCACGCGCGTGGCCCTCATGTCACGAAATGTCGCGACTACATCGCGGCCAGAACACGGTCGCGCTGAACGGCATAGGCACCGTCAGAGCGCGACAGCCAGCCAGAGGACTCCCGCATCGACGCCTGAGCGGAATTGTGGATCTTGGCGAAGATGTCATCGTTCATGTATTCGCCCAGGACATCCATCGAGGCCTTGCCGAAGGCATCCCAGACATCGTCGGTGAATTGGTGCAGCTGGGTGCCGCCCGAGATCAGCCGCGTCAGCGCCGGGCCGTTGTTGGCGATGAACTGGGCGTAGTTGGCCTGATGCGCATCGGCACAGGACACTTCGATCGCCTTCTGCTGCCCAGGGGTCAGGCTTTCGAACACTTCAAGGTTCGTCGCCACCGACAGCGCCGCGCCTGGCTCGTGGAAACCGGCGGCGTAGTAATGGTCGCAAACCTCCTGGAGGCCCAGCCGCTCGTCCGACCAGGGTCCGATCCACTCGGTCCCGTCCAGAGCGCCGGTGGACAGCGCCTGATAGATCTCGCCGCCCGGCACGTTCTGAACCGAAGCGCCCAGCTTGGACAGCGCCTGACCGCCAAGGCCCGGCATCCGGAACTTGAGGCCGTTGAAATCCTCGGCCGACTTGATCTCGTTGCGGTACCAGCCGCCACCCTGCGCGCCAGTCTGACCGGCGATGTAGGATTTCAGGCCAAAGATCTCGCCCAGCTCATGGTGCAGCGCCATGCCGTCCTGGCCGTAGTACCAGGTCATGATCTCGGGCGCGGTCATGCCAAAGGGCACGGCCGTGAAATAGGCGAAGGCCGGGTGCTGACCGACAAAGTAGTAATCGGCGCCGTGATACATGTCGGCCTGACCGGCGGACACCGCATCGAACACCTCGAACGCGCCAACCAGTTCGCCGGCGGCCTTCGGCTCCACCGTGATCTGACCCTCGGTGATCGTGTTGATGTTGTTGACGACCCGCTCGACCGAATCCCACACGCCGGCAAGTCCGCGCGGCCAGGTGGTGACCATGGTCAGGGTGCGGCGCCCCTGCGCATAGGCCGGAGCGGCAAGGCCAGTCGCCGCGACGGCGGCACCGCCAACGGCGGATTTGGTAAGGAAAGAACGACGATCCATTAGGGTTAAACCCTCCCATGTTTACGATGCGCATCCAATTTCAAAGACCGGATGCATTATTAGAAGTGTCGGCACACTATCCGCGTGTTCCAAGCAAGAAAAGCCTTGTTTCCACCTGTAGGCGCCTCTTTTTTGCGCTTTCAGACGGCACCGGGCGCAGCGTCCCGCCCCCGCCAGACGCAGAAAGAAAGTTTCGCCGCCCGGCAGTTTTCCGACATTTTCTCGCCCACGACAGTCAAAGACTGTTGACGCCCCCCGGCGCCCTCAATAGGGTCCGCGCACGCAAATGGAGGAGACCGGGGTCATGGCCCTTATTCCCGTACTAATCGTAGGAAGGCGCATGGGCCGGTAACCACCGGAGACCTTGTATAAGGACCCATGCGCCCCCGCCTTAGCCACGGGGGCTTTTTTTATGCGTAGAATACAGCAATGACGTCAGCGTAAGGACAAGATCGATGACACGTCAGATGACCGGAGCGAAAATGGTGGTTCAGGCCTTGAGGGATCAGGGTGTGGACACGGTATTCGGCTATCCCGGCGGCGCCGTGCTACCGATCTATGACGAGATCTTTCAGCAAAACGACATTCGCCACTACCTGGTGCGCCACGAACAGGGCGCGGTCCATGCCGCCGAAGGTTACGCCCGGTCCACCGGCAAGCCCGGCGTCGTGCTGGTGACATCCGGCCCCGGGGCCACCAATGCGGTGACCGGCCTGACCGATGCGCTGATGGATTCGATCCCGATCATCGTGCTGACCGGCCAGGTTCCGACCTTCATGATCGGCAATGACGCCTTTCAGGAGGCCGATACCGTCGGCATCACCCGCCCCTGCACCAAGCACAACTGGCTGGTCAAGGAC
>CAYGRI010000394.1:0-4621 GCA_964352155.1 uncultured Maritimibacter sp. | reverse complement strand
TGTCGAAATCATGGATCATCATGTCACGGAACAGGCCGCCCGACACCTTGATGTAGCTGACCGGCGGCGGCGCCGGATCGAAGGAGGTGACGGCGAGCAACTCGGTCTTGCCGATCTCGCCGTCCAGAACGGCGGCCTTGAGCGCGCCGAAATTGGCGTCGAATCGGCGGTTGAAGCCGATCATCACCGGCTGTCCGGTGGCGGCGACATTGGCCTGACAGGCCCGCGCCCGCGCAAGGCTGAGGTCCACTGGCTTCTCGCACAGCACCGCCTTGCCTGCGGCGGTCGCGGCCTCCATCAGGTCGGAATGGGTGTCGGTGGAGGTCGCGATCAGCACCGCGTCGATGTCCGGATCGGCGATGATCTCATCGGAGCTGCGAACGGCGGCGCCGTGTTTCGCCGCCAGCGCCTCGGCGGCGGGGGCGTGCATGTCCGATACGGCAACCAGCGTGCTTTCGGCATGTCCGGCGATGTTGACGGCGTGAACCTGACCGATGCGGCCCGCACCCAGCAATCCGACTTTCAGCATAGATGTGTCTCCCCTCAGGCGCCGATCCGTCGTCCCGACGGCATGTTTGCGCTGCCATTAACAATGTTTGCGCTGCCATTACCAGATTCTCTTGCGAAAGAGGAATGCCAGAAGTGCATTCCTGCAACCAAAACGCGCGACGAAAGGGCGGGGCAGGGGCCTGCGCGCCCCGCCCACGGGCATGCGCAGACCTGGCGGCGGCGGTCTGGCGGGTCTTGCGCCGTGCCGTCTTGCCAGCGCTGCGGAATTGAGCAAACCTTGCAGGACGTAACGGGCACGGGGTGTCTTCCGGACCCGCCCGACGACGCGAAAGCGACGCGTGAAATCCCCGATGAACCGACCCGCCAGCTTTGGCTGGCACCTTGGAGCACTGCTGGCTGCGGCCAGCACGTTGGAGGATTGCCGGCCGTGGCCGGCACATTGGAGGATTGTGGAATGAAAACCGGTGTCATCGGTATGGGCGACATGGGCTCTGGCCTGGCCAAGAACCTGATTGCGAATGGCTTCGAAACGGCGGGGCTGGATCTGGTTCCCGCCCGCAACGACGCGTTTCGCGCCATGGGGGGGCAGGTGATGGGCAGCCCGGCAGAGGTCGGGGCGGTGGCCCGCGCGGTCTTTGTGATGGTGATGAAGGGGGCCGAGGCCAAGCAGGTGATTCTGGGCGAAGACGGGCTGGTGCGCACAATGGCCCCCGGCGGCGCGGTGATTCTCAGCGCCACGATCAAGCCGCATGAAGCGCGCGAGATTGGCGCCGCGCTGGAAGGGACGGGGTTGCACCTGATCGACAGCCCGGTGTCGGGGGGCTATCCCGGCGCGCAGGGCGGCACGCTGACCCTGATGGCCGCCGCGCCGGATCAGGTGCTCGACACCTTCCGCCCGGTGCTGGAGGCGGTCTCTGCCACGATCCACCGGGTCGGCACCAAGCCGGGCGACGGGCAGACGGTGAAGGCCTGCCTGCAATCGCTGTTCGGCGCGATCTTTGCGGGCACGTTCGAAGCGGCTGTGCTGGCCGCCAAGGCGGGGATTCCGGGACAGGTCTTGTTTGATGTGATCCGCACCTCCTCGGCCGCATCTCCGGCGGGAACAGGGGCGCTGGAAAAGATCATCGACCGGCAGTTCGAACAGACCGGCAGCCATATCAACACGATGCACAAGGACCTGACGATCTCGCTGTCGCTGGCTGAAGAGCTGGGCGTGCCGATGAGCATGGCGGCCCAGGCCATGCAGCTGTTCACCGCGGGCCGGACGAAGTTTCCCCAGGGCGACAATTGGGTCTGTACCCGGGTGATCGAAGAGATCGTGGGCGCAGAGCTGCACCGCTGACGGCCGCGGCCGCTCGGGACGCGCTTGCGACGGGGTGGCCGCTGTCCTTTGGCGGATGCAACAGGCAGGAGATGGATATGAAACTGGGTGTGATTTGCGATGGCATCAGCCGCGATCTGGCGCATGCCGTTGATGTGATGGATGAATTTGGCCTCGACTATGCCGAGCTGCAATTCGTCGGCGATACCGAGGTGGGCGATCATACCGCGCAGCAGATCCGCGAGATCGACGCGCTGTTGCGGGGCCGGGGCAAGCCGGTCTCCTGCCTGTCGCGGCACATTTTCGCGGGGATGGGCAAGGACAACCGACCGGGGGATGCGCAGCATATCCGCCATATGGAGGCGCTGAAACGGGTGATCCACATGGCGCAGGTGGTGGGCAGCCCGCTGGTGCGGATCATGACGCCCCGCAAGGAACAGATCCTCTGGGGCCGGAACGGCGCGGAGAAATGGAACGTCGCCCATGGCGCCTGGGACGCAATGCTGCCGCTGATCGCCCCCGCCGTCGATCTGGCGCGCGCCGAAGGGATCACACTGGTGGTGGAGACAGGGAACGGCACGATGGTCAATTCCAACTGGACCGCGCGCCGCCTGATCGACGATCTGGACGCCGGGGACGCGCTGAAGGTCCTGTGGGATCCGGCGAACAATTGCTGGTGCCACGAGGCGATGTGGCCCGATGGCTATGACACCGTCGCGGGCGGCTATCTGGGGCATATCCACATCAAGGATGTCTGGGTCGATACGCCCAGGGCCACGCTGGAGGTGCGGCCGATGGGGCAAGGACAACTGGCAGAGGGTTTTGCCCCCCTCGCCGCCGCCCTGCGCCGCGACGGCTACGCCGGGGTGATCTCGTTCGAGTCGGTCTATCACCCCGGCGATGGCGATTTCGAGGCTGGCTTTCGCCAGTGCATCGGGACCTTCCGACAGATCTTTGCGTGACCGCGAGGCCCTGCGACCGAGGCCCTGCAACCGGGGGCCTGCGACCGGGGCCCTGCGACCGGGGCCCTGCGACCGGGGTCCTGTGACCTGGGTCCTGTGACCGGGGCCCTGCGACCGGGGCCCTGCAACCGGGGGCATGTGACCTGGGTCCTGCGAAGGCGGCTTCGCGACCGTGATCTTGCGATCGAGGCGCTGCCAACAATGCGCTGCGACCATGGCTTCGTGACCGGGGTCCTGTGAGCGGAACCCTGCGACCCATTGGCCCCGCCACCTGAAGGCCCCAACGCCGGATGGTCCCGCCGCCGGGTGACCCTGTCGCGGAAACTCCCTTGCGCGACGATTCTGGCCGGTTTGGTCTGGCACCGCCGGGCTAACACGCGCATAGATCCGCCAGGGCAGGCTGCGCCGCGAGGCAGGCGGCGGGCCGGGCCGGAATGTTTGACGAGTTGCGGTGCGGGTGCAAGGGTACGCGCGCACAAAGGAGAGGCCGATGGCACTGGACGAGCGCAAGGGTGTTTGGAAGTCTGGCAAGGGCAAGGGGCGCCACACGCCCAAGGGACGCCAGCTGGACGACGCCGCGCTGGCCGAGGTGCAGGCGCTGCTGGGCGACCGCCCCCGGCGTCGCGACCTGCTGATCGAATTCCTGCATCTGATCCAGGACGCTTACGGCCACCTGTCGGCCCCGCATCTGCGCGCGCTGGCCGAGGAGATGCGCCTGGCGCAGGCCGAGGTCTACGAGGTCGCCACCTTCTACGCCCATTTCGACGTGGTGAAGGAGGGCGAGGCGCCGCCGCCCGCGCTGACGATCCGGGTCTGCGATTCGCTGTCCTGCGAAATGGCGGGGGCGCAGGCCCTCAAGGCGGCGCTCGAAGGCGGGCTGGACGCCAGCGAAGTGCGGGTTCTGCGCGCCCCTTGCATGGGCCGTTGCGACACCGCGCCCGTGCTGGAGATCGGGCATAACCACATCGACCATGCCACGCCCGAAAAGGTCCAGGCCGCCATCGAGGCGGGTGACATTCATGCGCATCTGCCCGCCTATCAGGCGCTTGAGGCCTACCGCGCCGAGGGCGGCTATGCGGTGCTGGCCGATCTGCGCGCCAGGGGCGACTGGCAGGCAGTGCAGGACAAGGTGCTGGCAAGCGGTTTGCGCGGGCTGGGCGGCGCAGGCTTTCCGTCGGGCAAGAAATGGGGCTTTGTGCGCGGCAACCCGGGACCCCGCTATCTGGCCGTCAACGGGGACGAGGGCGAGCCGGGCACCTTCAAGGACCGCTATTACCTGGAACGCACCCCGCATCTGATGTTCGAAGGCATGCTGATTGCCGCCTGGGCGGTCGAGGCCGCGGGGTGCTACATCTATATGCGCGATGAATACCCGGCGGTGCTGGAAATTCTGGCCCGCGAGATCGCGGCGCTGGAGGCGGCGGGGCTGGTCGATCCCGGCTACATCGACCTGCGGCGCGGCGCGGGCGCCTATATCTGCGGTGAGGAATCGGCGATGATCGAATCGATCGAGGGCAAGCGCGGCCTGCCGCGCCACCGCCCGCCCTATGTGGCGCAGGTGGGGCTGTTCGGGCGCCCGACGCTCGTCCACAACGTGGAAACGCTGCACTGGGTCGCCCGGGTCTGCCGCGAGGGGCCGGACGTTCTGAACGCGGTCGAAAAGAACGGGCGGGTGGGGCTGCGCAGCTACTCGATCTCGGGCCGGGTCGCGGCGCCCGGCGTCTATCTGCTGCCCGCCGGCTCTACGATCACCGATCTGATCGCGGCGGCGGGGGGCATGGCCGAGGGGCATGTGTTCAAGGCCTACCAGCCGGGGGGGCCGTCCTCG
>CAYGRI010000393.1:0-4674 GCA_964352155.1 uncultured Maritimibacter sp. | reverse complement strand
GCCCCTGCCCCTGCCCAGAGGCAGGGTTTGCCAGGCACGGTCCCGCTTGTAACTGCGGTTTGGCGCGACATGCGCCAGAGCATCGCCTTGACCCGCGTTCGTTTGACAAACGGGGGCGCCGCGGGACCTAGGGGCATGGCCCTGCCCCGGCCAACGCCGTTGGTGCGAGACCGGGGCGGGCGTTTGCCACCGAAGCGGCGAAGCGATTGCCACACCAGCTGTCCGATGCCGGACAACCGGATTTCGATGCGCGAGGATGCCGAACAACATACCGACCATCGAGACGATGGTGTTGCATGGGTGGGCGCGTTGCGAGCGTTATCAGCTTGTTTGCGGCAGGACACCGTCCGATGCGGGGGCGGCCTTGACCGACAATCTCGAGCCCATCGCCGGGGGGGGGGGACGAGGTGGCGCTGGCCGACCTGACGCCCGACAGCGGCAAGAGGATCAGCAACACCCAGTTCAATGCCGGCAGAGCGTTTAAACCGGACCATCTCCTCACGCGATTGAAACGGAAACGGCCGCTCGACGATCCACTGGCCGATTACTTGGCCGCCGCCACAGGCGCGGGCTTTGTGAATGCGGCGTTCAAGGCATTGCTGGAACATGTCGAACCGGGGAGCGTCAGTTCCTCGAGATGCCGCCAACCTGGGGCCATCACGACCTTGGGCCGGTCTATTTTGTCATTGTGACCAACCGGTTGGGCGCTTTGGATCACATGGCCTCTGTGCCGCCCATCGCGCCGGACGACAGAATGTACTTGTCCACATATGGCCCCGACACAAACGCCTGTTCGGCGCGTCCAGAATCCGCACAGCGCATGTCTGGTTGCACAATCATGAACCCGGGCTGTTCCTGTGCGATGCCTGTCATGACGCCGTTTTCAAACAGGGCCGGACCGGCGTGAACGACCACCGACGCTCTGAGGAGACGCCCGGAAAACCCCGTGCAGGCGCCGATCCGGTGCCCAAGGGGCCGCCAGATCAGCCGCGCCTCGCCTGTTGCGTTCGGTCCGCAGGCAATCGAACACCGATGCAAACAACGGCTTGATCCACGCCGGGCCGGGCCCAGGACCCACAGCGGGTCCATTGCGGGCCCATTGCGGGCCCATTGCGGGCCGGAGTTCAATCAGGTCCAACGAGGCTCAAACTGCGCTGTCAAGCGCAAGCGAGAGGTTGCCTGTTTCACTCAACTACAAGCGGGCACAGTCTAGACGGCCTCGATGGCGACGGCGATGCCCTGCCCCACGCCGATGCACATGGTCGCCAGCGCCCGCTTGCCGCCGGTCGCCTGCAATTCCAAAGCCGCCGTGCCGACGATCCGCGCGCCGGACATGCCCAGCGGATGGCCCAGGGCAATCGCGCCACCGTTGGGATTCACCCGCGCGTCGTCATCCGCGATGCCAAGGGCGCGCAGGGTGGCGAGGCCCTGGCTGGCGAAGGCCTCGTTCAGCTCGATCACGTCGAAGTCAGTTTGCGCCAGCCCCAGCCGCGCCATCAGCTTTTTCGAGGCGGGCGCCGGGCCAATCCCCATGATACGCGGCGCCACCCCGGCGGTCGCCCCGCCCAGAACCCGCGCGATGGGGGTCAGGCCATGGGTCTTGGCAGCCGCCTCCGACGCCAGGATCAGCGCCGCTGCGCCGTCGTTCACCCCCGAGGCATTGCCCGCCGTCACCGACCCGCCGTCGCGGAACGGCGCGCGCAGCTTGGCCAGCGCCTCTGGCGTCGTGTCGGGGCGCGGATGTTCGTCGGTGTCAACACGGCGCGGCGCGCCCTTGCGCTGCGGGATGGCCACCGGCGTGATCTCGCGCGCCAGCCGCCCGCTGGCAATGGCCGCACCGGCCCTGTGCTGGGACCGAGCCGCGAAAAGGTCCTGATCCTCGCGGTTTATGCAGAAGTCTTCTGCGACATTCTCTGCCGTTTCGGGCATGGAATCGACGCCGTATTGCGCCTGCATCATGGGATTGATCAGACGCCAGCCGATGGTCGTATCTTCCACAATCGCCGCCCGAGAGAACGCCGCCTCGGCCTTGGGCATCACGAAGGGCGCGCGGCTCATGCTTTCGACGCCGCCTGCGACCATCAGCTCGGTCTCGCCCGCCCGGATCGCGCGCGCGGCGGTCATCACCGCATCCATGCCGGACCCGCACAGACGGTTCATCGTCGTTCCCGGCACCGTTTCGGGCAAACCCGCCAGCAGCAGCGACATGCGCGCCACGTTGCGGTTGTCTTCGCCCGCCTGATTGGCGCAGCCATAGATCACCTCGTCCACCTCGGCCCAGTCAAGACGGATATGGCGCGCCATCAAGGCCCGCAGCGGCACCGCCCCCAGATCGTCGGCGCGCACCGAGGACAGCGCCCCGCCAAAGCGCCCGATGGGGGTTCGGATAAAGTCGCAGATATAGACATCACGCATCGCCGGACTTCCTGTGTTCAATGTCCTGACGCGCGGCCCTGAGCGGGGCCAGCATGTCCTGAACCGCGCCGACGGTGGCGGGCTGGCCCATGGCATCGGCCACGGCGGCCATCATCCGGGCGATCCGCTTGGGCGGCGCGCCAGAGGCCCACCACAGCGGCCCGCCCGTCCAGCGCGGAAAGCCGTAGCCATGCACCAAAGTCACGTCGATATCGCCGGGGCGCTGCGCGATGCCTTCCGCCAGGACCTGCGCCGCCTCGGTCAGGATGGCGCCCAGCAGCCGGTCGTGAATGTCCTGCGGTGAAAAGGCGCGGGGAAGGATGCCCTTGGCCGCGCGGACCGCATCGACAATCGCCGCGACCTCCGCAGAGGGCCGCGCCGTGCCGCCGTCGTAATCGTACCAGCCGCCGCCGGTCTTGCGCCCGCACCGGCCCGCCTCGCACAGCCGGTCGGGGATCTCGACATAGCGCGCGGCCGGGTCCCGCGTGGCGGCCTGTCGCTTGCGCATGGTCCAGCCGATGTCGAGGCCGGACAGATCCCCCACCGCAAAGGGACCCATGGCAAAGCCAAAGCCCGTTGCGGCGGCGTCCACCTCTTGCGGGCTTGCGCCCTCTTCGACCAGGAATTCGGCGTGGCGGCGATAGGCGGCGTAGATCCGGTTGCCGATGAACCCCTCTGCCACCCGCGCCACCACTGCCTGTTTGCCAAGCCGCTTGGCCAAAGCCAAAGCCGTCGCCAAAGCGCGGTCGGAGGTGCGCCTGGCGCGCACCACCTCCAGCAGTTTCATGATGTCGGCGGGGCTAAAGAAATGCAGGCCCACCACCTCTGCCGCCCGCGCGGTAGCCGAGGCCATCTCGTCGATGTCGAGATAGGAGGTGTTGGTT
This sequence comes from uncultured Maritimibacter sp., assembly GCA_964352155.1. Lineage (GTDB taxonomy): Bacteria > Pseudomonadota > Alphaproteobacteria > Rhodobacterales > Rhodobacteraceae > Psychromarinibacter. The sequence continues at coordinate 1,375 of CAYGRI010000393.1, read as the reverse complement.
GCAAGGATCGCGCCGGGCTTCAGGATCGCATCCAGCGCGGTGAACAGGGCTTTCTTGACCGCCATATCCTCGAACACCGCTTCCAGCACCAGATCGCAGGGCGCCAGATCGGCCATGGAGTCACTTGCGGTCAACAGCGCCTTGCGCTGCACGGCGGCTTCGGCGCTCAGACGCCCCTTGGCCACGCTGGCATCGAGCGCTTGCGCAATGGCCCCCGCCGCCGTGTCGCGGGCCGAGGCGTCGCGTTCGACCAGGGTCACCGGCAGCCCCGTCGCCAGCATGGCGCGGCAGATGCCCTGCCCCATGGTGCCGCCGCCCACCAGGCCGACCCGCGCGATCTCGGCCGGGCTGGCCCGAAGCCCGTCCACCCGCATCGCAGCCCGTTCGGCAAAGAACAGATGGCGCAGCGCGAAGGCCTCTTCCCCCAGCCGGAAGCGCTGGAAGGCGGCGCGTTCCACCGACAAAGCCTCGTCCGAAGGCGCTGTGGCCGACCGTTTCACCAGGGCGATGGCCTCTGCCACATGCGGGCGCGCCTTGCCACGCCGCAGCGCGCTGGCCTCGGCGGCCGCCACATCCTGCGGGTCGGCCTCTGGCACCGGCAGATCGCGCAGCCGCCGTTTGCCGGGCGCCGCGCCGATGGCCGCGATGGCGGCGGCGATCAGATCCGGCGCGGCCGCGCTGTCGGCCAGCGCATCCACCATCCCCAAATCAAGCGCCTCGGGCGCCGGGACGCGCCGCCCCGAACAGACCAACGCCACCGCCTGCGCCAGCCCCATCAGGCGCGGCAGGCGCTGGGTACCGCCCGCGCCGGGCACCATGCCAAGCGTGACTTCGGGCAGCCCAAGGACCGCGCCCGGCGCCGCGACCCGCAGGTCGCAGCCCAAGGCCAGCTCAAAGCCGCCTCCCAGCGCGGCGCCGTGGATCGCGGCACAGACCGGATGCGGGCAAGCCTCGATCGCGGCGATCACCTGCGGCAGTTCCGGCGCCGCCAGCGGTGCGCCGAATTCTCTGATGTCCGACCCGGCGATGAAACTGCGCCCGGCCCCCAGGATCACGACGCCGCGCAGATCCATCCCCGAGGCCCTGCCCAGACAGTCCAGCAACCCCTGCCGCACCGGGGTAGAGCCGGCATTCACCGGCGGATTGTCGATGGTCACGATCCCGTGGCCGGCCTGAACCTGCAAGCGCACCACAGCGTCATCGCGGATCATGGTCTTGGGCTCCTTTGAGACGCGGCTGGCGGATGCGCGCCGGGCGGACGCGCCCGAATGCGGCCAGTCTCTCCCCGCTTTCGGTGCCCCCGCAGGCGGTCAGAGGGGCGCTCAAACGACCAAAAGGCGGTTCGGGGACACCGGCACGCCCTCCACCCCCCGCG
>CAYGRI010000392.1:0-4681 GCA_964352155.1 uncultured Maritimibacter sp. | reverse complement strand
GAGGACAGGACGGGCGGGTCGAATTGCAGCGCCGACCATTCCACCCAGCGCACCCCGCCGAAGACAAAGGTGTCCCTCGCGACCCCGGAGGTGAATTCGAAGTTGATCGATTGCGGCGTTTCCGCCTCGACCTGCGAGGTCGAAACGCCAAAGGCCGAGGTCTCGGTGGTGTCGAAGCTATGGGTGATCGCAGAATTGTAGGTCAGCGCCGCGCGAACGAAGTATTCCGGGATCTCGAAGGCGGCGCCGACGACATAGCCAAAGCCATCGTCCTGCGCCATCCGCGCCGTATAGCCCGTGAACGGCCCATAGATCGCGCCCGACAGCCTGAAATCCGCCTGGGCGCTTTGCCAGCGCGCGCCGCCGTGCACGCTGAACCGCTCGGTCAGCCGGTAGCGCAGCACGCCGGTGACGCTGTCGGTGGTCGCATTGCCAGAGGTGCCGCCGAAGGCCAGGGAGGTCGGCCCGTACCTGACCTCGGCGCCAAACGGCTTTTCATACAGAACTCCAAAGGACAGACGGTCGGTAAAGTCATGTTTGAAACTTGCCATCGGGAACGTCGTCGCAGAGGCGATGTTTCCAGTCTCGCTCCCCCCAAAGGCAGCGGCATCATTGCCGGACATTTGGGGTGAAATGACCCCGAACCCCAGTTCTGCCACAGTACCTGCGTTGAACATGAAGCTGATCGGCTGTCCGCTCAAGTCGAGGCCGCCCGCACAAGCCGACGATGGCGCAGCCAATAGCGCGATTGTCGCCAGATGCCTCATGTCCCACCCCCAAGTATTGCCGCGCTCAACGATATGCTGCGGGTGCCGATTCGCCAGACAAGGCCGTCGATAGAGGCACTGCCGCCACAGCCTGTCACGCAACCGCCACAACCCGTTCCATTGCGGCGCCAGGGTGGCACGGGACTTATTGCGCCGCGTCGCGAAGGGGAGCCTGCGGCCGGCGTTCAGGACAAGGGCACGGCGGCCCCCGCGCTGTCGCCATGGCCCGGAAGTGTCCTGTGCGGGGGGGGACAGATCGAACCTAGGCCGATCCCAGGCGACCCGATGCCATGATCTGCCCCGTGCGCGGCAAGGCCCTTTGCCGGCCCGGATCAAGGGGCACGGCGCAGGCGGCGCAAGGGTCGTCCGCCCGGATCCGGGGGCGGAACAGGACCATGGGCCGCGCCGGTCTTTGGCGGCGCGTGGGGCGAAGCCTTGTTCAACTCAAAGCAACAGACGCTGTTTCAATGCGGCGTCTTGCCGGCACAGCGCAAAGTCTTCGTCTAGCAGGCGCCCCCGGGGCGGCGCGGAGATGGTGAAATGGCCGAAACCATCGCTGCCGCTGACCAATGCGACAAGCGGGCGATCCCCGGATGTTTGCTTCATCGACGGCTTGATATAGCGGATCGCCGCCCCGATCCGCCGGTCTTCCGTGGTGTTGGGACCGGAGGCATGGAACAGATGGCCATGGTGCATCGACGCCTGACCCGGCTGCAACTCAGCCGCGACACCGTCTTCTTCGCGGACATCGACCGCGATCTCCTGGCCGCGCGACAGCAGGTTGTTCTCGGCATAGGTGTCCACATGGGCGACGATGTTCTGCCGGTGGCTACCGGGCACGAACTTCATGCAACCGCTTTGCGCCGTGGCGGGCGAGAAGGCGAACCAGCAGGTGGTCTCTTCGGCGTCGTCCAGCCCCCAATAGGTCAGGTCCTGATGCCAGGACACGATCTTGGGCGATCCGGCCTCCTTGATGAACAATTGCGCGCTCCAGACCATCAGATCCGGCCCCAGAATCGCCGCGGCGGCAGCGATCAGGTTTTCGTGGCGGATCAACCGGTCGACCGAGGGGAGCAGCCGGTCGGGATAGGTGCGAAACAGGCGCAACCGGTCCGGATCGTCCGCCAGCTCTGCCTCGGCCGCCTCGATATCCGCCCGCAGCGCTTGCGCCTCGGACGCGCTGACGATGTCGAGAGGCACTAAGAAGCCGTCGCGCTCATAGGCGGCGGCCAGGGTCCGGGCGGTGTCGTCGCGTGTGGGTGAATGTGCCATGCGAGGGGTCCTTCCCATCTGCCGTTCGGGCTGAGTATTCCCGGTTTTCGCGCGTCGGCCAAGGGCGTCACCCCGGGCTGGCCACGACCACGCAACAACTGCCCGGCTTGACGGCGCCGGGGTGGCGGTGGCCAAAGACGATGCCGTCGTGTCCTGCGATCAGCCCGTCGGGCGGCGCCAGCGGACGCGACAGATCGTGGATCCGGCCGACCGGATCGCCGGCGCGGACAGAAGCCCCCAGCGCATGCAGCGGCTCGAACACGCCGTGGGAGGGGCTGAGCACATGCGCGCCGGGGGCCAGTGTGAAATGACGCGCCGTCGCCGGACGCGGCTGCGCCATGTCGCAGGGCAGAACGCCCAGATGCGCAAGCACATTGCGCACGCCCTGCCGGCACAGGGTCAGCGCCTCGATCGACACGGTTCCGGCCCCCGCCATTTCCGTGCCCACGACCGTCAGCCCGGCCCGCACCGCAGCCGCGGTCGCCGTACGCGGATCGCCCCGGTTGTCGATAGCCACCACATTCTGCGTCCCGAACGCCTCTGTCGCGGCGCGGTTGCGCGCGGTGTGATCGGGATCGGCCCCGGCCTCCAGTATCGCGCTGGGCAGGATGTTCAGCGAAGACCCGCCCGAATGCAGATCGAGGAAGGCGTCGGACATCGCGAACAGCACGTCGTTCACATAGGCCACGATCTGGTCGGTGGCCGTGCCCAGCGGATCGCCGGGAAAACAGCGGTTCATGTTCTTGCCATCCAGCGGAGAGGTGCGCCAGGCCGCCGCGACGGCGGGCCAGTTGACCCCGGGCAAGAGGATCAGCCGCCCTTGCACCGCGCCCGGATCCAGATCGCGGATCAGCTCGCAAAGGGTGATCGGCCCCTCGTATTCGTCGCCGTGATTGCCGCCCTCCAGCAACACGGTGGGGCCGCTCCCGTTGGCGATGACGGCAATCGGGATCGGCACGACCCCCCAGGCATCGTCATGTTCCGACTGCGGCAGGTAAAGGTGGCCGACCTGCTTGCCGAGGCGGTCGAAATCCACCGTTGGCCGCATCGTCCCCGCCGGGCGCTTGCTGTTCATCCGGTCCCCTCCGCCGTCGCGCCAGACTCCCCTCTGGCAAACGCTGCAACGCCCGCGCCGCCGCGCTTGCGCATTTCCGGGCGTTCGCAGGTCGGTTGACGCAACGTCGCCTATCGCTAACACTGGCGATTGGAGGGGTCACGGCAAAACGCGCAAACACCGTCGGTTTTCTGACGGGCCGCTTTGGGCGGACGCCGGGCCGCAGCGAGACGACTCAGCTCAAAAGGGAGGATAACATGACCGGACTCAAGACCTTCGCGGCATTTGCCGTGGCGGGGATGCTGTCGCTTGGCACAGCCTCGGCGCAGAACTACCCCTCGGAACCGATCCGCATTATCGTGCCTGCGGGCGCGGGCGGCGGCACCGATGTGCTCGTGCGGACGCTGCAACCCTATCTGGAAGACGCGCTGGGCGGGTCCCTCGTGGTTGTGAACGTGCCTGGAAGCGGATCGGTCGGCGGCAGCCGCCGGGTCTATGAGGCCGATGCCGATGGCTACACGGTTCTGGCCAACCACGTCACCCTGCTGACCGCCATGGCGCTGAACAAGGCAGAGTTCCGGCATACCGATTTCGAACTCGCCGCGACGGCGGTCGAGATCCCGCTGGTGGTCGTGGTGCCCTCCAGCTCGCCCCACAACACGCTGGACGAGGTGATCGCGGCGGCCAAGGGCGACGATCCGGTGATCGCGGGCGTCAACCTTGGGGCGGTGAACCACTTTTCCATGTTGATGATCGAAGCGCAGGGCGAAGGCGCCGCGTTCCGCTATGTACAGACCGGCGGCGGCGCCGCGACCACGGCCGCGCTGCTGGGCGAACAGATCGACGTCGGCGTTCTGGCCGGGTCCGAAGCGCTGCCGATCACCCAATCGGGCGAGGTCCGGGTGATCGCCGCGCTTGGCGGCGACCGCATCCCCTATTTCCCGGATGTGCCGACCGCGACAGAGCAGGGTTATCCGATGAACATGGGCGTTGAATACATGTGGCTGATGCCCGGCGGCACCCCCGCCGACCGCGTCGCCGCCTTTCAGGATGCCCTGGGCGAGGCGATGGCCAATGCCGATCTGACCGCCACGCTGGAAGAGCGCGGGATGATCCCAAGCTTCCAGCCCGGCGCTGAGGCCGCCCCCGAGGTCGCCGACCTGTACAAAGTCATCGAAGGCGTCGCTGCGACCTTGCAGTAAGCCAAGCCCCCCGGTTCCGCGCAGGCGGGATCGGGGCACCCATCTGGTCGGGGCCTTCGCCGAACATGGAATTCATTGAACCGTTGCTGTCTGCGCTTGCGCCGGTGAACTTCATGTTCATTGTTCTGGGCGTCGTCCTGGGAATCACCGTTGGCGCGATACCGGGGCTAACCGGGTCAATGCTGATCGCGCTGTCGCTGCCCTTCACCTTCTCGATGGAGGCGACGAACGCGATCTCGATGCTGGTGTCGATGTATGTCGGCGCGGTGTCCGGCTCGCTGATCACCGCCGTGCTGATGCGGATGCCGGGCACGGCGGCCTCTGTGATGACCACCTTCGACGGCTACCCGATGACCGAACAGGGCAAAGCGGGGCGGGCCATCGGG
>CAYGRI010000391.1:0-4689 GCA_964352155.1 uncultured Maritimibacter sp. | reverse complement strand
GGTCTATGTGACCCATGACCAGACCGAGGCGCTGACGATGTCGGACCGGGTGGCCGTGTTCAACGACGGCAAGATTCAGCAGCTCGATCCGCCGGACACGCTGTATGAACAGCCCAGCAACAGCTTCGTCGCGCAGTTCATCGGCGAGAACAACACCCTGGCCGGCCGCGTCACCAAGATGGAGAGTGGCCGGGCCGAGGTGACACTGGACGATGGGTCGGTGATCGATACGGTTCCGGTGAATGTGAATGCCGTGGGCGACCGCACGGTTGTGTCGATCCGACCCGAGCGGGTGGAGTTCAACAAGGACCGGATGCCCGAGAACGCACATACGCTGAAGGCGGAAGTGCTGGAGTTTATCTATATGGGCGATATCTATCGCACCAGGCTGCGTGTCGCGGGCAAGGACGACTTTGTCGTCAAGACCCGCAACGCGCCCGACCAGCGCCGGCTCAAGGCGGGCGAAACGGTCGAGATCGGCTGGCGGCCAGAGGATTGCCGCGCGCTCGACGCCTGACACGAATCCCCTTCTGCAAACAGGTCTGCCCGGGCCGCGGAGGGATCAAGAACGGGCAAACAAAACTGGGAGAAACGATATAATGAAACTCAAGACCGCATTGCTGATGACCGGCGCGATGGCCGCAGCCGGAACCGCGTTCGCCGCGGGCCATGGCAACATGGCCGACAGCATGACTTTGGTCAGCTGGGGCGGCGCCTATCAGGCAAGCCAGACCGCAGCCTATTCCGAACCCTACAAGGCGATGAACGAAGGCCTTGAAGTGGTGTGGGACGAAAGCTCGTCGCAGGCCGTGTCCAAGCTGCGCGCCATGAACGAGGCGGGCAACGTGACCTGGGACCTGGTCGACGTCGAAGCCGCCGACGCCATCCGTCTGTGCGACGATGGCCTGGCGATGGAAGTCGACCATGACGAGATCCTGGCGCCCGCGCCCGACGGCTCTTCCGCCTCGGACGATTTCGGCGACATGATCGTGTCGGATTGCTTTATCCCGCAGATCGTCTTCTCGACGACCTTCGGCTACCGCACCGACATGGTGCCGGAGGGCGTGGAACCGCCGAAGGGCGCCTGCGACGTGTTCGATCTGGAAACCTATCCGGGCAAGCGCGCGCTGAACAAGCAGCCAATCGCCAACATGGAATGGGCGCTGCTGTGTGACGGCGTCGCCTACGAAGACGTCTATGACGTGCTGGAAACCGAAGATGGCCAGGCGCGCGCCTTTGCCAAGCTCGACACCATCAAGGACGACACCATCTGGTGGTCCGCTGCCGCCGAAACGCCGCAGCTGCTGGCCGACGGCGAGATCTTCATGGGTTCGACCTACAACGGTCGTCTGTTCTCGGTCATCGCCGAGCAGAACCAGCCCGTCGGCATGGCCTGGGATTGGCAGATGCTTGACCTCGACGGCTGGGTGATCCCCGCCGACCTGCCCGAGGATCGTCTGGCCCGCGTGCTGGACTTCGTCAAGTTCGCCACCGACACCCAGCGTCTGGCGGATCAGGCCAAGTACATCTCTTACGGCCCCGCCCGTGCCTCTTCGGCCGGACTGGTGTCGACCCATGCCGAGCTTGGCATCGAGATGAAGCCGCATATGCCGACCGACCCGAACAACGGCGAGCATACCTTCGTCAACAACTACCTGTGGTGGGCCGACTACCGCGATGACCTGGACGCCAAGTTCCAGGCCTGGCTGGTGGCCGAATAAGACAGGGCCGGGCAGGGGTACCTCTGCCCAACGCCTGACACTTGGGACGGCCCGGGAGAATGCCCGGGCCGGACCCGACACACAACACAGGGGAACGACCATGCCCAAGGGCTACATTATCGGCCATATCAAGGTCACCGACCCCGAGGCCTACCCCGAATATGTGCGCCGCGACACGCCGATCCTGCAAAAGCTGGGCGCGACCTTCGTGGTGCGCGGGGGCCGCAACGAGGTGGTCGAGGGCAGTTGTGGAGACCGCCACGTGGTGATCGAATTCCCCAGCTACGAAGAGGCGCTGGCCGCCTATAACGACCCCGATTACCAGGAGGTCGCCGAGATCCGGCGCAATGCCGCCGACAGTATCATTCTGGTTGTCGAAGGAACCTGACATGACGGACGCAACCGCAGGCCCGGACCTCCGCAAAGCCCCGGCATCCGCCGAGAAAACGCAGGCCGCCGGCCCGGTTCTGGCCGCCGATGGCACCCCGCTCAAGCGGTCCCTGATGCGGGCCCTTCGGCGCGAGAAACTCCGCGCCATGATGCTGATCGCACCGCTGCTGATTTTTGTGCTGGTCACCTTCATCGCGCCCATCGCCGACATGCTGTTCCGCTCTGTCGAGAACGAGATCGTGTCCGAGACGCTGCCCCGCACCGTGGCCGCCCTGGAAGACTGGGAATACGACGCGGGTAAGGCACCGGGCGAAGACACATTTGCCGCGCTTTATGTCGATCTGTTCGAGGCCGAGGCCTTCAAGATCCATTCGCGCCTTGGCACCCGCCTGAACTACGAAGCCTCTGGCGTCTCGTCGCTGTTCCGCAAGACGGGCCGGTCGGTCGGGCGGTTTGACACCGACGAATACACCGATGCTTTCACCGAGCTCGACCCCGCATGGGAAGATCCGGCGGTATGGATCGCGCTGATGGGCGCCTCGGGGATTGATGACGTGCTGCCCGACACTGCCTCTACCTGGGCCACATGGGAACGGGTGGTGGTCGAGGAAGACGATGTCCTGACCGAAGAAGAGCCGGCGGACGTTCTGTTTGCCATGCTCTACCGCGATCTGACGGCCAATGCCTCTGCCGTGGCGGGCTATTCGGGGCCTCAGGCCGCGCTGCTCAAGGCCGCCGCGGCGGCCGCGCCGGAGATCGCGCCGATCTCGATCAAGGAGCAGTTTCTGGATGTGGACGACGATTGGGGCGACCTGACTGTCTGGGGCGCGATCAAGGCGTTCTCTCCGAAATACACGCCCGGCTATTTCCTTACCGCCGTCGATCTGAAAGTCACGCCGACAGGCATCGAATCGCAGCCGGAGAACCTTCAGATCTATGGCATCCTGTTCCAGCGGACGCTGTTCATGAGCCTTGTGATCATGCTGTCCTGCGTGCTGCTGGGCTATCCGATCGCCTACCTGCTGGCGAACCTGCCGATGCGGGTGTCGAATGTGCTGCTGATCCTTGTGCTGCTGCCGTTCTGGACCTCGCTGCTGGTGCGGACCTCGGCCTGGAAGGTGCTGCTGCAACAGCAAGGCGTGATCAATGACATCGTGGTCTGGCTGGGCATCGTGGCCGACGACAACCGGCTGGCGATGATCAACAACCAGTTCGGCACCATCGTGGCGATGACCCATATCCTGCTGCCCTTCATGATCCTGCCGCTGTATTCGGTGATGAAGACGATCCCGCCGTCCTATGTGCGCGCGGCCAAGTCGCTGGGGGCGACGAATTTCACCGCCTTCCGGCGTGTGTACTTTCCGCAATCCGTGCCGGGGATCGGGGCGGGCTGTATCCTCGTCTTCATCCTGGCCATCGGCTATTATATCACGCCGGAGCTTGTGGGCGGGACGACGGGGACGTTCATTTCCAACCGGATCGCCTACCATATCTCGTCCTCGCTGAACTGGGGACTGGCGGCGGCGCTGGGATCCATTCTGCTGGCGGCGGTTCTGATCCTGTATTGGGTCTATGATCGGATCGTGGGCATCGACAACGTGAACCTGGGATAACGTCATGGCATATACCGCAAACGTGAAAACCCCGCCGTTGTTGGAATTCACCATGCCCCTGACGGCGGCGCTGGGGGGCTTCTTCGGGATCTTCTTTGGGGTCGCCAACGGCTCTGGCCCGATCGGCGCTGTGCTGGGGGCGGCCTTTGGCGCGGCGCTGGCCTATGTTCTGGTCAGCTATCTTCCGAACCCGCGCCTTGGCAGATGGATCACGACGGGGGGCTGCGCCGTGCTTGGCCTGCTGTTCATCGGCGTGGCAGCCGCACTTGGCAGCGCGCTGATCGGTTTTGTGATGGGGTGGTTCGTCTATTGGCTGCACACCGGGCGCTACCGTATGGGCGTGCCGCTGTACGCCACGCCGTTGCAGGTACTGTGGCACAATACCTTCCTGCTGCTGTGCGGGCTGATCTTTTTCTTTCTGATCGCGCCGATCATCACGATCCTGCCGCTCAGCTTCAACGCCGAGGATTTCTTTACCTTCACCCCGGCCATGGTCTCGCTCGACCCCTCTGGTTATTCGCTGAAGCATTACCAGGACTTCTTCAGCAACCCCGACTGGCAGCAGGCGCTGCGCAACTCGGTCCAGATTGCGCCCGCCGCGACCTTTGTTTCGGTGACGCTGGGCACGCTGGCGGCCATCGGCCTGTCGCAAAAGCATGTGCCGTTCCGCCGGGCGATCATGGCGATCCTGATCTCTCCGATGATCGTGCCGCTGATCATATCGGCGGCGGGGATGTATTTCTTTTACTCGCGGATCGGCTTGCAAGGTACCTATGTGGGCGTCGTTCTGGCCCATGCCGCGCTGGGTATCCCCTTTGTCATCATCACGGTGACGGCGACCCTGGTGGGCTTTGACGAATCGCTGTCTCGGGCCTCTGCCAATATGGGGGCGGGGCCAGTGCGCACCTTCTTCAAGGTGCAGATGCCGCTGATCCTGCCCGGCGTGATCTCTGGCGGGTTGTTCG
>CAYGRI010000390.1:0-4720 GCA_964352155.1 uncultured Maritimibacter sp. | reverse complement strand
GCTTCGGCTTCGGCTTCGGCTTCGGCTTCGGCTTCGGCTTCGGCTTCGGCTTCGGTCAAATCTGTCGGCGCGGTCTTTGCCGCAACCCCCTTGTCCGATGTTTCGTTGGCCTCGCCCCTCGACACAACGTCTTCCACGGCGGTGCCAGTGCTCTCGGGGCCAGTGGTCTCGGGGCCAGTGGTCTCGGGGCCAGTGAAGTCGGGGCCCGTGAAGTCGGGGCCAGAGCTTTCCAGACCAGAAGTGTCCGGGCCCGCGGCGACCGGGGTATCTGCCACAGGGGTCTCTGCCAAAGGGGCGTCCTGCGGTGCCGCATTCGTGCTGGCCGCCGGAGGGTTGACCGGAATGGACGCCGTCTCGGCCAGAATTGCCTGAATCGAGGACAAATCAACAGCCATCGGCGGGGGCAACGGCCGCATGCGCGCACGTTCCTCCGGTGTCGTCGCTCGCGGCTTCTCCGCTTTCGGCGGCGGCGGCGCTGCTGCTGCCTCTGGACCCGCATTGGGCATGTCCGGGGCGTGGGGCGGCTCCGCTGCGGGCGCCTGAAGCGCCTTTTCCAGCAACTCGGATAGGTCGTCATCCTCGTCAAAGGCCAAACCCGTGGCCTCCGCCGCCTCGGGCGGGGCCGGAGCGGCGGGCGCCGGATCCGGAACAGGCCCGGTCGGATCCTGCTTCGCTGTGACGGCAACCGGCGAGTCCCCCGCCTCTGAGTCGCCGGGCGCGGGCGCGTCCGCTGCATCTTCTTGAGGCGGGACTGCGGATTCTATCTCGGTGGGCTCGGCTGTTTCGGTCTTGGCGGCTCCGGCCTTCGTGGGCTCGGCTACTTCCGCCTCGGTGGGCTCTGCGGCAACGGCTTCCGTCTTTGCGCTCACCGCCTGCTCGGTCGCATCCTCGGCGTTTGTCGAGGTCGACAAGTCCCGGGCCGTTTCGCGTTCCCAAGCCTCGGCCATGTCGAATTCGGCATCCACGCTGATCGGCCGCGTCAGGTCGCTGTTGGTATCTTCGCTGCCGTCCGGCTCCCACTCTCCGCCAGATTGCATTAACGCCGCCTCAAGCCCGGCGACCCGATCCTCAAGCGTCGCAGAGCCCGAACCGTCATCCTCGTCGCGGCCAGCGGTCTTCGTGGCAAGATTGGCCATCGCGCTCAGATCCGGTTCGTCGCTCGGGTCCGGCTGCCAATCGCCCCTCTCGGAAGTGCGCCTGTCCTCCCTCGGGGACGGCGCGGGGTCTTCCGCCTCCTCGACCCGCTGCGACGGCGTCAGAACCAGCCTGTCGGTTACGGCGTGCACCGATCCGCCTCGCCGTTTCGCGCTTTGCGGCTCTGCGGACACAAGTCGACGGATCGACGACAGGACGTCCTCAATCTCGGAGTTCGATACAGGATCCGGCATCCGCAATCCCTTTTTATTTGCTGCTCACGTCAATTGTACCCCCGCAGAGGGTAACGCACAACTCTTAGCGTGTGATTGCTTATCTGCCGAGGCTTTTAAGAAGCTTGTCCAGCTTTTCGCCCTGCGGACTGACATAGACCGGGGCGCCGTCCACCGCGTTGTAATAGGCTTCGGCATCATAGGTCACCAGACCCAGGTCGAGATGCTTGGCCGTCAACAGACCCATCGTGGACAACAAGGTATAAACCGCCACGAATTGCTGGATCTCGGACTGGATCAGCGCCGCGCGGGCATCCAGAAGCTCTTGCTCGGCGTTGAGCACATCCAGCGTGGTGCGGGCGCCCAGCTCCGCCTCTTCGCGGGTGCCGTTATAGGCGCTAAGGCTGGCCGCAACCTGCTGCTGGCTGGCGGCGGTGCTGGCCAGCGCGACCTGCAACGACGACCAGGCGCCGGCCACATCCTGCTTTACCATCACAACTGCCTGCAACAGCTCTGCCCGGTCGCCTTCGGCCCGCGCAATCGCCTGTCGGATCAACGACGCCAGGGTGCCGCCGGAATAGATGGTCTGGCTCAGGCTCAGTGTGACGTTGCCGGTGCGCGTGTTGTCCTGATCGACCCCGACCCCGGCCGAGGCGCCGATGGTTGGGCGGCGGTCGGCCTTCGCGCGGGCGATGTTCAGTTCGGCGACCGTCACTTCGCGCTGGCGCTGCAAAATCAGCGGGTGGGTCTTGACCGCGATGGCGCGGGCCTCATCCACCGTTCGCGCGGCCATCGGAGGCGTGTTCGGGCGCACCAGGTTCTTCGGGTAATGGCCGATGGCAGCCTTGTAGGCCTCGCGCGCGAGGTTGTAATCCCCCTCGGCCGCCGTCAGGGCAGAGCGGGACGCCGCCAGCCGCGCCTCGGCAATCGAGACATCGGTGCGCGTCACCTCGCCCACGGCAAACCGCTCGCGGGCGGCGCGCAATTCGCTGGTGATCAGCCGCACGTTGCTGCGCCGCAGTTCCACAAAGCGCGCGGCTCGGATCACCTCCATATAGGCCTGAACGGCCGTCAGCAGGACGTTCTGTTCGACTTGCAACAAGGCATCGCGGCCAGCCAGAACGGATTCCTTGGCCGCCTTGATCGCCAGGGGCGTGCGGCCGAAATCGAAGATCGTGATCCGGGCGGTCAGTTCCAGCGTCGTCGAATCGGTCGTGCCCAGCACGCTGTTGTAGCGGCGCCCGGTCGAGGCGGCCCAGGCCAGAACGGGGCGCAGGGTCGCAATCGCCTGGGCCACATCCTCATCCGCCGCGCGCAGCAGCGCCCGGTTCTGCTCCAGCAGGTTGGAGTTCAGATAGGCCGCCACCAGGGCATCGGTCAACGTTTCGGCCCGCACCGCCACGCCGGCACAGGCGATGGCCGTGGCAGCCACAAGGACCCGCCCGGCCCGCGCCAGACTGCGCATCACCCGGGGTCCGCACCGTCCGGCCCACACGCCGATCACAGGACAAACTCCCGCTTGCGGTCAAACCCCGGCAGCACCGGCGCGCTCCCGTCAAAGACCCAGCGCCAGCCCAGCCCGGCGGCGGTCTTGACCCCGATGCGGACCTGCCCCAGCGCGCCCTCATGGAACACGCAGGCGATCCGCCCGCCGGTCTTGAGCTGGTCGGTCAGACCCTGCGGCAGAACCTCGACCGCGCCCTGAACGACGATCGCGTCATAGGGACCGTGCTGGGCCGCGCCCTCGGTCAACGCTCCGTGCACAACCGCGGTGTTGTCGGCGCCGATCTCGGACAACAGCGTCTCTGCCTCGGCGGCCAGGGCCTTGTCTTCCTCGACCGCGACGACGGCCTCGCTGAGGCGGGCGATCACCGCGGTGGAATACCCGAAACCGCAGCCCAGATCGAGCACCAGCTCGGTCGGCCGCAGATCCAGCGCATCCAGCATCTTGGCAAGGGTGCGCGGCGCCAGAACCGTCCGACCGGACCCAAGCATGATGTTATCGTCGACATAGGCAGTCTGGGCGGATTGGTCGGGCACGAACCGCTCTCTTGGGACGGACAGCATCGCGTCGATGATCGAATACTTGGTCACGTCCGAGGGGCGGATCTGTGTGTCCACCATCACTCTGCGATTCAAGGCGTGATCCGTCATAACCTGACCTCTGAGAAAATATTGACCACGGTTTGATGCCACAACTCCCATCCGACGACAATCGCCAAGGACGCATGCGCGGCGCAGTCTCGCGGAATCACAAAGACTTGCGCGTCAGGGTGGCAGAGCCCCCACCCCTAGGCGAGTGAGCATGGAACGCCCGGGCCCCAAGAGCCCGCTGGATCCGTCGAATCGCCGTGCCGCGCCCTGTCCCGGCTCCAGATGCCTTGGCGTCGGGGCGTGATTCTACCGGATATGACCGGCACGCCCCCCGACCCAGGCCGGGGACAGCCGGTGGCGCGTCAAAAGTCGCGCCAGCCTTCTTCATCCTCGAAATCAGCCGCCGCCGCCACGGCAGAGGCCGCCACCGCGGTCTTTGCAATACCTGCCGCCGCTGTCTTGGGGCCCGACTGCGGCGCGCCCATGGGCGCTTGACCCGCCCCCTTGTTGCCAGTCGCCGCGCCGGACGCGGCGCTTTGAGTTTGCGAGCGGAATTCCGGCGGGCTGACCACCGCGTCCGACTCGGTCCCGTCACCGGTCCGGAACCGGGCCATGGCCCCGGTCATCGCCTCGGCTTCACGGCTCAAGGCATGACCCGCAGCCGTCGTTTCCTCAAACATGGCGGCGTTCTGCTGGGTGACCTTGTCAAGTTCGCTCACGGCCTCGTTGATCTCTGCCAGGCCGGTGCTTTGCGACCGGGAGCTTTCCGCGATCTGAGAGACATGTCCCGAGATTTCCACGACCCCGTCGACAATGCCGCGCAGCGCCTCGCCAGCCTGGCCGACAAGATCGACCCCGCGTTTGACCTGGCGCCCGGACGAGGTGATCAGCTCGTTGATCTCGCGGGCCGCATCGGACGATCTTTGCGCCAGCGCCCGCACTTCCGAGGCCACGACGGCAAAGCCCCGTCCGGCTTCGCCCGCGCGCGCGGCCTCGACCCCGGCGTTCAGCGCCAACAGGTTTGTCTGATACGAGATGTCGTCGATCACCTCGGTGATCTTCGAGATCTTCTTGGACGATTCCTCCAGCTCGCTCATCGCACCGACGGCCCCCTGCACGACTTCGCCAGACCGCTCCGCCTGTTCGCGCGCATTGGCGACGATCCGGTTGGCTTCCGACGCGCCCTCGGCGGCGACGCGAACCGATGACGTCAGCGTGTCGAGGGAGGCTGCCGTCTCTTCCAGGGTGGCCGCCTGCCG
>CAYGRI010000389.1:0-4770 GCA_964352155.1 uncultured Maritimibacter sp. | reverse complement strand
AATGACAATGTGCGGGTCAAGCGCTACGTGGCGAAATACACGATCAACCCGGCGATCACCCATGGCATGTCGCAGCACATCGGATCGGTGGAGGTGGGCAAGCGCGCCGATCTGGTGATGTGGAACCCCGCCTTCTTCGGCGTGAAGCCGGAGATGGTGCTGATCGGCGGTACCATCGCCTGTGCCCAGATGGGGGATCCCAACGCCTCTATCCCGACGCCGCAGCCGGTCTATACCCGGCCGATGTTCGGGGCGTTTGGCCGCTCGATGGAACGGTCATCGGTGACCTTCGTCAGCCAGGCGGCGGCGGCGGCGGGGATCGACGCGTCGCTGGGTCTGGCCAAGGATGTGCTGGCGGTGGAAAAGACCCGCGACATCGGCAAGGCCGACATGGTGGGCAACAGCGCCACCCCCAGGATGGAGGTCAATCCCGAAACCTACGAGGTCCGCGCGGACGGCGAATTGCTGACCTGCGAACCGGCAAAGGTGCTGCCGATGGCGCAACGCTACTTCATGTTCTAGGGGCCTGGCCCCCCGGCCCCGTCGCGCGCAGTCACTGGGCCGTCAGACCCGGTGACTGCGCGGCAGAGCGCATTGGGGGTGGGCTTCTTGCGCGCCATCGCGTGGAACAGGCCCCGGCGATTCGGACACCGCTGCAAAGGCGGGATCCCGGATTGCGGGACCCCGTTGCGGTCCGGGTGGGCGAGGTGTCAGCCCGCAGCGAGCATATGGTCGAAATCACTGTCCACGCCGGGATCGGCAAACAGATCAGCGCTGTCGTCCTCCCAATTCGGGTTCGGCACCATGCTGTTCACGGCCTCCGCCTGGCCGCCGCCGCCCTGCATCCCCCAATCGGACGCCTCGAAGATGTACTCTGCCTCGTTCGCACCGGGCACGGTTGGGTCAGACGGCGTCTCGGCGGTGTTCCCACGGTTGAACCAGGACATCCATCTGCTCATGAGCGGCGTTGTCTCGTCGCTGCCGGACCCCATGTCGACCGAGGGCGCGCCCACGGGATCCGGGGCATCGGTCGGGTTCGCCGTGTCCTCTTCCGAACTGTCGTCGGTGGGGTCCGGAAGCGAGGTCGCGAGTGCTTCCTTGGCACCGTCGGTCGTGTCGTAGATCGGGAACGCGGTCTTCTCGCTCTCCTCCGCGCCGCCATCGCCCGGGTCGGAGATCGGGAAAGCGTCGCTGGCGGCCTTGTCCGGGACAGCGCCGGTTGGGTCGGAGACGGGCAGGGGCGCTGTCGCCCCCTTCTCCGTGGCGCCCAGCGGGTCCGAGATCGGGAAAGTGTCGCTGGCGGCCTTGTCCGGGACAGCGCCGGTCGGGTCGGAGACGGGCAGGGGCGGCACCGTATCGGCCGCTGATGCGTCCTCGGCGGTGTCGGGCGGATCGCCCGGCAGCGTCTCGGCCTCTTTCCCGGAGGCGGCGCCCGCCTCGCTTGCACCAAGGCCCGCGCCCGCGCCCGCAGCGGCCTGGCCCGACAGGGGGGCTGCACTGGCGTTGGCCACTTCACCATCCCGACCCAGCTTAAAATTGCTGGCAAAATCCCGCGTCAGATCCTCAACCAGCACATCGCGCAGGAGGATCGACCATTGCTCGTCGCCCTGATCGTCCGTCACCTGCAGGCGTGTGTCGTCGCCATCCTGCAAGACATCCATCTTCCAGCGCGCGTCGGTGCCGCCGGGGCCAAGATCTTCGGCGATGTCGAAATATCCCGGCGCGTTGATGACAAGACTGCCCGCCGGGGACAGGGCCTCGGACAGGTCCAGCGCATCGACTCCGACCGAGAAATCCCGCACGATACCGCCCTCGGTCCCTTGGTTGAACTGGAACCAATCGGCGCCCGCACCGCCCTCGAGCCGGTCATAGCCGCCGCCGCTGCTGAGGAAATCGTCCTGATCGCCGCCCAGCAGGGTGTCGTCGCCGGACCCGCCGAACAACCTGTCGCGGCCGTCTTCCCCCATCAGGACGTCATCGCCGTCGCCGCCGTACAGGCTGTCAAAGCCCAGCCAGCCCAGCAGGTAATCGTTGCCGCCGTAGCCCATCACCGCGTCGCTTTCCACGTCGCTGCGGATCCAGTCGGCCCCGCCCGATCCGGTCAGGCCCTCGCCCAGCACGACCTCGATCTCGGCCATGTCGTAATCCTGGGTGAAATCGACCACCAGGCCCTCTTCGGTAAAGACGTCTTCCATCTCCCAGGTCACGGGGTTTTCGTAAAGGCGTGCCTCCAGATCGTCGTAATTGCCGTTGAACGACGGGTCGAGTTCGGTCGAGAGCATCTCTGCATGGACAAGCTGAATGTTGTTGGCGCCGCCAAAGTCCAGCAGAACCTCGTCGTTTTCAGAGCTGCGCTCGTTGATGCCCACATAGGTCGTCAGCTCGGTGCCGTCAGTGAAGGTATGGGTCATCACCAGATCGTCGCGCGACGAGGGGCGGAACTCGCCCACATAGGTCTTTCCGACCAGCGAATCCGCCATCATCCGGAAAATTTCGCCGGTATGGCTGAGTTCCAGCTCGCCGGATTCGGTGCTGGTCACGGTGTTGAGGTTATTGACATCCACGCCCCAGATCGCCGCGGAATCCACCCCGACAGAGGAATATCCGGCCACCTGATCCACCGCCACGCTTGACGACCGCGCCCCGAATTCGTGCCATTCCAGCGAAATCCGGTCCGGGTCGTTGGTGGACCCGCCCACCGTCCAGGCCGACATGAACAGATCCGGGTCCGAGTTGCCGCCCGCGCCGGTGATCGCGCTGCGCCATTCCTCGGCAAAGCTCTCCGCGATCTCGTAGCGGTTCATGCCGTTCTCGTCTTCGTTGTCCTTGTTCAGGTTCCGCATCGAGATCGGCAGCGAATGGAACACCAGCGAGTTGGTCACTTCCAGCGCCTCATCCGAGAACTGGCCTATGATCGCCTCGTTATGCTCGGAGTTGATGCCCATCTGGACGGCGACATTGACACCGCTGCTTTCCTCATCCGTCAGGTACAGGTCCTTTGCCTCGGCGATCACCTCGGCAAAGCGCGAGGAGATCTCGCCGTACAGCTCCGGGTTGTCGCGAAATTCGGGCAGGGCCTTGTATTCGTTGCCAAGCTCCAGGGTGAACTTGTCGGGCAGGGCGCCGTATTCTCCCGTGAACAGGTCGTCGAGGAAGCTGCGCAGATGCGCCTCCCCCAATTCGATGTCATCGGCGTAGCGCGCGGTCGGGATGATCATCGCGAAGTCCATGTTGTTCTCGACCGAGTATTCCAGCGAATGCACCAGGTCGGGCCGGTCGCGATTGGGATTGGTCGCCCAAAGGTCGGTGGCATCGAACAACCCTTCATGTTCCATGCCATACACTTCGGTGCGTTTCTCGGCCAAAGTGCCGCCTGGCCATCTGACCAGCCCCAGGTTCAGTGCCTCGGCGGATTCTTCGAAGCCATCAAAGGAGTGAAAGCCAGTCTGTACTGCGCCGAACCAACTGTGATCAATGGTTTCGGCAGAGTCTATGGATCCACTGGTCTGTATGTTTACTTGCATCGCAGTCATGTCAAACCCCCTCAGGTCGTTCTCTAGGGGCGAAACTGCGATGAGACTGCAGCAAAGACTTAACCCAAGCGGGGCAAAACTGCGGAGGGTCGGTTCAATTTTACATGCCGCAAAGTTATGACGTAATTTGGGCTCGTTTTCTACTTCTGAACACATGGCTGGCAAAATTAAGGCATCTGCGCTGAAACATGTCAACTTGGTGTTGCGCGGTGGCGCGGCGGGCTTTTGCTTGGCGCCGGTATCCGGGCCGACCAAGCACGCCGCATTGTCCCGGCGCCGTGCCTTTCGCTTCGCCGCGTGGGGCGGGCCCGACAGCCCCTGCGGCCACGATAGGCCGGGCAATCGCGGTCTCGGCGCGCGGGCAGGGGCCCGACCGCGACGGCGCGCGGCAGGCGTCAGTCGAAGGAATAGATCCGGTCCGCGCCGACCTTCTCGCGGGCGGTCATGCCGATCCCCAGCAGCAGCTCGGCGGCGGCTTCGATATGTTCGGTGTTCCCAAGCGGCCCGCCCACCGGCTTTTCCTCGATCAGAACAACGCTCCTGCAGCGCGCGATGGTCTTGAGAGCCCCTTTGAGCGCGATGACCTCGCTTCCCTGGGTGTCGAGTTTGAACAGCCCCATATGGTCGAGGTTCAGGTTGTCGAGTTCGATCATGTCCACTTCGCGGCGCAGCACATCTTCGTAGGTGAAACCGGTCGGTTTATCGACATCCTCATGCCCCGAGATGAAGGCACCGCCATTGGTGGAATGGGTCGTGAACATCTCCATCCGGCCGGTCCGGTCGCCCAGGGCGGCGTTCAGCACCTCGACATTCTCGGGCGTGTTCAGGCGGAGGCATTCGATATTGTCGGGCAGCGGCTCTGCCGCGATCACGCGCTCGAACTTGGTTGCGAAATGGCGCGAGAAGATGCCGACATTGGCCCCCCCGTCCACCGCGCATTTCCAGTCCCGCACGTATTCGAACGCCTTGTCGCGCTGTGGGCGCTGATAGTTCTCGATGTCATCGGCGAACAGGGTGAAATGCCGTTCGTTATCGGGAAAGAACATGGTCCCAATTTTCTTCATCAAGAACGTCCTCAAATGTCGGGGCGGAGGAGGCAAGCCGGAGCCATCCAGGCCGGATCTTTACG
Organism: uncultured Maritimibacter sp.; assembly: GCA_964352155.1. Lineage (GTDB taxonomy): Bacteria > Pseudomonadota > Alphaproteobacteria > Rhodobacterales > Rhodobacteraceae > Psychromarinibacter. The sequence goes on along the minus strand of CAYGRI010000389.1, from coordinate 108 downwards.
GTTCATTTGCCTATCGCATCGCCCCATTCCTGTCCATAGCCGGAGGGGCGGAGCAGAGCGTCACCGGTTGCGGCCGCGCGCAGGGGCGGCCGTTGGGGGGGCAAGGCC
>CAYGRI010000388.1:0-4796 GCA_964352155.1 uncultured Maritimibacter sp. | reverse complement strand
AGCCTCACGATCCGTTTCAATGCACCTGTTGCACCTCGCGTTTGAATCCACCGGGCTCTCGGGAGCCTTCGAGAATTGACTCGAGCGCGGGATATGGGCTCAGATAGACTTGAGGGTTACGTGACGCGAGCTGGGTGGGTGTCTTTTTGTCAGGATTCAGGCGATTCTTTTCAAGACGTTGGGTGATTGTTCTTTCCCTGTTGGTCTTTGTGATTGGGTTGGGGGGATTTTATATCGAGGATGGGGGTGCCGGTTTTTGGGAAAACGCGTATCGGGCCTTTCAACTCTTTGGTGGCGAATTCCCGTCTGATATCAACGAGGATAAATCCGGTCTGACGCCTCTGCTTCAGATTGCTCGTTTCGCAGCACCGGCCGTCTTGACCTTTTTTGTCATTGATTTCTTTTCAAGTTTCTTCACCCTCTGGGTCCGCCGCGTCGTGCAAATGTGCCAAGCTGAAAAGCGCGCCGTTATTCTTGGACTTGGGTCTGTTGGCCATGCGCTGGCCTATAAGCTCGTTCAGGACGGCATGCGGGTTACCGCGGTTGACCATAAGTTCGATGACGCGGATCGGGCGCTGGCCGAGGATGTTGGCCTGCTGTTGATCGAGGGCAATCTGGCAGAGCGGCGGGTTTTGGAGACCGCGAGATTGGATAAGGCGCGCGATGTTTATGTGACCTGCGGGCGGGACGAGGTGAGCATCGAGATTGGGGCGCTGGCGGCGTCGATTTTAAGCGACCTGCGCGACCGGCATCAGGGCCCCGGCACGATCAAAACGGACCGCAGCACAAAGACCCGGCTGCATGTGCATCTGTCCTCCACCCGGCTGGTTGCCGATATAGGCGACGCGACGGATCTGGGCTTTGCGCGCGGCAAGGATTTCGAGACCTTCAGTTTGAAGACAGCTGTGGCGCGCGATCTTTTGGCGCGCATCCGGCTGACCCAACGGGCGCGTGATTTCGGCCAGAACCGTGTTCATGTGGTCCTTTGTGGGCTGGGGGATCATGGCGAAGCGCTGATGATCGAGATCCTGCTGACCGCTTTCGCTGACGGCCTCGGGCCACCCTGCATCACGGTTCTGGACCAAGATCATGCGCTGGCCGAGGGGCGGTTTCGCGCATGTTATCCGCGCCTTATGGACGACAGCCTGCCGGTCGAAGCCCGCCCGACGATCCGCTTTCACGACGCCGATCTGCGCGTGTTGGATATGGAAAACGACGCCCTGCTGCACGACCTTGAGCATGGGGAAGACCCGCCCACCGCCTATATCTTTGCCTGCGGGGAGGATCTGGTGAACCTCAGTGCGGCGCTGCGGGTTGAGACGGCCATGCAACGGCTGCAACGCCACGCCGTGCCGATCTATGCGCGTCTTTGGGACCATGTCATCGGTCCCGGCGATATCGGCGCGGATGATCCTCTGTCGCTGGTGCGAACCTTTGGCAATGCGCGCACCACGACGGCGCGATATCTCGCGGACCGCCAACCGCTCGAAGACCTGGCGCAGCAGCTTCACGGCGCCTACCTCTCGCTGGGTGGTGAGGACCAAGCGGTGCCGTCGCGCGCCCGGCTGTCCGAGGCGTGGGACAAGCTGCCCGCCCATGGGCGCAGAGCCAATCTGCGCGCGGTGCGCCAAGCCGGAGTGCAGCTGATCTCGCTGGGGCTGCAATGGCGCGGCATGCAGGATGGGACCCTGCCGTGCATCGCTGCGGATGTTCAGGACCAGCTTCAACAGGCGTTGAAACACCCGAATTGGCAGGTCCCCGACGCGGACCCTCAGAACGCGCGGATCGTGGCCGGGGCGCGCAACGAGCACGCCCGCTGGATGCTGGACCGGGCCATCGAGGGGTTGCGGCTGGACCCGCGCGCCGCCAAGGATCCCGCGCAGGCTGTGCGGGACAATCAGCGCGGTTGGCACAACCTGATGAAGCCGTTCGATATGCTGAACGGCCCGGAAAAAGACAACGACCTGACCTTGCTCACGGTCCTGGCAATCGCCTGTTCCCAGAAAACTTCCGAAGGTAAGCCCTGCGCCTATTGGCGAATTGTCCAGCGGATCGATCCCGAAGGGGACATGCCAACGACTGGCGATGTGCAGGGCTGCACCGAACTGGAAGTGACCATTGCCGCGCGCCCTGAACCGCTCTCGCTCACACAGTGGCACGCGTTGCGCGATGTCATTCTGGCTTGGTCTGGCCACGAGACAGCCTGCCGCCTGCACCTGCGCATCGGTGCCGAAACACGCTTTCTCGCCCCAGAGAGCGGCGCGCGCCCAGAGCCATTGCGGCCCCATCTCGGCACCTTGCTGCGCGACATCGAGGCGGAAGGGATCACGGTCGATGTCAGTAAAACGCCAGCGCTTGCGCCGGAGCAAGACACCAGCAGAAAGGCCGAACCCCCTGTGAACAAGGCCTCAACCCCAATCCCCAACGACGCATAGAAACCGGCGGATCATCAGAATGTCCCACGTCTTCATCAGCTATTCCTCCCGCCACCGCGCGCTGACGGAGACATTCGCCGAGCGGCTTGTGGCCGAGGGGTTTCCGGTTTGGTGGGATCATGATTTGGAGGCCTGGGGCGCCTACGAGCCGCAGATCCGCGAGGCCATCGACGCGGCCTCGGTCGTCATCGTGATCTGGAGCCCGGCTGCGGCCGCCTCTGCCTTCGTGAAGGCCGAGGTCGAAAAGGCGCTGCGCTTTGGCAAGCTGGTGAACCTGCGTGCGCCGGACGTCCCGCTCGACGAGGTGCCGCTCAACTACGCAGCCGTTGACCATATCCTGCCGCTGGATTTTGACGACTTCACCCCGATCCTCAAGACGCTTCGCACGGTCTGGGAAGGCCGCGTGCCTGCGGGCGGTCGACCCGTCCACGCCTTCTACCGCGAGACCTATGACCAAAACCTGTTCGACCCGAAACGCCGCGCCCTGCCAGAGGATGCAGCCCAGGTCACGCCCTCGGTCCTTCTGCAGGCCTCCTTCGAGGTTGTGGACTATGTCGATGCGACCGGCCATCTGCAGGACATGCTGGACTGGTGTTGCGGCACGGGCCCCCATGCCGAAACCATGCGCCCCTCGGCCGGGCGGCTGCTGCATGGTTCCGGCGGGCTGGGCAAGACACGGCTGATGATCGAGGCGGCGCGGCGATTGACGGCAGAGGGCTGGCTCGCCGGGTTCCTGCCGCCGCCGGTGCCGGGCGATCTGCAACGCAACAAGCACCGCCTGCGCGCCATCGAGCAGGTGATCTTTGCCGAGGGGCCAGAGCCCGGCGTGCTGATCGTGCTCGACTATGCCGAGGCGCAGGGGGCGGAACTGATCGACCTGGCGCGGATGATCTCGCGCCGCCCGCGCGAGGGCATTCGGCCCCTGCGCCTTGTGTTGCTGTCGCGGGGCGAGAGCTGGTGGCAGGACCTCTACCGCACAGAGCCCGAGCTTCAGGTGCTGTTCAACAAACGCGGCGCGCGCCATGGCGACGTGCTGGCGGTGGCGCCCTTGCCCGAGGGCGCGCCCCGGCTTGCCCTGTTTGACGCGATCCGCAACGCCCTTGAACCCCGGCTGGCCGAACAGGCCGAGGCCGGTCTGTTCCCGCAACCTGTCACCACGCCCTTGCCCGAGGTGCGGCGCACCAGGCTGGCCAGCGATCCCGCCTATGCAAGGCCGCTGGCCCTGCAGATGGAGGCGCTCTTGTCGCTGGCCGGGTCCGGGGGCGAAGAGATCGCGGACCTGCTCGAAGGCGTGCTGGCGCTGGAACGGCGGCACTGGCGGCGGGTGGATGAAACCCTGATCGACGGCAGCGTGCGGGAAGAGGCGATGCGCCGGGGACTGTCGCAGATCACCGCCATCGGCGGGGCGGACACGCGGCGCGACGCCACAAGGCTGCTTAAGGCCGACGGGTATTTCGGCCAACGCGCGCCCGCCGATCTGCCGCTGCGCCCGCTCACCCGGCTCTATGCTGCCGGGCGCGACGGGATCGCGGCGCTGGAACCCGACCTGATCGGCGAGCATGAGATCCTGCTGTCGGGCGACGAGGATCTGCTCGACGCCTGCCGCGCCTTCATTGCCGCGCTGCCCGAGGACGACCGCGACGCCCGCCGCCGCACCCTGTTCACCGTGCTGGCGCGCGCCACCCGGGCCGAACATGGCGCGCGCGCGGCAGAGGCAGAGACTTTCCTGACCCATGTGGTGGCGGGGATGACAGCCGCAGAAGCCCCCGCCCTGATCGACGTCGCCATCGAAACGCCGGGCCCCCTGCCGCGCCTGCTGACCGACGCGGTGCCGCAGGTCTCGGCAGAGGTGCTGGCAGTGCTGGCCAGGGCGATGCCTGCACAGACCGTTGTGTTGCTGGAGCTTGCCGATGCGGTGGCCGAGCTGCGGCTGGACGAGGCCCGGGCGCGCATCGACGCCGAGGTTGGGTCGGAAGAGGACCGCGCCGAACTGGCGCGCCACTTGCACGGGCGGGGGATGACTTTGAGCGACCTCGGCCAGCGCGAGGCGGCGCTGGCAGCGACGGAAGAGGCGGTGGTGATCCGCCGACGTCTCGCCACCGCCCGCCCGGATGCCTTCGAGCCTGACTTGGCCCATAGCCTTAACAACCTCGGGGCCTTTCTCTCAAATCTCGGCCGCCGGGAAGAGGCGCTGGCGGCGACGGAAGAGGCCGTGGCGATCCGCCGCCGTCTCGCCACCGCCCGCCCGGACGCCTTCGAGCCGGACCTCGCCCGGAGCCTCGGCAACCTCGGGGCCTTCCTCTCCGATCTCGGCCGCCGGGAAGAGGCGCTGGCGGCGACGCAAGAGGCCGTGGCGATCTA
>CAYGRI010000387.1:0-4810 GCA_964352155.1 uncultured Maritimibacter sp. | reverse complement strand
TGATCGCGGGCCTCGTCGCGGGGACGGCTGGCATCCATATGTTTACCGGCGCCGACGCATGCTGCCAAAAAGCATAGGAAAGGATGATGGCGGTCAATCCGCCGGCTGTCGCGCCCAGCATCGTCCGGATGACGATTGGGCCGACGGCTTCGCCATGGGCCAGCCCCGAGCCCGCATTGAATCCGGTCCAGCCGATCCAGAGAAAGACCACGCCAAGCGCCGCCATGGACAACGAACTGGGTTCGAAGCGCCGTGACCTGCGGCCGAACCGTCCAAGGCGCGCGCCCAGAAGCACACAATAGACCAGCGCTGCCCAGCCACCGACAGAGTGAACAACGGACGCCCCCGCGAAGTCGACAAAGCCCAGCGCCGCGAGCCAACCCTGCTGGCCGTCCAACAAGGCGCCGCCCCAGGCTGCATGACCGACCACGGGGTAGATGCAGGCCGCCATGATCGCGCTGAATGCCAGATAGGCGGGAAACGACGCTCTTTCGGAGATTGCGCCGGATACGATCGTGATGGAGGTTGAGGCAAAGGCCATCTGAAAGAACATGAACGGGGCGATGCCAAAATCGATCCCGTCAATGGCGGGCATGAACAGCGAGGTTCCGATCAACCCGGCGCTGGAATGCCCGAACATCAACCCGAAGCCCACCAGCCAGAAGCACAGAACGGTCGTGCAAATGTCGCTCACATTCTTCAGCGCGACATTGGCTGAGTTCTTCGCGCTTGCCAGCCCGGATTCAAGGCATAGGAACCCGCCCTGCATGTCCAGCACCATGAAACCGCACATCAGCACCCAGACGGCGTCAATCGCATCCAAGAGTCGTCCCTTCCCGTCGACCGAATTTTCGCGCGTAGTTGACCCGCGTCGATAGGCTGGAAAGGTCAACGCGGACTTCATTCCGTGTGAAAAAGTCCGTCGCATTCGATTGAAACGGTCCCGAAACCGGCGCTGTTCCACACAGGGTTTCGACGAAAGGTACTTTTGGCATCTCCGGGCCCCGGTGGGTGACGGCGGATCTTTGCGCGCTTGTCCGGGCTGGGGCTGGGGCAGGGCGTCAGATCGCGCGGTGCGGGCCGGACACCGACAGCCATCCATGTGCCCCTGGAAACGCGCCTTCACGGCGCAGCGCTGGGATCACCACGGGAAAACGCAGGTGTCGCGTGACTTCATGGCCGACAGCGGCGCACTCCCCGTCTGCGAACCTGCCGCGAAAGTGGGCAAGTCGCAGGCAGCAATAGCCACAATCAATGGGTGAAGTGTGTGCGGCCGACAAAGGTGCAAAGCCCCGAACAGATCAAGAAATAGAACCTGAAATACAAGGGGTAGAGTGAGTTTTCTTACGCGCGTAAAAATAAAAAAAGGCGACCTGCATTGAATTTTCGACTGGTGTGATCTCGAATAGGTATGAGGGCATGCGGAAGATTCATGTTTAGCCTCGTTCTCATGAGGTGAGCTATTGTTTGGAAATCGACGTCTCCCTTGGGAAGCGGTTTCTAGTGCGTGCGAGGAAAGACCTATTGATCAATGGCTGAATTGCGTATCTCCAGTATCCGAAAATCTTATGGGAACGTCGAGGTTATCAAAGGCGTAGACTTGGATGTTGAGAAAGGAGACTTTGTCGTATTCGTAGGTCCGTCCGGCTGTGGAAAATCAACATTGCTGCGCATGATCGCCGGCCTGGAAAACATTACCGAGGGTGAGCTCTGGATCGGCGACGATTTATGTAACGACATTCATCCTGGGGATCGCGGTATCGCAATGGTCTTTCAGACCTATGCGCTTTACCCGAACATGAACGTCTACGATAACATTGGATTCAACCTGAAGATCTCAGGGTTCTCCAGGGAAGACCGCGACAGGAAGATCCTGAACGCCGCCCGTACCCTGCAGATAGAGCACCTGCTAAAGCGCAAGCCGTCGCAGCTTTCTGGGGGACAGCGCCAGCGTGTCGCGATTGGCCGGGCGATTGTCCGCGAGCCTCAGGTATTCTTGTTCGATGAGCCGCTTTCGAATCTCGATGCCGCGCTGCGGGTCGAAATGCGCATCGAACTGGCCGCCCTGCACCGCAAGCTTGGCGCAACGATCATCTATGTGACGCATGACCAGGTCGAAGCCATGACCCTGGCCGACAAGATCGTTGTGATGAACGAGGGCGTCGTCCAGCAGGTTGGCAAGCCGATCGACCTGTACAAGCGCCCAAACAACTTGTTCGTCGCCGGTTTCATCGGTAGCCCCAAGATGAATTTCTTCCCGGTTGAGGTCATGCGCGTGGCCGCCGGCCATGTTCAGGTCAAAGGGGACGCGATTGAAGCGGTCGATGTTCCGGCGGACACAATGGGCATGGCAGTCGGCGACCGGGTCACGCTTGGGGTGCGCCCGCAAGACATGGAGCTTGCGCCGGACGGCCCAGTGACCGGCACCATCGAAATGGTGGAACGTCTTGGTAGCGAGACGATCCTGAACTTCAAGACCTCAGACGATGCGGCGTTGCTCGCAATTCTGGGCCGAGACGAAGACTTTGCCTACGGCGCCAAGGTCCGCTTTTCGTTCGCCCCTAGACTGGCCATGGTGTTTGGCCCCGACGGAGAGTCGCGCTTTCCAAAATAAGATCCGTTTCTGTTGGCGAGACAGACTGTGGTCATTGCCCAGGTATCTCGAAGTTCAAGCCGTTTCTGGAATGAGAATGCGCCGTGAAATTAACCCGATAGGAGAGAATATGAAACTCATGACACATACGCCCCGGCCGAGACTTTCCGGATCAAAGCGTGCTGGCGCTGCCGTTGCCGTGTTGCTTGCCTCGACCACGGCCGGCCTTTCTCAGGACAAGCTTGAAGTATGGTCCCGCAGCGGCCCGCAGGCAGCCGCAACCTACGAAGCGGTGTTCGCGGCCTTCACCGAGAAGACCGGGATCGAAGTCGAATATCTGACCGCGCTTCAGTTTGACACCCAGCTTCAGGCCCGCGTCGCCGCCCGCGATCTGCCGGACGTCCTGATCTACGACCAATCCAGCATGGCCTCTTACGCCCAGAACGGCTGGATCAAACCCATCGACGTGGACTCCCTGGCCGGGTACGATGAAGTGTCCGACGTCTCTTGGGACTCGGTCAAAGTGGCGGACGGGACGAGCTATGGCGTCCCCTTCAGCCAGCACGCTCAGATCACTTTCATCCGCAAGGACTGGCGCGAGCGCATGGGCTTTGACGTGCCAAAGACCCATGACGATCTGATCGCTCTGGCCACGGCCTTTGCCACCGGCGACCCCGATGGCAATGGCGTCGACGGCGACACCTTCGGCATGGCCGTTCCCGGCACCACGAACCGTGGGTTCTTTGCCTGGTGGATGTTCTCGTACCTGGGTCAGCGCGGCGCCCATTACGTTCAGGGCGGCGATGGCAAATATGAAGTCACCATCAACAATCCCGAGGGTGTCGAGGCGGCCAGTTGGCTGTACAACGCCTTCTGCGGCGATCCCGCGCTGGCCCAGCCCGGTGCCATGACCAACGCCAGCGCCACGCCGTTCTTTGCGGAAGGCAAGGCGGGGATCTATCAGACCGGCCCCTATGCCATCGCGAGCTTTGACAGCAAGATCGGCCCGGAGAACCTGGAGATCATCATCGCCCCCGCCGGTCCGGCCGGCAGCACCACATTGACTGAGCGGACGAGCATCTACTTCGGCGTCACCTCGACGATGCCGGACGCGCAAAAGGCGCTCGCGGAATATCTGATCAGCGCGGAAGGCCAGACCATTGGCATGACGGCGCCCGGTCAGCCGGTGGTCCGCCTTCCGGTCAACACCACGTTGAACGGCGCGGAAATCTACGGCGACCCGCGCTGGGAAACCGTGGCCATGCAGCTGGAAGATTCCAACCTCTTCCCGTCTGACATCGATTTCACCGCAGCGCGTCTGGAAATTGCCGAGACCTTCCAGACACTCTTCTCGCAGTGCAACGATGACGTGGCCGAACAGCTCGACATGCTGGCCGTCCGGATCGCGGATGAGCTGGACGCGGTGGACGCCTTGAAATGAGCAAAACTGGCAGCTCCTCTCCTTCGGCTGCCATCGACGCTGAGGGCGGTTCTACCCCCTCAGCGGCACGTCGCGGTCGCACCCGGCCCCAGTCGCGGTGGTGGACAGCCTGGCTGTTCCTCGCCCCGGCCCTGTTGCTGTTCATCTATTTCAAGTTCATCCCGATGGGCGCCGGGATCCGCATGAGTTTTCAGGAAGTAAGCCCCTTCCTGGGCAACAGGTGGGTCGGGTGGGACAACTACCTCACGATCATCGAAAGTCGCCGGTTCCAGCAGGCGATCCGCAACACCGTGGTCCTGGGCGTCGGTCAATCCCTGGGCGCGGTGCTGATCGGGTTCCTCCTTGCGTTGCTTTTGGAAGGCACGTCGCGGACCCTTTGGTTCGTGCGCACGGCCGTCTTCCTGCCCGTCGTCACCGCCTCGGCCGTTGTCGGAGAGATCTGGCGGATCATCTACTTCCCCGCGCCCGAAGGCTTTCTGAACAAGGTGCTGGGTCTTTTCGGGGTGGATCCGATCCGCTTTCTCGAAGACACCTCCACCGCGCTTTACGCGGTCATGGCCGTCGGCATCTGGTCCAGCGCGCCGTATTACATGGTGATCTTCCTGGCCGGTCTCGCTGGCGTCGACAGATCCCTGTACGAAGCCGCCGCGCTTGACGGTGCGCGCCTGCGCCACCGTATCATCAGCGTGACGCTGCCGGCCTTGCGCCCTGCGATCATGATCGTCTCGATCCTTGCGGCGGTGCGGGCGCTGCGCATCTTCACCGATGTCTGGGTC
>CAYGRI010000386.1:0-4831 GCA_964352155.1 uncultured Maritimibacter sp. | reverse complement strand
CTTTCGCGCCGTTGCCGCCCCCGCCGTGGCAGCCGCTGTCCTTGCCACCGCAGGTGCTGCCGTGCCGACGCCCTCTGCCGCGGGGGATCTGCTGCTGCGGGCCGGCATATACAAGGGCTTCTGGCGCGACGGCCGGGCGATGGTGGAGCATGTGACCGTCTCGCCCAGCGAGATCACGCTGCACCGTGTGGCCGGCGGCGATGTCCAGGGCCATACCGCGCGGTTCATTCGCAGCGGCCCCACCACCTATAATTCGCCCGGCGGACACCGCCTTGTCATCAACCGGGCCGACGACCTTCACCTGGACCAACAGCAAGGGGCAGAACGGCGTCGCCTACAGCCTGCTGCAGTGAGGCCGTGACAGGTCTGGCGTGCCTGCCCCGGGCCGGCCCATCGCTTTCGGGGCTTCTTCGGGCAAGTGCGCCAGACTGTCGCCATCGCACAGATGAGAGTGGGCGCCGACCATGCCTTTCCTACTTCGATCCCAACAAGCGAAACGCATGGAGTAGCGAAATGAAAACCACTGTTCTGGCAACGGCCCTTCTGGTCGGATCCGCAATCTCGGCTTTTGCCGAGACGATCGAGGTCGAGATGCTCAACAAGAACGAGGCCGGGGACCGCATGGTGTTCAGCCAGGAGCTTATCCGGGCCGAGGTCGGGGATGTCATCCGGTTCCTTCCCACCGACAAATCTCACAACGCCCAATCGGCCAGAAACGCTTTGCCCGATGGCCAGGAGGCGTTTCGCGGCCGGATCAACCAGCCTGTCGAATATACGGTGACGGAAACCGGGCTGACGGCGGTGATCTGCCAGCCGCACCAGTCGATGGGCATGGTGGCGCTGATCGTCGTCGGCAATGACCTGCGCAATGCCGACCAGATCCTCGAGGCGCGGATTCCGGGGAAAGGAAAGGACAAGATCGCGGCGCTGATCGAAGAGGCGCGCGCGACCCAGCCCGTGACCGAAAACCCGATGGACACCAATAGCTGATAGACACGGCAAAACAGGCAGAGGGCCGGGCGCTCCGGCCCTCTGCCATGCGGGATGCGGATCGGACGCGGCATCTGCGGCGCCTGTCACCAGATAAGGACAAGATATTGGACAATGCCAACACCAGAACCATGCTGATTGTCGAGGACGATGCCGCGCTGCGCGATCGTCTTGCCGTGGCCATGCGGAAACGCGGGTTCGCGGCGCGCACCTCTGCCAGTGTGGCCGAGGGGCTTGCGGCCATCGACCACGAGGTGCCGGGCTATGCGATTGTCGACCTGCGGCTGCTCGATGGCAGCGGGCTGGAGGTTATAAGGTCGCTGGAAGCGCGTGATACGGGCGCGCGGGCGATCATTCTGACGGGCTATGGCGACATCCCGACGGCGGTCGCCGCGGCACGCATCGGCGCGGTGGATTACATCGCAAAGCCTGCCACGGCCGGTGAGATCGTCGATGTGCTGATGGCGCCCAAGGATCAGACCCCGCCCGCCCCGACAGATCCCGTAACGCCGGACGCGGCGCGCCTGGAACATATCCAGCATGTCTTTCACGATGCGGGGGGCAATGTCTCGCAGGCGGCGCGGCTTCTGAACATGCACAGGCGCACCTTGCAGCGTATTCTCAAACGGCACGGGGTCACGACCGATGCACTGCAATAGCCGCGCTCCGGCTGAGGCGGCGGGACCGGGGGCGACCGAAGGGGATCAGGTGCAGGGACCGACGCTCTATTTCGACGGATCCTGCCCGCTGTGCACGGCCGAGATCCGTCACTATGCCTCGCGCATCGACGGGGATCGGCTGGGTTTCGTGGATGTGTCCGCCGGCCAGGCCGATATCGGGGCCGACCTGACCTCTGACGCGGCGATGCGCCGGTTTCATGTGCGCCTTGCCGATGGCACGCTGCTGTCCGGCGCCCGTGCCTTCGTCGCGGTCTGGGCGGCCCTGCCTGGATGGCGATGGGCCGCGCGTCTGGCCGCCATTCCGGGCGTGATGCTTGTTCTGGAGGGGGGCTATCGCGCCTTCCTGCCGACGCGACCGCTGCTGTCCTGGATCGCGCGCGTTTTCGGGGCGCGGGCGTCTTCCCGGCGACCAAGCGACCCCTAGGCCGACCGGCGGCCATGACCCAAAGATCATAACGCAGACTATAACCCGGCGGCTTTGGTCAGGTTCACGCGGAACCGGTCGCGCCGGCGCTGGTAGCGCCGGGTCATCTCGGCAGAGGCATGGCCCAGCTGCTTTTGCACATAGCGCTCATCCACCTCGGCGCTGCTGGCCAGGCCCGCGCGCAGGGAATGGCCCGAGAACAGGGTCAACCGTGTCTTTTCGGGCAGTTCGCCGCGCAGCCCCGCGGTCAGGGCGGTTTGCTTGACCAGGCGGGCGACATGCTTGTCGCTCAACCGCCTGTCCAAGGCGCGTGTCCCGTCGCGCGAGATCCGGACAAAAACCGGGCCAAAGTCGATCTTTGCAAAGTGCAGCCAGTGTTCCAGCGCATGTACCGGGCAGGTTTGCTCCGACGATCCCCGGCCAATTTCCACTTCGCGCCAGCCGGTCTTGGCGTTGAGGGTCAGCAGAGCGCCCTCGGTCATGATCTCGATCCAGCCGCCGCTGTCCGGTGTGTCGTCTTTTCCGCAATCCAGGCTGACGATCTCGCTGCGGCGCAACCCGCCCGCATAGCCCAGAAGCAGGATCGCCCGGTCCCGCAGCCCGCGCAGGTGATGGGGCAGCGTGGCCACCATCGCGAGGATATCCTCGGCCAGGATCGCTTCTTTCTGGACGGGCGGGCGCGCATGTTTGCGTTTGATCCCCGCCAGGACGCGGGCGATATGCCGGTCCTTGCGATCAAGCGCGTACCCGCGCTGCGCACAGCTCCAGGCCAGGCCGGACAGGCGGCGCTCGATGGTGGACACGGACAGGCCCGTTGCGCTCCGGGACGGCGCGGCGAGATCCGCGAGATAGAGCGCGATCATCTCCGGCGCGGGGGGCAAAGGCTCTGCCCCTTTCATCCGGCACCAGCGGGTGAAATGCGCCCAATCCTGCGCATAGGCGCGCCGGGTGTTGTCGGAGGCCGCGGCGCGGGCATAGTCGCGCGCGGTCCCGATCAGCCGGTCCAGCCCGCCGGACCCGGCCACAGAGGCGGGGAGGGTCAGGGCCTTGTCCTCGGGCTGATCCGTCTGGCTGTCCTCTGAAGGCCCGTTCGATGCGCCAGAGCGCGATTTTCCGGTGATTTTCGACATGCCGGGGAGTATATCCATCATGTCCGATAATGCAAACTTACCGGACATCACTGGCTTTCACAAGTTGCGGCGGTTTTGATCCAATATACTGGCCATAAGCGCCGCGAAGGGGTAGCTTGGGCGGATGAAGCCGCCCCGCGCCAGCGTTGACATCGACCTTGGGACCTTCCCCCCCATGCCGTCCTGGATCACGCCCACAGGGGGCGAGACGCTTGAAGACGCGGGGTTTTCCTCGGGCGCCGCGCTCAGCGCCCTGGATCTGATGCTAAGCCAAAGCGGGCTGCCCAAAGCCCTGATTAGGGACCGTTTGGCCCTGAAGGCCGCCACAGCTTGCGTTGCGTTTTCCGGGCGGCCCGAGCGGGCGGGCGACCTGCGCGATGCGGTCCACCTGCTGCGCCCCGGCGATCTGCCCGGCCCGGCCGGCGCCGTCTATCTGCGCTGGCGGCGCGCGGTGGAACGGCCGATCTCTGCCCGGGCGCTGCAGCGGGTTTTCCCGGAATGGGATCCGGCCAGGCTCTCCCATTGGCTGGACGGGGGAAGGGGCACGCCGGTTGCCCGAATGGCGAATGTGCTGGAAACCGTTCTGACAGAGGCGCCCCGCGCCGAGGCTCCGGCGCTGATCCTGGCAGAGGTCGCCCTGGCCCGGACGCTTGGCTGGGATCACATGGTGCCGCTGTTGACCAACGGGCTGACGCGCGCCGATCTGCGCAAGAGCGGGGAGGATTTGCGGCGGGCCTGTCACCGCGCGGTGACGGTATCCGCCCGGGATGCCATGCGCCTGGCCACGGATCTGACGCGGCAGACGGCGCGCTTGACGGCGGCGGGGCCACGGCTGCGGGCGAAGGGTGCCGATGCGGCGGTCGGGATGTTCCTGTCGCGGGATGCGGTGGCGCCGTCGGCGCTGCCCATGCCGGATCGCGCCGCCCGGCGGCTGTGCGACCGGCTTGTCGGGCTGGGCGTGGTGCGCGAACTGACCGGGCGCGATACGTTCCGGCTGTATGGTGTCTGACATGGCACCGCGCCGCAGCAGACCGGAGCTGGACCGCGAATTGTCCGACCTGCCGCCAGAGCAGCGCTGGCGGGAATGGATGCGCCGGATCGAGGCGGTGCTGTTCGCCAGCGCCGCGCCGGTCATGCGAGAGGATCTGGCGCGTCTTGTCGGGCAGGAGGCGTCGGTCGATCTGCTGGTCGAGGATCTGGCAGCCGATCTGGAGGGCCGCGCCTTCGAGGTGATCCGGGTCGCCGGTGGCTGGATGTTCCGCACCCGCCCCGCCTATGCCCCGGCGATCCGCGCGGCGGCGGATGTGACGGACCAGTTGCTGGACCTGGCGGAGTTCGATGTCGCGGTGCTGGCCGCCATTGCCTATCACCAGCCCGTCACCCGCGACGGTCTGAAGGACATTTTCGGCAAGGACATCAGCCGTGACCTTGTCGGGCGATTGCGCGCCCGCGACCTGATTGCGACCGGCCCCCGCAGCCCCCGCCGCGGCGCGCCCCAGACCTTCGTGACGACGGACCACTTCCTGATCGTCTTCGGGCTGGAGAGTTTGCGCGATCTGCCAGAGCGGGCGCCGCCGCAAGAGGCGGACCCTCACAAAGCCCAGCCC
>CAYGRI010000385.1:0-4883 GCA_964352155.1 uncultured Maritimibacter sp. | reverse complement strand
CTCCATGGCGATGCGGGGGCCGACGTGCTGTGGGGCGGCAGCGGCAACGACCTGATCCTCGGCGGCAGCGGCAACGACTACGTGCGCGGCGGCAGCGGCGATGACATCGTGTTGGGCGGCAACGGAGACGACACGCTGCGCGGGGCCAGCGGCAATGACGTGATCCACGGCGAGCTTGGCCGGGACGAGATTCTCGCGGGCAGCGGCAACGACACCGCCTCTGGCGGTCAGGGCGAGGACCGCATGTGGGGCGAATCCGGCGATGACAGCCTGGATGGCGGCAGCGGGAACGACTGGATCCACGGCGGCAGCGGCCATGACAGTGTGGATGGCGGCAGCGGCCATGACGCGTTGCGCGGCGCGTCGGGCAACGACTGGCTGTTCGGCTACTGTGGCGACGACCTGATCTGGGGAGGCAGCGGGAACGACTGGCTGGGCGGCGGCAGCGGCAACGATCTGCTGTGGGGCGAGTCCGGGAACGACTCGCTGTTCGGCGGCACGGGCTTTGACACTTTGTATGGCGGGGTTGGCCATGACGTCCTGAGCGGCGACGCAGGCGATGACCTGCTGTGGGGCGGCAATGGCAAGGATCTGCTGCTTGGCGGCAGCGGCAATGACACGCTGCACGGCGGGGCAGGCCATGACACGCTGATCGGAGGCACGGGCGACGACCTGCTGCTTGGCGGCTTTGGCAATGACACCTTCGTTTTCGTGGAAGGTTTCGGGCAGGACAGTATCGAGGGCTTTGGCCAGGGCAACGATGTGATCGATTTCACCGCGCTGTCGCTGACAGAGCTGTCGCAACTGACCTTCACCGAAACGGCCGAGGGGTTGGAGGTGCAGACGGCGGGCGGCGATATCGTCCTGCTGGTCGGCCTGCAACTGTCCGATTTCGACAGCGACACGATCCTGCTCTGACGCGGTCGAGCTCTTACACCGAGCACCCCTGCCCAACAGCTCTTCGCAAGGCGGCGGGTGGTTGAGCAGAGGCACGCGGCCAAATCCCGCGCAGCCCGTTGCGGGCGAGATCGTGAACGTCGTCAGATGCTTGCCCGCCCGCCCCGGCCATCCCGGGCTGTACCCTACCGTCCCCGCCCCCTTGCAGCGCGGCGCGATTCATCGGATGAACCGGGATGACCGTAACGTTCCGCGCCATCGCCGAGGATACACCGGGTCCGAAATGGGCCGCCCTTTTTGCCGATTACTGGCCCGCCTATAGCACCTGGTGGGCGCGCGAGGGGCTGTCGGGCCGCCCCACCTATCTGGAATGCCGCCGCGCGATCCGCACCCATATGCCAGAGATCGCCACGCTTTATGAAACCCTGTGCGAGCTGGCGGGCGGCGGCGACCGGGAGGCCCGGTTCCTCAGCTTCTACGGACCGCCCCGCTATCTTGCCGGATGCAGCCAGGCGATCTGGCCCGGGAACGAGCCGCTGCTGGTGCGCAACTACGATTACAACCCGCAGGCCTTCGATGGCATCCTGCTCAAAACCCGCTGGAACGGCCGCCAGGTGATGGGCCTGTCCGACGGCCTGTTCGGGCTGATCGACGGGATGAACGACGCGGGCCTTGCGATCTCGCTGACCTTCGGCGGACGGCGCGAGGTGGGCGAGGGCTTTGGCGTGCCGTTGATCCTGCGCTATGTCCTGCAGACCTGTTCGAGCGCCGAAGAAGCGGGCGCGGCGCTGGCCCGCCTGCCCTGCCACATGAGCTACAATGTCACCGTTCTGGACGCCAAGCGCCACTTTCTGACCGCCTATCTGGCGCCGGATCGTCCGCCGGTGCTAACCCATGCCGCGGTGGCCACCAACCATCAGGAGCGGGTCGAGTGGCGCAGCCACGCCCGCCTGACCGCCACGGTCGAGCGCGAGCGTTTTCTGCTGCAACGCCTGACCCTGCACCCCGAGACAGAAGCCAAGTTCATCGGGTCGTTTCTGAAGCCGCCGCTGTATTCCACGGCGTTCCACGCGGGCTTTGGCACGCTTTACACCGCCGCCTATCGCCCCCGGGCCGGAGAGATGCAGCTGCTTTGGCCCGACCGGGTCTGGACCAAACGCTTTGACGCCTTCCCAGAGGACAGCCAGCCCATAGTCTTTCCCCGGCAGGCCGCACCGGTACGCTACTGATGCCGGAAACGCTTGTCCTGGGCGCCGGCATGGTCGGCATCGCGACGGCGCTGGAATTGCAGGCCCGCGGCCATGCGGTGACGGTGATCGACCGCCGGGCGCCTGGGCGCGAGACCAGCTTTGGCAACGCCGGCATCATCCAGGCCGAAGCGGCAGAACCCTACGCCATGCCCCGCGATCTGCCGACCCTGCTGCGCCAGATCCTCGGGCGCAGCAACGATCTGACGTGGTCGCTGCCCGGGCTGATCCGCATGGCCCCGGCCCTGGCAGCCTATTTCCGCCAATCCGCCCCCGCCCGGCATGCGAAAACCTCAGCCGTCTACGCCCGTCTGATCGCCCGCGCGACCGAAGACCACGCGGGTCTGATCGCAGCGGCGGGCGCGGACAACCTGATCTCGAAACAGGGCTATGCCCTGATCTTCCGCGACCCGGTCGCGCTGGAACGGGCCGCCGCCGATCTGGACCGCCTGCACCGGACCTATGGGCTGGAGGCGCGCGTGCTGGACGCCCGCGCCGCTGCCACCGAAGAGCCGGGCCTGATCGCGCCCGTCGCCGGGGCGATCCTGTGGCCGCAGGCGTGGAATTGCAGCGATCCCGGCGGGCTGGTGGGCCTTTATGCCGATCTGTTCCGGCAGCGTGGCGGGCGGATCGTGGTGGGCGAGGCCAGCACTTTGCGCCAAACCGGCGCGGGCTGGGCGGTAGGTGGCCCGGATGGCGGCTTTAACGCGGACGCGGCGGTGGTTGCCCTTGGCCCCTGGTCGCCGCAATTGCTGCGACGGTTCGGCTACCGCGTGCGGATGGTCTTCAAGCGCGGCTATCACGGGCATTACGACACCGACCGCCCCCTGCGCCGCCCGCTGGTGGATCCAGAGCACGGCATCGTCGCGGCCCCGATGCGGCAGGGCCTGCGGATTGCCACCGGCGCCGCCCTTGTCGCGCAGGACGCGCCGCCGGATCTGCGGCAGTTGCAGCGCGGCGCCGCCGCCATCTCTGACCTGGTGGCGATCGGCGCTCGGCGGGACGAGCCGCAGTGGCACGGCACCCGGCCCTGCCTGCCCGACATGCTGCCGATGGCCGGCCCCGCCCCGCGCCACCAGGGGCTGTGGTTCCACTTTGGCCACGGGCATCAGGGGTTCACGCTTGGCCCCACCACGGCGCGCTGTCTGGCTGACTGGATGGCGGGCGGTCAAAGCGATCTGCTGGCCGCCGCGCTCGACCCCAAGGGGCGCTGCGGCTGACACTCAGGCGGTGGCGCGCCGGGTCAGCCACAGACGCCGGACAAAGGCGACCACGAAGATCGCGGTTAGCAGAAGGATGATCGTGGGAGCAGGGGCGGCATCCAGGAAAAAGCTCAGATAGGTCCCCCCAAGCATCGCCCCCAGGCAGACCGCAACCGAGGCCACCAGCATCCAGCCGAAACTGCGCACCACCAGAAAGGCGATGGCCCCCGGCGTCACCAGCAGCCCGACGGCGAGGATCAGCCCCACCGACGACAGCGTCGCCACGATGGTCAGCGACAGCACCACCAGCAGCCCGTAATGCAGCAGCCCGGTGTTCAGCCCCGCCGCCCTGGCCTGGGTCGGGTCGAAGGCATGCAGCAGCAAGTCCTTCCATTTCAGCAGCAGCACCGCGCAGGCAAACGCGGCGATGGATCCGGCGGTCCACAGATCCTCGGGTCCGATGCCAAGGACATTGCCGAACAGGATGTGGTCCAGATGCGCATCCGACGGAAAGGCCGTGAACAGGATCAGCCCCACCCCGAACATGCCGGAAAACACGACGCCCATCACGGTGTCTTCCTTGACTCGGCTGTTGGCACCCAGATAGCCGGTCAGCAGCGCGCATCCCATCCCGGCGGCAAAGGCCCCCAGGATCAGCGGCAGATTCAGGATATAGGCCAGGACCACTCCCGGCAGGATCGCATGGCTGATCGCATCGCCCATCAGCGCCCAGCCCTTGAGCACCAGAAAGCACGACAGCAGCGCCGTGGGCGGTGCCACGATCAGCGCGATCAGAAACGCCTTTTGCATGAACGGGAACTGGAACGGCAGCAGCAGGGCGTCGAGGCTCATGGCGCCGCCCTCTCGCCCAGGGCCACGCGGGCCCTGGCCGCAAGCCGCAACCGGAACGGCAGCAGTAGGATGCCAAGGCTCATGGCGCCGCGCCCTCACGCAGGGCCGCGCGGGCCTTGGCCTTCGCCGCCAGCAGCCCGTGTTTCGGCGCCAGGATAAAGGCGGCCAGGAAAATCACCGTCTGCAAGGTGACAATCACGCCGCCCGTCGCGCCGTCCAGGAAATAGCTGGCATAGGCGCCGACAAAGCTGGTGACGGCGCCGATGGTCACCGCAAGGCCGATCAGCCGCGGGAAGCGGTCGCACAGAAGATACGCGGTGGCGCCGGGCGTCACCACCATGGCGATCACCAGAAACGCCCCCACCGTCTGCATCGCCGCCACGATCGAGGCTGACAGCAGCACAAAGAACACCACCTTCAGCAGATCCGGGCGCAGGCCGATGGACCGGGCGTGATTTTCATCAAAGAAGGTGACCATCAGGTCCTTCCATTTCGCCACCAGAACGGCCAGCGACACGAAGCCAATCAGCGCCAGCTGGATCGTATCCTCGGGCGTGATGGCCAGGATATTGCCCAGAACGATGGTCTGCACATCGACTCCGGTGGGGTTCACAGAGATCATGAACAGCCCCAGCCCGAAGAACGAGGTAAAGATGATCCCGATGACCACGTCGATCTTCAGGCC
>CAYGRI010000384.1:0-4928 GCA_964352155.1 uncultured Maritimibacter sp. | reverse complement strand
ATGCAGCGGGTCAGCAGCACGGCGGCGACGGCCAGCATCGCCAGCAGCAGGATCGGCGCCACCCCGAAGGCCGCCAGCGCCACCACCCCGGCCAGCGCGGCGATGGCGACGGGGGCATGACTGCGGCGGTAGCCACGGTCGGCGGGTTGGTTGACATTGATCAGCTCCATCTCGGCCGCCAGACGCTGAATGTCGGCCGGCGCGCCTTCGAGCAGCAGCGTGTCGCCGACGCGGACCACAAGGCGGTCGATCTGCTGGCCGATGTTCTGGTTCCGGCGATGCACCGCCAGCGGATAGACCCCGTAGCGGCGGCGCAGGCGCAGGTCGCCCAGGCGGCGGCCCACCATGCGGCAGCCGGGGGTGATCAGCACCTCAACCGTTTTCGTTTCCACCGCCGAGACCTGATCCACCCGTTTCAGCGCCTTGTTGGCTTGCAGGCTGAGCAGTTCGGTCATCTCTGTCCGCAGCACCACCCGGTCGCCGACCCTGAGGTCGACGCCTTCCAGGTTGCGGCGCAGGGATTCGTCGCCACGGATCACGTCGATCAGGCGGACGCCTTCGCGTTTGAACAGCTGGACGGACAGAACCTCGCGCCCGATCAAGTTGGATTCGGGGGGGATCACCGCTTCGGTGAAGAATTTCATGCGGGTGCGGTTGGTCGACAGCATGTCGGCCATGGAACTGCGCTCGGGCAGCAGGCGCGGCGCGATGTAGCGCAGGTACAGCGCCCCCCAGGCGACCAGGACGAGCGCCAGCGGCGTGACCTCGAAGATCGAGAACGGGGCCAGGCCATTGGCGCGGGCGACGCCGTCGACCAGCAGGTTGGTAGAGGTGCCGATCAGCGTCATCGTGCCGCCGAGGATCGCCGCATAGCTGAGCGGGATCAGCAGCTTGGAGGCGGAGACCTTGAGCCGGGCGGCAAGCTGGACAAAGACCGGGATCATCACCAGCACGACCGGGGTGTTGTTGACGAAGGCCGAGGCGACGATCACCAGCGCGATGAGGGCGCCGATGGCCAGGCCGGGATTGGTGTCGGCGCGGGCGGCGGCGGCCTGGGTGAACCAGACCAGCGCGCCGGTGCGCACCAGCGCCCCCATGACGATGAACATCGCGACGATGGTCCAGGGGGCGGGGTTGGACAGCACCTGCACCGCAGCGTCATAGGGCAGAACCCCGCTGGCCAGCAGGACGGCGGCCCCGGCGATGGCGGTGACCTCTGGCGGATAGACCTCTCTCAGGAAGAGGATGAACATCACGCCGACAATTGTCAGCGCGAGGATCGCCTCTGCGGTGGGGGACAAGAAGGATGCGAGCATGTCAGGGCCTTTGACAACCGTTGCGGTGATAGCCGAGTTCGGGCGGTGCGACCAGCGCGCCGGGCGGGGTTCGCGCCATGGGCGCCCGGTTGCTCGTGGGCCGTGGCGGGGCGAGGGACGGAAGGCGATGCGGTGCAATGAACGGGCCGGGCGCGTGCGAAGGGCGGAGCGGGGGTCAGGGGCCGGTCTGCGACAGCCGCCCGCCCTGGCGGACGGCGACAGCGGCCGTGGTCTTGCCGGTCTGGTCGTCGGTTTCCACATAGATCCCCGACAGGGTCGCCTCGCCTTCGGCCGGGGTGAAGCGGCCGCCGGGCATCCCCGTGATGAACCGGCGCAGCGGCACCGAGGGATCCATGCCGATCACGGAATTGTAGTCGCCGCACATCCCCGCATCGCTTTGATAGGCGGTGCCGCGCGGTAGGATCATCGTATCGGCGGTCGGCACATGGGTATGCGTGCCCACCACGACCGAGGCGCGGCCGTCGCACCAATGGCCCATTGCCATCTTCTCGGACGTGGCCTCGCAATGCATGTCGATTAGGCTGGCCTGGGCCTGGCCGCCAAGGGGATGGGTCTTGAGCACGGCCTCGATCTCGGAAAAGGGATCGTCGAAGGGGCGGTTCATGAATACCTGACCCAGGGCCTGCGCCACGAGGATCTTGCGGCCTCGCGTCGCCTCGAACAGGCGCGCGCCGCGGCCGGGTGCGGATTTGGCGAAGTTCAATGGGCGCAGGATGCGAGGTTCGGTTTCGATGAATTGCAGCATCTCGCGCTGGTCGAAGGCGTGATCGCCCAGGGTGATGCAATCGGCCCCGGCCTCGAACATGGCCTTGGCATGGGGCGGCGACAGGCCGGCGCCGTTGGTCGCGTTCTCGCCATTCACCACGATGAAGTCGAGCCGCCAGTCAGTGCGCAAGGCGGGCAGTCGGGACGCGATCGCCTCGCGCCCGGTTCGTCCCACGACATCGCCCAGAAACAGAATCCGCATGGTGTCAGCGGTAGGCAAGGGGGCCGCGAAGGGCAAGTGGGAAATGGGTGTTATGTGAACTCAGGAGCGTAGGTCAGCTTCGGACTCACCAAAGCAGAGTTAGCAACGGTCCGCGCAGCGGCAAACCATCCGGTGGATGGTTTGAGTTGTAAACGGGCGGAGCCTCTAGCTTGGAGAAGGCGGCTTTGGGGGGCAAATGAGTGCGATGGCGCGCGCCGATGAGTTAATTGCCCATAAGTGCGTTGAAGGAAAGCGTCTCGTGTTCGGTCACGATGGCGTCCAGCGGTTGATCGGTGGGTTCCAGCGGCAGGGTGTCGGTTTCTTGCGCCGCCCAGGCGAAGCCGATGGCCAGGGTTGGGCCCCCCGCGCGGAGGCGTTCGAGGGTCCGGTCGTAGAAGCCGCCGCCGTAGCCAAGCCGGTTGCCCGCGCGGTCGAAGGCGACCAGCGGGACGATCAGGATGCGGGGGGTCATTGCCTTGGCGGTGACGGGCACGCGGGCGCCGAACGGGCCGTCCTGCATGGCCGCGTCCGGGGTCCAGACGTGGAAGTCGAGCGGTGCGTCCCTGGCTGCGATCACCGGAACTCCGACGGGGGCCTGGGCCGCATGGGTTGCCATGGCGGGCAGCGGGTCGATCTCCGTCCGCATCGGCATGTAGCCCGCCAGCGGCAGACCCCGCAGCGGCGCCAGGACAGCCGCGAGGCGCCCCGCCCCGGCGCTGCGGTCGCCCTGATCATATGCTTGTTTGCGGCGGGCGAAGGCGGCGGAGCGCGCGGCGGCCTTGGCGCCCACAAGGCCCATCACAGCAGCATGATCGAGGCGAGGCCGAGGAAGGCGAAAAAGCCCACCACATCCGTCACCGTGGTGACAAAGGCGCCGGAGGCCAGGGCCGGGTCGATCTTCAGCCGGTCGAGGATCACCGGGATGGCCGTGCCCGCCAGCCCCGCGACCCCGAGATTGATGATCATCGCCAGCGCGATGACCACGCCCAGCATCGGCGAGCCGAACCAGATCAGCCCCACGAGTCCCATCAGCACCGCGAAGGCCAGTCCGTTGACCAGCCCGGCCAGCACCTCTCGGCGGATCACCCGCCAGACGTTGGAGCCGGTGAGATCCTTGGTGGCGATTGCACGCACAGCCACTGTCAGCGACTGGGTGCCCGCATTGCCGCCCATCGAGGCGACGATCGGCATCAGCACCGCCAGCGCCACGTAATTCGCAATCGTCTCGTCGAAGATCGCAATGACCAGGGACGCCAGGATCGCGGTGATCAGGTTCACCGCCAGCCAGGGAAAGCGGCGTTTGGTGGTGGCGATGACCCGGTCCGCCAGGCTCGATTCGTCGCTGACACCGGCGAGGCGCAGGATGTCCTCTTCGTGTTCCTCGTCCAGCACGATCATCGCGTCGTCGATGGTGATCACGCCCACAAGGCGCCCGTCCTCGTCGATCACCGGGGCGGAGATCAGGTGATACTGGTTGAAGGCATAGGCCACATCGGCCTCGGCCTCGGTGGCCAGGATGGTGCGAAAGGTCTCTTCGGCGATGTCTTTCAGCTTCTGGTCGCGGCGGTGGCCCAGGATCTTGCCCAGCGTCACATTCGCCACGGGGCGATAGCGCGGGTCGATCAGGATCATGTGGTAGAAATCGTCAGGCAGGTCCTCGCGGCTGCGCAGATAGTCGATGGCCTGACCCACGGTCCAGTGTTCGGGGCCGGCGACCACCTCGCGCTGCATCAGGCGGCCGGCGGAATATTCGGGATAGGTCAGCGCCTGTTCGACGGCGGCCCGGTCGCCGCCGGTCAGGTAGCCCAG
Source organism: uncultured Maritimibacter sp. (assembly GCA_964352155.1). GTDB lineage: Bacteria > Pseudomonadota > Alphaproteobacteria > Rhodobacterales > Rhodobacteraceae > Psychromarinibacter. The sequence goes on along the minus strand of CAYGRI010000384.1, from coordinate 815 downwards.
GATTTCCTGCTGCTGGGCATCGTCGAGATCTTCCAGCAGGTCGACGACGTCATCGGATTCCAGCTCGCGCACCGCGCCGGTCAGAACCTCGGCCGACAAGAGGCCCAGCACCTCTTCGCGGATCGACTCGTCGATTTCCGACAGGATCTCGCCGTCGAGCTCGTATACCTTGAGGATATCGGCCCGTTCACTGCTGTTGACCTGTTCCAGAAGGTCGGCGATGTCGGCGGCGTGCAGGGGCTCCATCAGCTGGTCGACGGCGGCGGCGTCGCCCGCCTCGGCCGCGTCGATGATGGCGGTCACTCGTTCGCGGTCGAGGCCGTAGCGGTCGTCCTCGCGGTGGTCGTCGGTCTTGGTGTCTTCTGCCACGGCGCGCCCCTTCGTCGATTGCTTTCCTATTAAAGAACGTGCTTGTTGGAATACAGGGGGGCTGATGAATTTACCGTTCCGGTCGGGGTCACAAAATCGCACCGGATCTGGGGAAAGGAGCGGATGTGGGCAAGTTTCTGATCCTGGGGCAGACGCTGCATTTCAAGGGCGATCCGTTTCACGAGGGCCTTGGCGCCGCGGTGTACGAGCGCCGGGGCGGGGTCGTCGTAGCCGACGGGTGGATCGTCGCCGCGGGGCCGGGCGACGGGCTGCGCGCCGCGCATCCCGAGGCGCAGGTGGTGGACTACGGCGATGGGCTGGTGACGGCGGGGTTCGTCGATGCCCATGCGCATTATCCGCAGACGGCGATGATCGCGAGCTCGGGCAAGCGGCTGATCGACTGGCTGAACAGTGATACCTTTCCCCAAGCGAGCCGCTGTGCCGCA
>CAYGRI010000383.1:0-4934 GCA_964352155.1 uncultured Maritimibacter sp. | reverse complement strand
GGAGGCGCATGGGACAGAAGTCTCTGGGCAAACAAGAGCCAATCGCATGCGCATGAGGCAAATGAATGGGACGTGTCCTGGTAAATTCCTGGGCCCTGCTTCTGGGCATGGGGCTGTTGATGGTCGGCAACGGGTTGCAGGCTACGCTCATGGGGGTGCGCGGCTCGATTGAGGGATTCTCGACGCTGGAATTGTCCGTCGTCACCTCGGCCTATTTCGCGGGGTTTCTGGGCGGGTCGCGCCTGGCGCCAGAGATGATCCGCCGGGTCGGCCATGTGCGGGTGTTCGCGGCGCTGGGATCCTTCGTGTCGGCCACACTGGTCCTGTTCCCGGTGGTGACAGAGCCCTGGGCCTGGATCCCCTTGCGCGTGATCATCGGTTTCTGCCTGTCGGGCGTCTATGTCACGGCGGAAAGCTGGCTGAACAATGCCGCCGACAACGAGACGCGGGGCCAGACGCTGTCGATGTACATGATCGTGCAGATGGTCGGCATTGTCGCGGCGCAGGGCATCCTGACCGTGGGCGACCCCTCGGGCTTTGTGATCTTCATCATTCCGTCGGTTCTGGTCTCGATCAGTTTCGCACCGATCCTGCTGTCGATCTCTCCGACACCGGCCTTTGCGTCAACAAAACCCATGGGATTGCTGGAATTGTTTCGATACTCGCCTCTGACCTTTGTGGGGATGACTTTGCTGGGCTGCATCTTCTCTGGCATCTTCGGCATGTCGTCGGTCTATGCCTCGGGGATCGGGATGAGCGTCGGCCAGATCTCGATGTTCATCTCGGCCTTCTTCATCGGGCCGATGCTGCTGCAATATCCCATCGGCTATATCTCGGACCGGATGGACCGGCGGCAGCTGATCATGATCGTGGCGCTGATCGGCGGCGCGGCGGGCATTTTGGGATATTTCGCGGCGGGCGCCTTCTGGCTGCTGCTGATCGTGGCCTTTATCATGGGGGGCACCGCCAACCCGTTGTATTCGCTTCTGATCGCCTATCTGAACGACTATCTGCAGCCAGAGGATATGGCCGCCGCCTCGGGCGGGCTGCTGTTCGTGAACGGGGTGGGGGCCATCGCAGGCCCGCTTGGCATCGGCTGGGCGATGGGCGCCCTGGGCAGCGATGCCTTCTGGCTGATCGTCGCTTTGCTGATGCTCGCGATCGCCACCTATTCGCTGTACCGGATGACGCAGCGAGCCGCGACCCCGGTCACCGAGACGGCCGCTTATGTAAATGTGCTTCCGACGGCATCGGCCGTGGCGCTGGAAGCGGCGCAAGAATGGGCAATTGATCAATTAGAGACAGAGGAAGAACAGTCTTGACGGGTACGAAAATCAAGGCCTTGCCAGGTGCGGCGAATCATAGGACGCTAAAATTATTACGGGGGGAAGAAACGGGTGCAGGAGGGTGTATGATGTCCAACCCGGACGAAATCCTTTCGTTTTGGCTTGACGAGGTCGGGCCGGACGGATGGTACAAGGCGGATGAGGATCTCGACAATGAGATCCGCAAACGCTTTGAGGATGACTGGAACCGGGCGATGGACGGGTCCAACGCGATGTGGCTGACCTATGCCAGCGGCGCCTTGGCCTATATCATTCTCACCGATCAGTTTTCGCGCAATATGTTCCGTGGCACGGGCAAGGCCTTTGCCAGCGACAAGGTGGCCCTTGCGGCGGCGAAACTGTCGATTGCCCATGGCTTCGACATGAAGATCGACGAGCCGGCGCGGCAGTTTTTCTACACACCGCTGATGCATTCGGAATGCCTGACCGATCAGGACCGCTGCGTGCGGCTGATGTCGTCGCGGATGGGGGACACCGGCGCCCGCAACCTGGTACATGCCAAGGCGCATCGCGAGATCATTCGCAAGTTCGGCCGCTTCCCCACGCGCAACGACGCGCTGGCGCGGCAGACGTCGGGCATCGAGGCGGCCTTCGTGCATGACGGCGGCTACCGCAAGACGCTCGAACTTTTCGCCGCGCAATAAGCCGGTCTGGCGCCCCGGCGCCGGCCAGTGCAAAAAACACGGCCTGTTGCCCCCCGGGCAGCAGGCCCTTTGCTGTCGCGCCGCATGCGGGCGGCAGGATCGGGGGGCTTCTGTGCGGCATTGGAAACCCGGACCACCTCGGCTATGACGGGGGGAACGCAAAACCCTATTCGCTGGAGACGTCATGGCCGCCAAATCCTTTGACATGATCGTGATCGGGGCCGGACCCGGTGGGTATGTGGCCGCGATCCGGGGGGCTCAGCTTGGGCTGAGTGTCGCCATTGTCGAGCGGGAGCATATGGGCGGGATCTGTCTGAACTGGGGCTGTATCCCCACCAAGGCAATGCTGCGCTCCTCCGAGGTGTTTCATCTGATGCAGCGCGCCAAGGAATTCGGGTTGCAGGCCGAGGGGATCGGCTATGACCTGGATGCGGTGGTCAAGCGGTCGCGCGGGGTAGCCAGGCAGCTGAACTCCGGCGTGGGTCACCTGATGAAGAAGAACAAGATCACGGTGCTGATGGGCGAGGCATCGGTGCCCGCGCGGGGCAAGGTCGTGGTCAAGACCGACAAGGGGACAGAGGATCTGACTGCCAAGGCCATCGTGCTGGCGACCGGGGCGCGGGCCCGCGAATTGCCGGGGCTGGAGGCGGATGGCGATCTGGTCTGGACCTACAAGCATGCGCTGCAACCGCCCCGGATGCCGAAGAAGCTGCTGGTGATCGGATCGGGCGCCATCGGGATCGAGTTTGCGAGCTTTTACAATACGCTGGGCGCCGAGACGACGGTGGTCGAGGTGATGGACCGGATCCTGCCGGTGGAGGATGCCGAGATCAGCGCCTTCGCCAGGAAAGCGTTCCAGAAGCAGGGCATGACGATCCTGGAAAAGACCATGGTTAAGCAGTTGGACCGGGCCAAGGGCAAGGTCACCGCTCATATCGAAAGCGGCGGCAAGGTCGAGACGGCGGTGTGCGACACCGTGATCTCGGCCGTGGGGATCGTCGGAAATGTCGAGGGGCTGGGGCTGGAGACGCTGGGCGTCATGGTGGACCGGACCCATGTGGTGACCGATGCCTATTGCCGGACCGGGGTCGACGGGCTTTATGCGATTGGCGATCTGGCCGGGGCGCCCTGGCTGGCGCACAAGGCCAGCCACGAGGGCGTCATGGTGGCAGAACTGATCGCGGGCCGGAACAACGTGCATCCGGTCAAGCCCGAAAGCATCGCGGGCTGCACCTATTGCCAGCCGCAGATCGCCAGCGTCGGCTACACAGAGGCGCAGGCCAAGGACAAGGGCTATGACATCAAGGTCGGGCGCTTTCCCTTCATCGGCAACGGCAAGGCGATTGCGCTGGGCGAGGCGGAAGGGATGGTGAAGACCGTGTTCGATGCCAAGACGGGCGAGCTTTTGGGCGCGCATATGGTGGGCGCAGAAGTGACAGAACTGATCCAGGGCTATGTGGTGGGCCGGCAGTTGGAAACTACCGAAGAAGACCTGATGCAGACGGTCTTTCCCCATCCCACCCTGTCCGAAATGATGCACGAGTCGGTTCTCGACGCCTACGATCGGGCGATCCATTTCTGATCCCGGCGTGACCGGGCAGAGCGTCAAGCCGGGGCCGGAGCGCACGGATTGGCGGCTGGTTTTCCTGATCTGGGCGGCGGGCCTGGGCGCTGCGGCGCAATACGGCAAGATCAGCGTCGTCTTCGGCCCGCTGGCACAGGTCTATCCGGACGCGGGCGCGGGCTTGGGCTTTGCGGTGTCGCTGGTGGGGGCGGTCGGGATCGTGCTGGGCGTGGTCGCGGGCGTGCTGGTGGCGCGGATCGGCTTTCGCCGCGCGCTGATATCGGCCTTGCTGGTGGGCGCCGCGATGTCGGCCGTGCAGGCGCTGTTGCCGCCCATGCCGGTCTTTTTGCTGACCCGGATCGTCGAGGGCGCGGCACATCTGGCCATCGTGGTGGCGGGACCCACGATGATCGCGCAGGTCGCGGCGCCGGGCGCGCGCGGCGTAGCGCTGACCTTGTGGGGCACCTTCTTTGGCGTCGCCTTCGCGGTGCTGGCCTGGCTCGGCGTCCCGCTGGCGGAGGCGCGGGGGCTGGGGCCGCTGTTGCTGGCCCATGCGCTCTATATGGCGGCGATGGCCGGGATCCTGTGGCGGGTGCTGCCGCGGTTTACGGTGCCGCCGTCCCGCGCCAGCCTTGGCGATCTGTGGCGCGCCCACGGGCGGATCTACAGCAGCCCCGCGATCGGCGCCCCGGCGCTTGGCTGGCTGTTCTATACCTTCTGTTTCGTCAGTGTGCTGACCGTCCTGCCGCCGTTTCTGCCCGAAGCCTCGCGGGCCCTGACCATCGGGGCGATGCCGCTGATGTCGATCCTGTCTTCGCTGACACTGGGGGTCTGGCTGTTGCGCCATGTCTCGGCGGTGCAGGTGGTGCTGCTGGGCTTCGTGCTTTGCGCGGGGCTGTCGGCCGCGCTGCTGGCGCTGCCCGGAACGCCGTGGCTGGCGCTTTCGGTGGGCGCGGCGCTGGGGCTGGTGCAGGGGGCCAGTTTTGCCGCCGTGCCGCAGATCAACCCCGACCCCAAGGATCAGGCGCTCGCCAATGGCGGGATGGCGCAGATGGGCAACCTGGGCAATACAATGGGCACGCCCGTCATGGTCGCCGTCATCGCGGGCGCGGGATATGCCGGGCTGATGCTGGTCCTTTGCGCCGTGTTTCTGGCCGGGCTGTCGGTGCATCTGGTCCTGGCGCGCCTGCGTCATGGGCGTTCTGACTGACATTCGCTGACAGGCGGGCGTTTTTACCTGTGGATGTTCTGTGTATGTTCCAATTTGTCATTGGCGCGCGCCCCGTCCTGCGCTATCTGTAGCACATTGATTAAGGGAACCGGCATGGCGGATCTGAAGAAGATCGAGGTGCGCGGCGCGCGCGAGCATAACCTCAAGAA
>CAYGRI010000382.1:0-4966 GCA_964352155.1 uncultured Maritimibacter sp. | reverse complement strand
ACCGCCAGCGAGGTATAGATCGCGTGCAACGTCCGGCTGAAGATGTCCTTGCCGGTGTCGTCGGTGCCGAACACGTGTATATAGCCCTCGTCGACGCCGAACAGATGCAGATTTCCCTTGATCCCCAGCATCCGGTATTCGTCGCCCCGGACAAAGAACTGGACGTAGCGGCGGTCATCGGTGTCGATGGTGGTGACCCAGCGAAAGTTCGTCGCAAGGGAGCGTTCGCGCTTCACCCCGTAGATGAAGGGCCGGGCCGAACAGCCGTTGTCGTCGCAAAACCGCGGGATCTGCGGGGCGCCGTTGGTGTAATCGGCGTTGCGGCCCTTGATGGTGGGATCGTAGGGCGACAGGAACGGTGCGAAGATCCCCATCAGGATCAGCGCCACCAGCACAATCCCGGCGATCATCGCGGTGCGGTTCTTTTTGAACTTCGCCCAGATCAGCTGGCTTTGGGTGGCGGTGAAATAGGCCTCGCGCTTGCGGCGTTCGGCATCGGTTTCGACGATCTCGGGGGCGTCGGTCGCGCTCATGCTTTCGCTCCCATCACGGATTTGCGGATACGCGGGTCGATCAGGGCCAGCGCGATGTCGGTGACGAAGTTCACGGTGACGATGCTGGCCGTCAGCAAAAAGATGATCGCCCCCGCAAGTTGCTGGTCGTTCGACCGCGCCAGCGCCTCGAGCAGCAGCGATCCGGCCTCTGTCAGGGTCAGGATCAGGGCGACGATCGGCAGCTCGTTGAAGATGCGGTTAAGGTCGAAGCCCAAGCTGTTGATAATAGGGCCCAAAGCGTGCCGGGCCGGATAGCGCCACAGCAGCCGGCGCCCATATAGGCCGCGGGCGCGGGCGGCGGTGACATACAGCTTGGATTGCTCGTCCAGCATCAGCGCGCGGACGGTTTGCAGCGCAAAGGCGGTCGCCGACCAGCCAAGGATGAAGATCGGAAGCCAAGCCCTTGACAGAAAATCCTTTATCCGCTCCCAGGACCAATCCGCGTCGCGGAATTCATTGCTGAACAAGCCAGTCAGCGAATCCCCGAACATCACGGTCGAGAACAGCATGATCATCAGCGCCAGCAGGAAGTTCGGCATCGCCAGCCCCAGATAGGATACAAAGCGCAGCGATCCGTTCAGCCAGGCATTGTCGGACGAGGCCGATATGATTCCCACCGGGATCGCGATGAGATAGGCCAGAAACAGCGCCGTAAGACAGATCCCCAACGATATCAGGAACTTGTCGCCCAGAAGGTCGTTGATGTTCAGCCGCAGGATACAACTGTCGCCGAATTCGCCCTTCAGGAACACATTGCCGACCCAGGACCCCCAGCGCACCAGGAACGGCCGGTCGAGCCCCAGACGGCGTTCCTCGGCCTCGATATCCTCGATCGAAATGCCGGAGCCTTGGGTGTTCTTGAACGCCAGATAGCGCTCGGCGCAATTGCCCGGCACCAGCTCCATCAGAGAGAAGACGATCAGCGAGACCAGAAGCAGCGTGAACAGCGCCATGGCCGCCCGCAGTGCCGCGAATTGCAGAAACTGTACCATCCGTCCCCACCGGTTTTGTCCGAGTGAAAGTGAAACGCGCCACCCGGTCAAGAAGACGCCGGGCCAATTGTCTGGCCCGGCGCTGATTTTTTACGAAGATGATGCCAAAAGCATCACTCGTCCAGCCACCACTGCGCCGGGATGTAGGGGAAGGTGCGGTAGTATTCGTAGGACTGAGTCTTGAACTCCGTCACGTTTTTCAGCGCGTTGCGGTGATAGATGATGTTCGGCGCCTGCACCGTGCCGATGAACAGCAGGTTCTTGGTCATCGCCTCGGCCATGCGGGCCCCGATCTCACCTTGTTCGGCAGAGCCGGGTTCGGCGCCCTGGAAGGCCAGAACGTCGTCCATCAGGGTCTTGACCCATTCCGGCGGCTCGACGCCAGAGGCACCATCGCTGTCGACCCATTCCGCCCACAGCATCCCGGTGCGGTGGCCAAAGTAGTTCTCGTAGGGGGGCACCCACAATTCATTGTTTCCCAGCACGATGGCGGTCGGCTGACCCTTTTCCCACATGCCCACATCCAGCGCGTTGGACGACGCGGCAGAGCGGTATTCGTCCGGCGTGACCTCTTTCACGGTGGTCTGGACGCCGACGTCGGCCCAGTTCTGCGCGACCAGTTCCACGACCTCGCCGCCGATGCCCTGGGTGGCGAACTGCATGTTCAGCACGATCTTCTCGCCATTGGGCAATTCGCGGAAGCCGTCGCCGTCGGTGTCGACCATGCCGATTTCGTCCAGCAGGCTCTTCGACATCTCCGGGTCGAACTGCGCCATGTAGCTGGTCAGCGCCGGATCGACAAAGTCGGGGGTGGGCGAGAAGCCGACATATTGCTTGACCTCGCCCTGACCGAAGAAGGCGACCTCGTTCAGCTGGTCGCGGTCGATGGCCACCGACATGGCTTCGCGGAACTTGACGTTGCCAAAGACGGCGCGCTTGCCTTCATCCTCGGCCGTCACGTTGAAGCTGAACACCGGCATCGCGATGGTCGGCTTGAGCTGGACCGTGTAATCGCCCGACTCCATGCCATCCAGCAGGATCGGCGCGGCCCCCAGCGTCAGCGATTGTGCTTTGTAATCCGCCTCGCCGTTGACCAGCTTGAGGATCCGCACTTCGTTGTCGTTGGCATATAGCTCATCCTGCCGCGAGATATAGGGCAGTTGCTGGCCGGTCGTGTCGACCATGAAGAAGTAGGGGTTGGCGACCAGCTTGCGGCCTTCGGTGGTGTCGCTGACATAGATATGCGATTCCAGCGTCGGATGCGTGCCGGCGGGCAGGCAAGAGACACCGTCGGGATCGCGCAGCATCGGCGAGGGCGTGTCCGTCCAGTCCGAATTTCCGAAATAGGCCGACAGCACCGCGAGCCCGCTCTCATAGCCGCATTCGGCGGCCAGCGCATCGGCGTCGGGGTTGATGTCGGGGTGGTACTGACCCAGGAAATGCATCGGCTGAAAGCCCTGCGCAAAGCTGGTGGCAAAGTGGGCCAGCAGGCCGGGCTTGGGCGAGGGCAGGTTGAAGACGACGGTGGTCGCGTCCGGAGTCTCGACGGTCATCCGCTCGCCGGCGACCAGCACGTAATCCTTGGGGATTTCGATGACCTTGGGGTCCAGCGCCAGGTTGTCATACCAGAACTTGACATCGGCCGAGGTGAAGGGCGCGCCGTCCGACCATTTGTGACCTTCGCGCAGGAAGAACGTCAGTTGGGTGAAATCGTCGTTCCATTCCCAGGCCTTGGCGACGTTGGGCACGATCGTCTGCAGATCGTCGGCATAGCGCACCAGGTTGACATGGCGGACCGACAGGAAGTCAGACGTGCCGGCCTCTGTCGCGTTCGACAGGGCGTTCAGCGTGCCGCCGTATTCGCCGACCGAGGCGTAGGGCACCAGAACCAGCGGTTCCGAGGGCAGACGCTCTGCCAGCGGGGGCAGAGCGGGGTTGCCCTGGATCTCGGCGTTCAGCGTTTCCATCTCGGGGTTGCCCGAGAACTCCATCTCGCAGCCTGCGGCCGCTTCGAACTCGACCAGCTCATATTGCTGGCTGTACATGCCCGGCGTGGCGCCCATCATGTCGGCCTGAGTCACGGCCGGGCAGGCCGCGTAGGCAGAGGTCGATAGCAACAGCATCGCCCCGGTGCTTAGAAGTCCCTGTTTCATTTTTTTCCCCGTTTGGATTCGGTCTATGTGCGCGACAAAGCCTAGGCTTTGTATCGATCAGGTGACAAGGTTAATTCGCGAAAGGCGGTTGCGGCCGAATGTGGGGTCGTGGGATGCGTGGATCCTGTGGGTTGTTGGCCGGCGGGCGAATGCACGAAAAGGGGTGGCCGAATGGCACAGGTGAAAGACGGGGCGCCCGGTCTTGGGCACCGGCTGCATGGCTGGCTGGGCCGGGTTGCGGTGGCCGTGGTGGTGCGTCTGAAGCGGCCGGTCAGCCTGGGCGTCCGGGTGCTGGCGCTGAACGACCGGGGCGAGGTGCTGTTGGTGCGCCATTCCTACCGGCCTGGCCTGTCGCTGCCCGGCGGCGGGGTGGATCCGGGTGAAACCTGCCGCGAAGCGGCGCTGCGCGAGTGCCGCGAAGAGGCCAATTTGCAGGTCGAAGGCGGGCTGGCGCTGTTCCACGTCTACCTCAACCGCGAATTGGCCAACCGCGATCACGTCGTCCTTTTCGTGGCCCGCAAAGCCTCGCAATCCGTGCCGCCGCGCCGGGGGCTGGAGATTTTGTCGGCTGCGTTCTACCCGCTGGATGCGCTGCCCGAGGATGTGACCCGCGGCAGCCGCGCGCGCATCGCCGAGGTTCTGGGCAATCAGGATCCGTCGGAGGACTGGTAGAGCCGCCGCCCGCGCCGAAGACCGGCGGTTTCGCGTCGGCGCGGGCTGCCTGGACCACGCGCGCAACCCATATGGACCGCCCGCCCGCAAGCTGTCCCGCGGTCCGGGCGCGAAAGGGCGGGTTTGCCAGTTACTTTGGTATATCAAAGACTTGGAGTGGCGGTGGTAGGCCCGGAGGGCCTTGCAGAAAAACACCTATGCCGTTGATTTCAAACGATTCAGGTGTCCCGCGTTGCATCAGAAATTCTTCAAATAAAACAACAAGTCAGGAAAAGGTGTCCCGCGCTCACCAGTCCAGCGACGACATCGACGCCATCGCTTCACGGGCGAGTGCGGTCCGGGCAGCGGACGGGGCGAAAACAGCTTGCATCGAGCCAGGATCATCGTGGGACAACGGATACTGTGAAAGCTTCACGGCTCGGTTCGGCGATGAACTCTTGAACGGAGAGCTGTTCCACAGACTGCGCGAGGCCCAAATCCTGATCGAGCAATGGCGCGTTCAGGACAACACGGTTGGGCCGAACAGCGCATTGGGCTATCGCCGGTGAATTCAGACGCGAGGTGCAACATCGTCGGCGGATTTGATATCCGCTTG
>CAYGRI010000381.1:0-4971 GCA_964352155.1 uncultured Maritimibacter sp. | reverse complement strand
GGCCCAGATCGCCCCACCGGGCAGGGTTGCATTAAGTGTCTCGGCCAAACGACCGGAATATTTCACATAATTGTTCGGGTTCTTGTAGGGAACCGCGGGCACCTGCACAAGCTCGGCGCCCGCCAGGCGGATCATGTCCTTCTTTTCCTGGCTTTGCGTCTCGGGGATTACGATAACGGTCTTGAACCCCATCGCCGAGCCCACCAGCGCCAGACCGATCCCGGTATTGCCCGCCGTGCCCTCAACAATCGTGCCGCCGGGCCGCAGCGTGCCGCGCGCAATCGCGTCGCGAATGATGAACAGCGCCGCCCGATCCTTGACCGACTGGCCGGGGTTCATGAACTCCGCCTTGCCCAGAATCTCGCAGCCTGTCAGCTCGGAGATCGCGTTCAGCCGGATCAGGGGCGTATGGCCCACAGCGTCCGGAAGATCCTTGAACACCCGCATGACTACCCCCTCGCGCCGGTTCCGCATCGGCGCAGCTTGTAGGCCGCGGGCGGGGGGAACTCAAGCGCCGCGCAGACGATCCCGGTGCAAAGCCAGCCATTGGATCGACAGGATCAGCGGCGCGGTTTCCGCCTCGCCCGAGGTAAGCAGCTCCATCAGTGCGTCAAAACTGAGCAGGACACCGCGAATATTCTCATCCTCGGCCGCGACACCGTTGATGCCCGCCACGTCATCGGGCAAATCGGCGATGCCCACGTAAGAGAACAGATATTCCGTCACCCCGCCGGGGCTGGGGTAATAGCGCCCCACCAGTTCCAGCCGCCGCACGCGCAGCCCCGCCTCTTCCTGCGCCTCGCGCCGCGCGGCGTCCTCGGGGGTCTCGCCCGGGTCGATGCGTCCGGCGACGGGCTCAAGGCTCCAGGGATTGCGGTCGCCGCGCACATGGACGCCAAAGCGGAATTGTTCCACAAGCAGCACCCGGTCGCGCACCGGGTCATAGGGCAGCAGGGTAACCGCATCGCCCATCACAAAGGCCGCGCGGGTCACCAGATCGCTTGGCCCGCCCTCAAAGCGGCGAAAGCGCAGGTCCTGTTCCTCGACCATGAAGAAATAGCGGTAGGGGCGGCGGCGTGCCTCGACGCTCACATCCGCCTCCGTCAGCCCGAAGCGGAGCCCGTTGGGCGCGCTGTCGCTCTGCGCCCGCTGCCAGGAGCTCGCCCGCACGCGGGTCTGGGTGAAGGTCTGGCCGATGGCCTCGGGCGGGTCGATGCCCCGACGCTCCATGACTTCCTCGGCGGCGCGCAGCGAGATCGCGCCCCAGCGGCCCGCCCAATCCGCCAGCGACCAAGGCGCGCCGGGCTGCCAGGTGCCTTCGGGGCATGTGTAGGCCACGGCGGCTTCGCGGCCTTCGGCGGTGTCGACGCTGACCCGGCTGCGTCCGTAGCCAAAGGCCGCCTCGTAATAATCGATGCGGTGCAACGGTTCACCGCCCGGCGGGTCCAGCAGTACCCCCTCGGCGACGGCTCCCGGCTCTGGCACCAGCATCGGAAAGCTCTCTCCCCGGGCCCAGCGGACGGCGTGATCTGGCAGCCGCGCGGGGCGCAGTGTCGCGCCCTCCTCAAGCCCCGTCACGCAGGCCAGCAAAGGCGGCAGACGCAAGGTTCCGTACAGAAAGATCGCCATGCCTCAGGACCAGCGCCGCGACACGAGAAAGGCCAAGACCGCCGCGCCGATGCCGCCGAGGATCAGGGTCAGCGCCACATCCATGGGGGTCAGGAACTGGAAATAACCGATGGCGATGTCGATCATGCCCTGAATGGCCTCCATCGGGCTGTCATAGGCCTTGCGCAGGGACCGCTTGGTCATCTCGATCCCGGAAAACACCAGCATCATCCAGAACACCAGAACCGCCGAGGCGCCGACGCCGAAGGCAATCGCAGCCGAGAAGCCTTCGACCGCGCGCCGCCCCAGAAACCGCCAGCCGACCGCCAGCCCCAGTAAGGCGGAGATTTCACGGAACCGGCCTGTCCGGGTCTCGGCGGGGAGGTAGCCGGAAATCAGATCCGCGACCCACCAGCCCAATGCGGCCATCAGAATGCCAGAGACAAGCTTTGCAGCGGTGGGCATGGGGCGCCTTTGGTTCGGGGAACGGATGTCACAGATCTACTGTCGCGCGCTGGCGGCTGGCAAGCTGGCGCCCGGTTTTTCCACCGGTTTGTTCCAGCCGGGCCACAACCGGGCCGACCGGCCACGCGGGTCGGGCCAATGATCGCGGGCCAATCGCGACTGGAATCCGGGCGCCTCATAAGGAAATTTCATTGTAATGGATTTGTTTATTGGCCGATCTTAAAGTAATCTGGTGTCGAGGCGCGCGCAAGTCATGGGGCGAAGGGTCTGAGGTCGCGTTTAGCGGGCGGGTGCTCTCCAGCTTGACGCCACGCAGGCGAATGGCAACCAAGCCATGCGGGCGGGCGATCGAAGTGCCGATGTCACTCGGGCGGTTGATGGGCCGAACGGGATGGATCCGGCGTATGCCTTGAACACCGACCGATGCGGCGCTCAGAAACTGCGGGATTTGTAGGCGGCCAACGCCCGGTCGCGCCCCTCGGGCAGCGACACCACCGGGGCGGGATAGGCCGCCTCGGGCGACAGGCCCCAGCCAAGCGGGACCGCGTCGAAATAAGACAGCGCGGTGTCTGACGGCTGCGCCCGCCCTTCGGCGATCCAGCGGTTCCGATAGCGGCCATCCTTGTCGAACTTTTCGGCCTGGGTCTCTGGGTTGAATACCCGGAAATAGGGCGCCGCATCCGGCCCCGACCCCGCCGCCCATTGCCAGCCAAGCGCGTTCGACGCGGGGTCCCAATCCGTCAGGCACGCCTCGAACCAGCGCAGGCCGATGTTCCAGTGGGTGAGCAAGTGCTTCGTCAGGTAGCTGGCCACGATCATCCGGGCGCGGTTGTGCATCGTGCCGGTCACATACATCTCGCGCATGGCGGCATCGACGAAGGGCACGCCGGTGCGCCCCTGTTTCCAGGCCAGCACCTCGGGGCGCGTGTCATCCTCGTTCCAGGGGAACGCGTCCCAGCCCTCGCGCCAGTTGCCGGTGGCCAGGCGCGGGGTGTGATGCAGCAGGTGATAGGCGAACTCGCGCCAGACCAGCTCTTTCAGCCAGGTTTCGGCGCCGGATTTGCCCTCGTGCAGGGCGCGCAGACCCGCATGCCACAGGACGCGCGGCGAGATCTCGCCATAGGTCAGGGGCGCGGACAGGCGAGAGGTGCCGTCCTCGCCCGGCAGATCGCGGCGGGCGGCATAGCCGTCGATCCCGTTGCCCAGGAATTGGGCCAGACGCGCGGCGGCGGCCGCTTCGCCCACCGATTGATGGGCGGCGAGTATCGGCGCGCCCCGGCGCAGGTCCGCCGCCATCGCCCAAGCGGCCAGTGCGTCGCTGTGGGGCCAGGTCATGGGCGGCGTCAGGGTGGCGATCGCGGGCAGCGGCGCCGGCACCTCCCGGTCTTTCACCGAGCGCCAGAACGGGGTGTAGACCTTGTAGCAATCGCCGGTCTTGGTCGCGACCGTCCAGGGCTCGAACAGCAGATGGCCCGGGAAAGAGCGGGCATCGACCCCCTGCCCTTTCAGCGCCGATTTGACAGCGGTGTCGCGGGCCTGGGCGGCGGGATCATAGGCGCGCTGCCACCAGACCGCCCCGGCGCCGGTCTCTGCGATCAAGGCTTGCAGCACGTCCAACGCGGGGCCGCGCCGCAGCACGAGGCGGCTGCCGCAGGTCGCAAGGCTGTCCGCGAAGGAGCCAAGCCCCAGCCCCAGCCGCGCCCGAAAGGCGGCGCCGGTCGCGCCCAGCACCTCGTCCAGCAAGAAGACCGGAATCACCGGGCGGCCCGAGGCGGCGGCTTGCGACAAGGCCGGATGGTCGGTCAGCCGCAGGTCGCGCCGGATCCAGACGATGATCGGTGATGTCTCGGTCAAGATCCCTGCCCCGCGCTGCTATTGCAGGCGATCTAGCGCCCGGATCAGCCGGTCAATATCCGCCGGTGAGGTATAATGCACAAAGCTGAGCCGCAGGACGCCGTGGGCCGGATCCACGCCCATGGCTTTCAGCGGCCGCACGGCATAGAAATCGCCGCCCCCCGCCATGATCCCGTGCCGGGCCAGTTCGGTGGCCAGGTCCACGCCCGGCCGGGCGCCGACGACGGCCACGGTGGGGGCTCGGGATTGGGCTTGCGCGGGGCCCAGCAGGCGCAGATCATTGCGGCCCGACAGATAATCCATCAAGGGACGCAGCAGCTCCGTCTCGCGGTCGCGCTGCAGGCTATGGACGCGTTGGGCGCGTTTGCGCGGGTCGGGTTCGTTGTCGAAATGGCGGGCATGGAGCAGGTCGAGGTAATCGGCGATCCCGGCGCAGGCCGCCACCTGGGCATGGTCCGGCCCGGCGGGGGTGAAGCGTTTGTAAAGGACATCTCCGTTGAAGAAATGCCCCTGGTTGGGCAGCTTGTCCCCCAGATCGCGGCGGATCACCATGATGCCCTGATGCGGGCCATAGGTCTTGTAGGCCGAGAACAGGTAGATGTCGGCGCCCAGCGCGCCCACATCCGGCAGCCCGTGCGGCGCATAGGACACCCCATCGACGCAGACAGCCACGCCCGCCGCATGGGCCTGCGCTGTGATCGCGGCGGCGTCGTTGACCTCGCCCACCACATTCGAGCAATGCGGGAAGACCAGCAGCTTGGCGCCGTCCAGCAGCGGGGCCAGCGTTTCGGGGTTCAGATGCCCGGTCGCGGGATCCAGCCGCCATTCGCGCAAGGTGATGCCACGGTCGGCCAGGCGCCGCCAGGGGCCGGAGTTCGCCTCGTGATCCTGATCGGTCACGATGATGGCATCGCCGGGGGACAGTGCCTCGGCAAAGGCCTGGGCCAGGACATAGGTGTTCTGGGTGGTCGAGGGGCCAAAGCTGACCTCGTCCGCCGCCACACCGAGGAGCGCGGCGAGCCTTGTGCGCGCCTCGTCCATTTC
>CAYGRI010000380.1:0-4976 GCA_964352155.1 uncultured Maritimibacter sp. | reverse complement strand
ACAAGCGGATATCAAATCCGCCGACGATGTTGCACCTCGCGTCTGAATTCACCTGGTACAAACCAGTTTGGGAGTTAGGCATTGCCACCCCGCCGCCGCTCCCTCAGAGGGTTAATGCAGGACTGGCGCGCGCAGTTTCAGCCAGCCCAGATCGGTCGTGGCGCAGAACCAACCGAAGGCCCGGACAACCTTGTGGTCGTGCTGGCGGATCAGGTGCGGCGTGGCCGCGTCGGGATCGCGCACGGCATCGACCCAGACCACCACCCGCCGGTCATTCACCGGCTGGCGCGACAGCATCCCCACCAAGGCCCCGAGGGGGCCGCGTGGCACACGGTAGAGCCGCGCGAAGCGTTCCACATCCGAGGGTGTGGGCCAGCCGTCAGGGTTGGCTTCCTCGGCCCAGGAGATCAGCGCCATGTGGGCCTGCCGAAGGCGGCGCGGAAACAGGGTCGGGCATGCCTCTGCGATCCGCCGCGACCAGACCAGATCCATCACCCTGCCTCCACCGCCGCGCCCGCGTTCTTCGCCGCGTCCCGGTCGGCCAGCGCCGATGCGATCCGGGCCGTGGCGTTGCGGCGGCCAGACGCAAACTCGCGGTCAGCGTTTAGGGCGCGCTGGTGCGCCTGCTTCACTGCCGCGATGGCCGCGCGGGCCTGCTGCACATCGTCACCGATCAGCCGGTCGGCCAGTTCCTGCGGCGACACGATCCGCTGCTTTGCGGGCATCCGGTCCAGCAGGGCCGCGACACTGGCCCCCAGAACCCGGTCCAGCGTGGCGGCGGCCAGCGCAGCCGCCGTGCGCAACTCCGCCGGGCCAGCGCCCGAAAGCTTCGCCATATGGTTCGTGCGCTTGTCGCTGCCCATCCCGGCGCGGGCCAGCGCGACCACGGGCGAGGCCCAGAGAACATCCGAGGCGGACAGGCCCAAGGCCAGCGCGTCGAGCTGGCGCACGATCGCCCAGCGGTCATCATCGGACGCGGCGCGCACATCGTTGCGGGCCTTCGCGGCCATCTTGGTTCCGGCGTTCTGGGCGTCGAGCTTGCCGAACCCCGCGCGGCGCGCACTGTCGGCGGCGTCCTGCGCCTGCTTCAAGATCGCGGCCTCAAGCCGGTCGATCATCGCCCGGTGCTTCTCTTCAAGCCGGATCGCGGCGGCGACGGCCTCGGCCAGTTCGGGCAGGCCATAGAGCGTCCCGGCGGCGGGCAAGGTCGGGGGCGTGTCAGCGGGGGAAAGCGTTGCGGTCATCGGTCGGTCCTCTCAGATTTGGGGGCCGACGCGCTGCCACTGCGCTGTCAGGGTCGCCATCGCCCCGGATGCGCAACTATACGGTTGGTTGTGTCAGGGGCAGAGCGGTTTTCGTTGTTGCCTTCTATATTTTGCTCAAGATTTACTTGGTCTACGAGTCGCTCCCAGAGTATGTTTAACGGCATTCCGCAGATTATGGTCAACGTGCACCAACGTATCCATCCCGTTATCCATTCCCATTCTCCTCACGGTCACTCTTACACTAGCTTTGCCACCCTTCTCGGGGCCCTCAACGAGACGCATCAAAACCTTGGGTTCCGCCGAAGATATGATGATGCGAAAATCGTCAATCTCCTCTAAAGCCAACTTCATTATTTCAGCAGAATAAACAAATCGCTCAGAATCTGTCTTGAGCTTGTTAAACGCCTTTGCAGAACTTCCTAAAGGCCACATCAGAACCTGAGTTAGGACAACATACGGCAACTTCTCGCTGTGGTCGGCAAAAGTCCACTCCACGCCCTTCTGCTCATCAAGGGAAACCACTGTCATCGACCAATCAACGTGGTAATCTAGGGTTTCAATACGGCCCTGTGCCGGATTTGATATCCTTTCGAGCGATCTCAACAAAAATGCCAATTGCTCGTCCTTATCTTTTCGAAAATCAATCCAAAGCTTTTCACGAAGAAAAAGTGGGATTTCACAATCGTCTAGGACTAAAGGGATAACAAGAACAGACTTTTCCTCCAGCTCTCGAACCAAGCCAGAACGCAATTCTTTCTTGCACCATTCAGACTGGACAGAGTTTTTCGACAGCAAAACCAGAATAGCATCTGCATCTCCGAGTGCATTCTCTATCCGCTCAATCAAGGAATCTCCGGCGTTCAACTCCCACTTGTCGATCCAAACGTTTTGCTTCGCCTGTACAAGATTAACGGCCAAGGATTCCGCAAAATCTTTGTCCGAGTGATTATAGCTGATGAATATTGGCATAAAATCCCTCTTCGCCGCGTCTCATCCGTTTACCAAAGGTGTCGTCTGCGGTCCACGAAGGATCGTTCGAAGCGGATGCGAAAAAGAGTTAGGAAATCAATGCCCCCGCTTGGTCTCCGGGTCCAGCACTGCCTCGATGGTGCGCTGGCCGGGGATGCGCTCCACGGTGTCGGGCCGGATCGGGCTGTCATATAGGCCCGCCTGCCGCTGGGCCTCAAGAAACTCCTCCATCGTCATCTTGTTCGGCACCACCAGAACGCCGCCGGTGTCGATGTTCACGTTCACCCCGACCTGCTCGCCTTCGCGGTATCCGTGGCGGGCCTTCAAGAGGAACATTGCCGGGACATACTGGCCCGCCATCGCAAGATCGTGCAGGACGCCCACGAGTTTGTCGTGTTCGGTCGCGCGGCCCCGGTCGATTGCCTCCTGCACCGCAGGATCGCGCCGCTTCGCAGCGCGAAAGGCATCCTTGCCCATCCGCAGGGCCTTGGCCATCGTCGCCTCGGCAACACCGCGCGCCGCCAGCTCCTCCACGATCTTCAATCCGCGTTTGCCGACGCGATAGGCCGGACCGCCGGGGGTGCCGTCCGATACGCGGCGCGCGATTGCATCAAACCTGTCTTCATCCATCTGCCATCTCCTTGTCGAACTCTTGGCAAACCCGCTGGCTCAGGCCCTTGCCACATTTCAGGTTGCGTGCGATCCGGTCCATTCCCATCCCGTCCGCGCGCAGGGCGCGGATCGCGTCGATCAGCGCGTCAGAGGCCGGGGCGCGACCGATCTGCTTGCCGCGCGCCCGGGCGCGGGCCATCCCGGCTTTCGTGCGCTCCACGATCATCGCCCGCTCGAACTCGGCAAACACGCCCGACATCTGCAATAGGGCGCGGCCCGCAGGCGTCGAAGTGTCGAGCGCCTGCTGTTCCAGAAAGAGGTCGCAGCCGACGCTGCGCAGCGTCTCGAACAAGTCCACCAAATCGCGCAGGGATCGCCCTAGGCGCGACACATCCCACGCCATCACCACGTCGAACCGGCGGCGCGCGGCGTCCTTGACCATCGCGTCCAGCCCGGGCCGCGCGCGGCTGGTCCCGGATGCCGTCTCGACATATTCGCACACAACCGCCCAGCCCGCGCGCTCCGCCACCTCTCGCAGGCGGATAAGCTGGTTCTCGGGCGTCTGTTCGCCGGTCGATACCCGGGCATAGATCGCGGCACGGCGTGGGTGTGCTTTCGGACAGTCCATTGTTGTTGCTCCATTTCTTTGCTCAACCGTAGGTAGAACATACCGCGAACACAGTTGGGCCGTCTATCCGAAAGCACCCTGTGCCGGTCGCTCTGGGGGTGGCCTTCGGGGCGGGGATATACGCCTGCGAATATGGGCTTTCAGGCGGCCAGATCGCCCGACCCTTGCGGGGTGGCCATTGCCCAGCAAGATCAGGCAAAGGGGATCGGCGCGGCGGATCGCGGATCAGGCGACGCTGGCAACGGGATCGAGCGTGGCCTTTTAGGGAGGGCGCACAACGCGGGTTTCGGTGTTTTCGGCCACGCGGCCCCCGGTCCAAAGAGGCTGCGCAGCAGAGCGGCAACTCGGTCGGAGAACCGCAACTCGGTCGGCAACTCAGTCGGGAGTTATCCTCATAATTCTATTACCTAATCTTACCATTCAGACCGAGTAGACCGATAAGACCGAACACCGGGAAACGGGCAGAAAGCGCGGGGGTCCGCACCCTTCTGGGCACGGTCTCCGGCTAAGTTTCCGGCGCCAGTCTTTTCGGGCTACTCGGTCGGCAGACAGCGATTTCGACAATCTGCCATAGGGTTAACACCCGACCGAGTTCACATCGGCCTCGGTCGGATGGCAAATAGTCGGTCGGGACGCTATTCGAGGCCCGGCGGCGCGATCCAGCTATCATTCTCGGGCCATTCAATTCCAGGCAGACCGAGATTTTCAGCCCAGACACGCCGCGCCTGCGCAAGCGGCGGCAGGCCCCACGCCCATACCTCTTTTCCATTGTCCGAAAACTTGTCCCTCTCGATGCCGAGGAGCTTCAAGGCTGCGCCCATCTTCTGCGAAGACGGGGCCTCGCGCCGCATCCGCCGGTCGATGGCCCACGAGATCAGGGCAGGCACGCGCACGGCGGGATCGGCGCGCGGGTGGCGGTCATTTCCAACCTTCACCGATGGGTAGAAGCCGCCGGGTGCGATCCCCTCCATCAACATTTCCATCACGGCACGGTTCGGTCCAGTTAGGCTTTCCAGCTTCTGTTGCGACAGTTCCCGGCTCTCTGGCATCTGGCGCGGGTTAAATCCCGCAAGATTCATCTCGCGCAGGTCATACAGCATCGCCGCCAGCCCGCCTGCATCCATCTGCGCGCCTAGCGCGTCAAAGTATGGCTTTTGTTCAGGCCCCTGCCTGTGGCTCGACGGTCGAAAGACGGCGAACCGCCGTTCGTCGATACCGGCGGGCACCACCCAATCCTCGTTCGAGGTCATGATCAGGTGCAGCCGGTTCTTCGCAAGGGTCGCCTCCTTATACTTGCCCTCGATCATCAATTCCGGCTCGGTGATGATCGCCTGCAATAGGGATTCACCGTTTTTGTTTCCGTTCCACTTCACCTCGTCTGCATACAGCAGAACCGTATCCCGGAAATGGGCGTTAAACCTTGCACCCAGCGCCGATGCCCCGGGCAGGGGTGAATTCAGACGCGAGGTGCAACATCGTCGGCGGATTTGATATCCGCTTGT
>CAYGRI010000379.1:0-4987 GCA_964352155.1 uncultured Maritimibacter sp. | reverse complement strand
GTACTACAGCTGCTAAGCAGTTCGGATCATTCTGGAAACGGCGCCCCCTGCGGGCGCCGTTTTCGTCTATGCGGATGTCGCGGTTGACCGCCCCTTCCTTGGCCGAACCCGGCGTTCCGTAGCAACGGCATATCTGACCGGCTAAAGCGCGCGCCCCTGACCGCAACAGCCCCGTTTTGCTATGGCAGCGGCGACACTTGCCGTGTGACGTCCGCTACCCCCGTTGCACACCCGGCAGAACGCACAGCATCTCGTACAGCAGGTTCGCGCCGATCAGCGCCGTGTTGCCAGAGGGGTCATAGGGCGGCGACACCTCCACCAGATCGCACCCCACCAGGTTCAGCCCGGCGCAGCCGCGCACGATCTCCAGCGCTTGCCAGGTGGTCAGGCCGCCAGGCTCCACCGTGCCGGTGCCGGGGGCAAAGGCAGGGTCCAGGCTATCGATGTCAAAGCTCAGATAGACTGGCGCGTCGCCAATCCGGTCGCGGATCTCAGCCATCAGCGGGGTCAGAGACTTGTACCAGCACGCCTCGGCCTGCACGACAGTCCAGCCCTGATCCCGCCCCCAGTCGAAATCCTCGGCCGCATAGCCAGTGCCGCGCAGCCCGATCTGGTGGACCTTGTCGTTGATCAGGCTGCCGTCTTCCCAGGCGCGGCGGAAGGGGCAGCCATGGGCGACCGTCTCTCCGAACATGTGCTCGTTGATATCCGCATGGGCATCCACATGGATCAGCGCGACGGGGCCGTGACGGTCGCGCATGGCGCGCAGGATCGGCCAGGTCAGCGTGTGGTCCCCGCCCAGGGTCAGGGGAATCGCCCCGTGGCCCAGGATCCCGGCGTAATGGGCGGCGATGATTTCCACCGATTTCTTCAGATCGAAGGTGTTGATCGGCACATCGCCGATATCGGCCACTTGCAGGCTGTCGAACGGCGCCGCGCGGGTGGCCATGTTATAGGGCCGCAGCATCCGGCTTTCATCGCGGATCTGACGCGGGCCCAGCCGCGTGCCGGGACGGTTGGAAGTCCCGATGTCCATCGGAATACCGACGAAACAGGCATCCAGCCCCGACGCATCCTTTGCCGAGGGCAGACGCATCATCGTGGCCGGCCCGCCGAAACGCGGCATGTCATTGCCGCCAAGCGGCTGATTGAACCGGCTCATGCGCGGTCCGCCACAATCATCAGATCGGCCAGCGGGCGGGTCTGCGCGGTGATCCTTTCGCGCAGCGTCTCTAGCGTCATGGCGTCGTCCTTTACGAATTCGATGAACATCTGGTTGAGATTGTTGAAGATGACCGCACCCAGCGCGCCCGCGTCAAGCTCTGGCCGCACCTCGCCCCGGGCCTGCAGGGTCACGATCATCCCGGTGACCTGCGCTGCCAGTCGCGCGTCAAGATCGCTGTAGCGCTGACCGTTGGGGGTGCCCGGCGCCTCGATCGACAGGGCCATCGCCATGCGCCACATCTCCTTGGACAGATATTCCAGCGAATGATCGTAGTAGGCGAATATCAGCGCCAGCAAGGCCGCATCGGCCCGCTGCGGCGGATCTGCGACGATGGCGGCACCCTGGGCCAGCACCTCTTCGACCTCCATCGCGACGGTGGCGATCAGAATGTCGCCCTTGGTGCGGTAGTAATTGTAGACCGTCCCGACAGAGACTTCCGCCGCCTCCGCCAGATCCTCTATCCGGACAGAGCGATAGCCCTCTGCCCGAAATTGCGTCACCGCCGCCGTCAGAATGCGCTGTTCGCGGTCGGCTTTTTGTCGTTCGCGCAGTCCGGCCATGGGGATCCATCAAGAAAGGGGCGCTCGTTACGGAATTATTGTTGACTACAAAGATGAACGACTTCAACTTTTTTCTGGAATGGCCGCGCTGACGGTCCAGACACAGGGAGATATCCGATGACCCGCCTGCCCTCGATCCTTTTGTGCACGACCGCCCTCGGGCTGACCGCCGGTGCCGCTGCGGCGCAAGCCCAGTTGAACGCGCTGGTGTGGTGCGACCATACCGACCCGGCGCTGATCGAACCCTTTGAGGCCGAATTCAACGTCAAGGTGAACCTGCGCGAATACGAAGGCACCGGCGCGGCGCTGGCGCTGCTGGACCAATCGCGGCCCGGCGACTGGGATGTGCTGGTGATCGACGGCATCGACGTGTTCCGCGCGGTCGAGGCCGGGATCCTCGCCCCCCTGCCCGAGGGGTCGGTGCCAACGGGCGATTTCTTCCCCGAAGTCGTGATGGCCGACGTCAACAGCGTCGATGGCGCGACCTATGCGGTGACCGAAAAGTTCGGCTACAACACGATCTCCTACAATTCCGACAAGGTCGACCCGGCGGATATGGAAAGCCTCGCGACGGTCTGGTCCGAGAAATACGACGGGCGGATCTCGATCTACGATTACTACCTGCCGGTGATCGGTCTGGCCGCGATTTCCGAAGGCATCGCCACGATGGACATCGGCGCGGTGGATCTGGAGCCGATTGGCGGGGTTCTGTCGGAGATGCGGTCGCGGGCGGCCTCGGTCGCGGGCGTTGTCGCGGCGCAGACGGCGCTGGCGACGGGCGAGGTCGATATCGTCGTGGGCGGTGGCGAATGGCTGACCGCCGTGCTGGCCGCCGAGCAGCCAGAGCTGACCTGGTCGATCCCCAAGGAGGGCGCGGTGCGGTGGTCGCAATCGATCGGCGTGGTCGCCGGGTCGGAACAGCCGGATCTGGCGCTGGAATTCGTGAAATACATTGTTTCGCCCGAGGGTCAGGCGCGGCTGGCGACCTCGTCCTGCTTCTGGGGCATGCCGGCGAATGCAAAGGCGGGCGAGGTGCTGACCGACGACCAGAAGGCGATCCTGCGCTGGGACCAGCAGGCCGATTATCTGGCGCTGACGCAGCTCTATCCCGCGCCCGACATGGATCTGGACATAGAGATGCAGGATCTGTGGCTGGACACGTTGCAGCAATGAGCCTGCGGGGCTGGGGCTTTGTGGCGCCGGCCCTGTTGTGGACGCTTGCCTTTTTCGTCGTGCCCTTCCTGGTGATGGGCGCGATGAGCCTTGCAACGCTGGAAGGCCGGACCCTGATCTGGGGCCTGTCCCTGCAAAATTACGCGGAATTGACGCAAAAAACATATCTTTTGCGGGCTTTTGCGGTGTCGTTGGAGATCACCTTTACAGTGACACTCGTCTCGGTGCTGCTGGCCTATCCGCTGGCCTGGATCATCGCCTTTCGGGTGCCCAAGCGCTGGCAGCGGCTGGTGTTGCTGCTGGCGATCCTGCCGTTCTGGACCTCCTATGTAGTGCGCTCCTATGCTTGGCTGCTGGTGCTGGCCCGTGAAGGCGTGGTGAACCAGGCGCTGATCGGGCTGGGCCTGATCGCAGAGCCGCTGACGCTCGCGAACACCCGCTTTGCGACGGTCACCGGTTTTGTGCATTTCTTCGTGATGCTGCTGACACTGACGATCTATGCCAACCTGGTGCAGCTGTCGCCGAATTACCGCCGCGCGGCGCAGGATCTGGGGGCCAGCGCGCTCCAGACCTTCCGCCATGTGATCCTGCCGCTGACCCTGCCGGGGATCGTCACCGGCGCCTTCCTGACCTTCGTGCTGTGCATCGGCGATTACGTGACGCCGCAGATCCTGGGCGGCAATACCGAGCTGACGGTGCCCCAGGTCATCATGGTGCAACTGGGCCGACGCGCCGATTTCCCGCTGGCCTCGGCGCTGGCCATCGTGCTGATGGGGATCGTGACTCTGGCCTATCTGACCTGCGCCCGCTGGCTGAGGCTGGACCGGATATGACCCGCCTGGCCCCCTGGATCTATCTGTTGGCCGCGCTTGGCTTCATCTATCTGCCGGTCACCTCGATGGTGCTGTTTTCCTTTCAGGGCGGGGGCTTGCCGGTGCCGCCCTTCGACGGCCCATCACTGCAATATTAAGCCCAGATCCTGGCCGATGCCGATCTGACCGGCGCCCTGGGAAACTCGCTGCTGGTGGCGCTGGGGTCTTCCGCCGTGGCGGTGACGCTGGGGTTCCTGGCGGCCTATGGGCTCGCGCGCCATGTCCTGCCGGGATCGGCGCTGATCCGGGGCCTGCTGATCGCGCCGCTGACGGTCAGCTATCTGATCGTCGGGCTGGGGCTGCTGATCGTACTGACCCGCGCCGGGCTGAGCCTGTCGCTGGGCACCGCGGCCATCGGCCATGTGGTCATCAACCTGCCGCTGGCCTTCGCGATCCTCTATGCCAGCATGGGCGCGCAGCAGCAGAACGCCGAACGCGCCGCCCGCGATCTGGGCGCGACCGAGGTGCAGGTGATCGGGCTGATCACGGTGCCGATGCTGGCCCCCGCCCTCGCCGCCGCCTTCTTCCTGTCGGTCACGCTCAGCTGGGACGAGTTCATCATCGCCTTCCTGCTGACCCGCTTCGACGTCACCCTGCCGGTAGAGATCTGGTCGCTGCTGCGCTCGGGCCTGTCGCCGCGGCTCAACGCCGTGGGCAGCCTGGTGTTCCTGGTCTCGGTGACGGCGGTGCTGATCCTTGAACTTCTCGTCTTCCGGAAACGCCCATGACCGCTCCCGTCACGATCACGGGTCTGAACCACTGGTTCGGCGACTTCCACGCGCTGCAAGACGTCGCGCTGGAGATTGCGGCCGGCGAATATGTCACTCTGCTGGGGCCTTCGGGCTGCGGCAAGACCTCGCTGTTGTCGGTGTTGGGCGGCTTCATCGCGCCGACGCAAGGCAAGGTGCGGATCGGTGGGCGCGACATGACCCGGGTGCCGCCCGCGCGCCGGCCCACCACGACAATGTTCCAGGATTACGCTCTGTTCCCGCATATGTCCCTGCGCGACAACGTGGCCTTCGGGCTGCGGATGGCCGGGATGGGGCGGGCGGAACGCCACGCCAAGGCCGAAAGCCTGCTGGGCCTCGTCGGGCTGGCCGGGGCGGCGGGCAAGCGCCCCCACGCGCTCTCGGGCGGGCAGCGGCAGCGCGTGGCGC
>CAYGRI010000378.1:0-5005 GCA_964352155.1 uncultured Maritimibacter sp. | reverse complement strand
GGTCGAGGTTGCGCGCCAGGCCACCGCTTCCGAGACGATCGAACAGGGCGTTGTGATGTTCCGCGCCTCGCGCCGCGACCGGCTGTCAAGCGAAAAGCGCGCCATCCTGCGCGCCATGATCGAGGCCGAGGGCGACGCCTGTTCCAACGCGATCATCTTCTGCAACCGCAAGGTCGACGTGGACATCCTGTCGAAATCGATGAAGAAATACGGCCTGAACGCCGAGCCGATCCATGGCGATCTGGACCAGTCGCAGCGGACCCGGACGCTGGACGCGTTCCGCAACGGCGAGCTTCGGTTCCTGGTGGCCTCTGACGTCGCCGCGCGCGGCCTGGACATTCCGGCGGTGAGCCATGTGTTCAACTACGATGTGCCGTCTCATTCCGAAGATTACGTGCACCGTATCGGCCGCACGGGCCGCGCCGGGCGCTCTGGCAAGGCGATGATGATCTGCTCCGTCTCGGACGAAAAGAACCTCGCCGGGATCGAAAAGCTGATCAACCGCGAGATTCCACGCCTCGAAAGCCCGATCAAGACGGCAGAGCCCGCCCCCCAGGCGGAGGAGCCGGAAAAGGCCGCGACCGAGCCGCGCGAAAAGCGGACCCGCCGCCGGACATCCAGGGCGAAGACCGAGACGCAGGCGGCGGAAAGCCCCGCCAAGGCAGAGGCCGAAAGCGCGCCCAGCCCGACTCCCGCCGAAAAGCCGGAGCGCAATCGCGGGTCGCAACGGCGCAACGACAACAATGTCGTGGGGATGGGCGACCACCTGCCCCAGTTCATCGCCATGAGCTTTGAAGAGCGGCGGGCGGGCTAGCGAATATGGCACGCGTTCGGTGCCCGCCTTGCGGTCCGAACGCTGCCCCCATCTTCCGACCACACAGGCTGTGCAGACGCGTCTCGTTAGGGCCCGTTTTGCGGTACCGCTGGTCCGGTTTTTCCTTTACGGGACCGCAGGCCACCCAAGGCCCGGCCCCAAGGAGGATACGATGCCGCTGATCGACATCCATGTTCTGGAAGACGTCTTCACCCCAGACGAAAAAGAGGCGCTGATACGCGAGACCGCGCGCGCCTTTGGCAAGGTCGCGGGCCCGGCCATGCAGGCCAACATCTCTGTCCGCGTGCACGAGGTCAAAAGCGGCAACTGGGGCGGCGCCGATGGGGTCTGGACCACGGAAAAGGCCCTCGCCCTAAAAACCGCCCAAGACTAGCCCGCTGTGTCAGCTCAGGCGGCTGATCACCACGGTCACCTCGGGCTTCTTCCCGATCTCGTCAGACGCGCCCTTACGCACCGCCTTGCGGATCGCGTCGTCCAGCTTGTCGTCGTCACGCAACGTCTTGCGGTCGGCGCGGTTCAGCAACTGGCTCAGGTCTTCTTCCAGCACGTCCACAAGCGGCGCGTTCGACCCGCCGGTTTCCGCGAGCCCCGTGACTTCGCACCAGGGGTCGCCGAGGATCTCGTCCTCCTCCAGGATCACCGTCACGGTCACATGGCCGTTCAGCGCTATGCGGATCCGGTCGCGCACGACGCCATCATAGGCGCCGATCAGCACCTTGCCATCCAGGTAGGTTCGCCCGGTCTCGATATGCTCCAGCACCGACGGTGCATCGCCCGACAGGTCCAGCATCGTGCCATTGGTCGCGATCTTGGCCGGAAAGCCCGATTTGGCCGCCAGCGCCACATGGCCGCGCAGATGCCGATGCTCACCATGCATGGGCACGACCATCCGCGGCGCGATCAGCTTGTGAAACTGCTCCAGATCCGGGCCATTCGCATGGCCCGAGACGTGATAGAACCCCGAGGAATCATCCACAACATCCACGCCCATCTCACTGAAGGCATTGACGATTTTCAGCACACCGCGTTCGTTGCCCGGAATTGTCTTGGACGAAAACAGGAACGTGTCGCCCGCCTTCAGCTCCAGCCCCAGATACTTTCCGCGCGCCAGTTGCGCGGTGGCGGCGCGATGCTCTCCCTGGCTGCCAGAGGTCAGCAGCATCAGGTTCTCGCGCGGGATGCTCCCGGCGTCTTCGGGGCTGACCACGGTGGGAAAGTCGGTCAGGATCCCGGTCGCCTGCCCGGCTGTCACCATCCGCCGCATCGCCCGCCCCAGCAGCACGACAGACCGCCCCGCCGCCTGCGCCGCCTGTGCCAGCGTCTTGAGCCGCGCGATGTTCGAGGCAAAGGTGGTGGCCGCCACCATGCCCGGCGCCTGGGCGATCAACGCGGTGATCCCGGCGCCG
The DNA here is from genome assembly GCA_964352155.1 of uncultured Maritimibacter sp. Classification (GTDB taxonomy): domain Bacteria; phylum Pseudomonadota; class Alphaproteobacteria; order Rhodobacterales; family Rhodobacteraceae; genus Psychromarinibacter. Next base: position 2,764 of record CAYGRI010000378.1, on the reverse strand, counting down.
ATCTCGGATTCCGACCGCCCCGGACGCCCCACCAGAACATTGGTGGAATCGCAGACCAGCGCCTGCACCCCGGACGCCGCGATTCCCGCCCACATCTCCGGGTCAAAGGGTTCGCCCACCCCCGGCGCGGTGTCGAGCTTGAAATCCCCCGAATGCACGATCCGGCCATGTGCGGTGTCGATCACTATGCCAGAGCTTTCCGGGATCGAATGCGCCACCGGGGCGAAGCTAACCTTGAACGGCCCCGCCTCGACCACATGCGGCCAAGCGTCGACCGTGCGGACCTTTTCGGGGTCCAGCCCCGCCTCTTCCATCTTCAGCCTCGCCAGATGGGCGGTGAAGGTCCGGGCATAGACGGGCGCCTTCAGCCGGGGCCACAGCCGCGCCAGGGCGCCGATATGATCCTCATGGGCATGGGTGATAAAGATCGCCTCCAGCCGCTCGGCGCGCTCTGCCAGCCACGAGATGTCGGGCAGGATCAGATCGACCCCCGGCGTGCTGTCCATGTCGGGAAAGGTCACCCCCAGATCCACGAGGATCAGACGCTCTTTGCCGGGCGCGCCGACCCCGTAGACATAGGCGTTCATTCCAATCTCCCCCGCGCCACCGAGGGGGAGATAGATCAGGCGGGACTCGGTCATTCTTTTTCCTTGTTATGGCGATGAATGACGGTCAGGCCGTGCATCGTCAGGTCGTCTTCAATTGTATCGAACAGCACATCGCCGCTAGCGAACAGCGACGCAAGCCCACCGGTGCCAATGATTTTCATCGGCTTGTCATATTCGCCCTTGATCCGGTCGGTGATCGACTGCACCAGGCCCACATAGCCCCAGAACACGCCCGCCTGCATGCAAGCCACGGTATTGGTGCCGATCACCTTCTGCGGTTTCGTCACATCCACATGCGGCAGGGCCGCGGCGGCCATATGCAGCGCCTCGAGCGACAGGTTGACGCCGGGCGCGATCACCCCGCCCACATAAGCGCCATCCTGGGCGACCACGTCAAAGGTGGTGGCTGTGCCGAAATCGACGACGATCAGGTCGCCGCCGTGCCGGTCAAAGGCGCCCGCCGTGTTCACCAGACGGTCCGGCCCCACCTGCGTGCCCGCATCCACCCGGGGCGGCACTGGCAACAGGCAATCGGGCTTGCCGACCACATAGGGGCGGGTGTCGAAATAGCGATCGCACAGGACGCGCAGGTTGAACACCACGCGCGGCACCGTGGACGAGATGATCACATCCCGGATCCGCATCTCGACGCCGCGATGTTCCATCAGCTGCGAGAACCAGACAAAGTACTGGTCCGCCGTCCGCTGATGTTCTGTCGCCGCACGGAAAGTGACAACGAACCGCGTTCCGTCCCAGACGGAGAACACGGTGTTCGTGTTCCCGCAATCGATGCACAGCAGCATGGCTCCCCCCCTCGCGCTGTCAGAAATAGACGTCCGCCGCTGCGATCACGCGCGGCCCGGTGGCGCTGCGCAGAATCAGTTGGCCGTCGCTGTCGATGGTCACGAACGTTCCGGTGATCTCTTCTCTGGGCAGGCGCGCCGTGATGACCTGCCCCAAACGGGCGGCATCGCGCAGCCAAAGCGCGCGGATCGGGTCAAAGCCTGCGTCCTGAAAGCTCTGTTCCAGCGCCGCGAAATGCTGCGCCAGACCGCTCAGAAACGCCTCCGGCGCCACGGCCGCGCCCCCCTGCCCGGCCAGGCTGACCGGCGCCACGGCCCCAGGCTCTACTTCGGCGGTGCCCGGCGCGGTCAACAGGTTGACCCCGATCCCAATGGCCAGCCAATCCGGCCGCCCGCCCTGGCCCGTCGTCTCCAGCAGGATCCCGGCGACCTTGCCGCCATCCAGAAGCACGTCATTGGGCCATTTCAGCATCAGCCGCTGCCGGTCGATATGCTGCGCCAGGGTCCGATGCAGCGCCAGCGCCGCGATGAAGGATCGCAAGGCGGCGCGCCTGGCCTCGCCGCCCGGACGGATCACCAGGGTGGCGGCCAAGTTCCCCTCGGGATTGATCCAGGCGCGCCCGCGCCGCCCATGCGGCGCCGTCTGGCGCCGCGCCATGATCCAGGTGGGGCGGCGCAGCGCAGGCGCGCGGCGCCGGGCCTCGGACATGGTGCTGTCGGTGACGTCCAGGCTGACGCGGTCGTACCCCTCGGGCCAGACGATGTCTGCCGCACGCGGCGCGGTGTCAGTCGACAAGAGCCGCCGCCGCCGCTGCCGCCGGGCCTTCGATGCCGAACAGGTTGATGACGCCCAACACCATAACCCCCGCCGCGAGCATCATCAGCCCCCATTGCACCGGATTCATGCCCGTATCCAGCGCATCCACTTCCTCGCCGAAATACATGTAGAACACGATCCGCAGATAGTAGAAGGCGCCGATCACGCTGGCGATCACGCCGCCCACGGCCAGCCAGGCCATATCCGCCTCGACGGCCGCGCGCAGCACGTAGAACTTGCCGAAGAAGCCCACCAGCGGCGGCACCCCGGCCAGCGAGAACAGCAGCACCAGCATTGCCAGCGCCTTCAGCGGCTCCGCCTTGGAGTACATGTTGAGCGACCCGATATCGGTGACCGGCCGCCCGTCGCGGTTCATCGACAGGATGAAGGCGAAGGTGCCGATGTTCATGGTGATGTAGATCGCCATATAGACCAGCATCGCCTGCACCCCAAAGGCGGTGCCAGAGGCCAGACCGATCAGGGCGAACCCCATATGCGAGATCGAGGAATAGGCCATCAGCCGCTTGATGTTGCGC
>CAYGRI010000377.1:0-5016 GCA_964352155.1 uncultured Maritimibacter sp. | reverse complement strand
GCATTAACTACTTTGTAATATCCGCAACCTATGTTTTTCTCAGCAGACGGTGGAGAGGGAGGAAAGAATGTTTTGGATCGGGTTGTTCGTAGGGTATTTTCTGGGGTTCGTGTTGTCTTGGATAATGTTGAATGCGGTGCGCAAGTGGAAATATCAAGAGCGGGAGACTCATGTTTCCAAGGAGGAGAAGAATGTTCATGGCTTATCCACAGCCCGCATTGATAGCGCTAAAGTGGCTGGCCAATCAACGAGGTAAGCCATAGAGCGAATTAATCTGCCGGTGCGGCTTGGGCAATTCAGACAGACGCGGGGAGATCACCGGCGGTGTCAGGGTTGCCAGTCCCGGAAGCGTTCGTTCCAGATCTTTTCCCCAATTCGGCAGTCCGCCAGTTGGCTTGGCGTGAACTGAACCGGAATGGGGCGGGCGATTGGTTGCCAGACCATTTCCAGCACCAGCTTTCGCCGCACTGCGTCGGCGAAGTCATCCCAGTCGTGCACCGGGATCACAAAGGCGCCCGGCCCGCCGATCACGCAATCCTTGTAATAGGTGTCGAGATTGTCGATATGCCATTGGGTTCCCATGCCTTCCCGCGTCATCAGCGGCAGGCCGTTGATGGTGATTCCCTGGGCGACGACCGCATCACGCGCCTGTTCGACAAAAGCGCCCTGGTTGTTCGGCCCGTCGCCAGAGACATCGATGACCCGGCGCAGCCCCGCATAGGCGTTGCCATTCAGACTGGCGGCCGCGAATTCCAGCGCGCTGGAGATAGAGGTGCGCCGCAGCGACGGGCTGAACTGCGCCGTGAGGGTCGCGGCAAAGGCGTCCAGGTCCGCGCGGGTTTCCAGAACGCGCCAATCGACGACCACCCGCTGCGTCCCGTGCCCCGCCCATTCCACATAGGCCATCGCCACGCTTTGCAGCAGCCCCGATCGCAGGGCGGCGAAGACCTCGTCGCCGCGCAACGCCTCGGCATAGCCGCGGCGCTGGATCTCCAGTTCGCGCGGAGTCATCGAGCGGGAGACATCGACCATCAGGATCAGTTCAAGATCCACCTCGATCTCGTCGGCGGCAACGGGCGAGGCGAGGACGAGCAGCAGGGAAAACAGGATATGGCGCATGGAATGATGGTGCAGGCCGATGGCTTGGCCTGTCCAATCACAACTTGCCTATCGGGCGCCGTTGTGGCGCCTCTGGTCAGTTTCCGGGCAGATCGCGCGGTCAGTACCGGTCTTCGCCGCCGTTTCCGCCGTCCTGCCACGGTTTCACTAGGTTGCCAAAGCGGGTGAACCGGCCCTCGAAGCTCAGATCGACCGACCCGATGGGGCCATGGCGCTGCTTGCCGATGATCACCTCGGCGCGGCCATGCAGCCGCTCCATCTCATCCTGCCAGGCGGCCATTTTTTCCAGCTCGTGGTCGCCCGGCTTCTCGCGTTCCTTGTAGTATTCCTCGCGGAACACGAACATCACCACGTCGGCATCCTGCTCGATCGACCCCGATTCGCGCAGGTCGGACAGTTGCGGGCGTTTGTCTTCGCGGGATTCGACCTGACGCGACAGCTGCGAAAGGGCCACCACCGGAATGTCGAGCTCTTTGGCGATCGCCTTCAAGCCTTGCGTGATTTCAGAGACTTCGTTGACCCGGCTGTCCTTGGCCGAGGCGGGCCGGACAAGCTGCAGATAGTCCACGATCAGCACGTCCAACCCGTGGGTCCGCTTCAGCCGCCGGGCCCGCGCGGCCAATTGCGAGATCGGCAGGGCCGGCGTGTCGTCGATATACAGGGGGCAGGCTTCCAGTTCTTTTGCGGCCTCGACAAAGCGGCGGAATTCCGTTTCCGTCATGTCGCCGCGCCGGATCTGTTCCGAGGGCACTTCGGAGGCTTCGGATAGGATCCGCGCGGCCAGCTGTTCCGCTGACATTTCAAGGCTGTAAAAGCCCACGACACCGCCTTCGACCGTGCCTTCGGTGCCGTCCGGCCTGGTGCCCTTCTTGTAGGCCTTGGCGATGTTGAAGGCGATGTTCGTGGCCAGCGAGGTTTTGCCCATCGAGGGCCGCCCGGCGAGGATCAGGAGGTCGGATTTGTGCAGCCCGCCCAGCTTCTTGTCCATGTCGATCAGCCCGGTCGAGACACCGGCGAGCCCGCCTTCGCGCTGATAGGCGGCATTGGCCACGTTGACCGCATCGGTCACGGCCTTGAGGAACGACTGGAAGCCGCTGTCGGCCTGGCCTTCCTCGCCCAGCTTGTATAGCTGCTGTTCGGCCTCGATGATTTGTTCTTTCGGCTCGTTGGCCACATCGACCTTCGACGCCTTGGCGGCAATGTCCTGGCCCAACTGGATCAGCTGCCGCCGGATCGCCAGATCGTAGATCATCTGCGCATAATCCCGCACCGCGTAGGTGGAGATCGCGGCCCCCGCCAGACGCGCCAGATAGGCCGGGCCGCCCAGCTCCTTCAGCCCCGCGTCGTCTTCGAGAAAGGCCTTCAGCGTCACGGGAGAGGCCAGCGCGTTCTTGACGATTCGCGCGGAGGCGACTTCGAAGATGCGCGCATGGACCGGATCGTAGAAGTGATGCGCCCCGATGATCGCCGCGATCCGGTCGTAGCAATCGTTGTTGGTCAGCACCGCGCCCAGAAGCTGCTGTTCCGCCTCGATGTTATGCGGAAGACTGCTCGCGTCGTCATTGCCTTCGGTTTGCCGAATGGCCGTTATCTCGTTCATGCTCTTGCCTCATCCACCCCAAGTGGTTGGGATGATCTATCTGATTAACGGCAGGATCGGTATCTGGAAATCTCTGTGGACAAGGCCCGCGAAAACCCGGTGGGTAAGCGCTGCCATGCTCAAACCTTCCAACATGTCGAAGATGATCGCCGCTTCGGCCCCAAATCTAGCGCAACCCGGCGATTCTTGGAAATCATTGTTCACAAAACGTCCACATCTTTTTTCGCATCTGTTCATCCTTGCTTAACAGATGCGCAGAAGGCACGGACGGGCCTGCGGCGAGGCTCCGGGGGGCTGCGGCGAGGCTCAGGGGGCAGTCGCGGGCCTTTTGCCAGGCTGAGACGGTTAGCTGCGGGCCTGTTGCCAGGCCCGGGGCGCCGTCAGAAAGCTTTCGACCTCGCGCAGAGTTTCTTTGTCGAAGGCCTTTGTGTCGCGTGCCACGCGCAGCACGTCCCACCAGGTGCACAGCGAATGCAGGGTCACGCCGTGATCGGTCAGGCGCTGTACTGTATCGGGGAAGATGCCGTAGTAAAACAGCACCGCGGTATGCCCGCAGGTGGCGCCGGTTTCGCGGATCGCATCGACAAAGGACAGTTTGGACCCGCCGTCGGTTGTCAGATCCTCGACCAGCAGGACGCGCTGGCCTTCGGTCATCACGCCCTCGATCCGGGCATTGCGGCCGTAGCCCTTGGGCTTTTTGCGCACATAGGTCTTCGTCAGCGCCATCCGTTCCGCGACCAGCGCGGCAAAGGGGATGCCCGCCGTTTCGCCGCCTGCGATGTTGTCGAAGGCTTCGAAACCCGCGTCGCGCATCACGGTGACAGTCAGGAAATCCATCAGCGTGGAGCGGATGCGCGGGAAGGAGATCAGCTTGCGGCAGTCGATATAGGTGGGGCCGGGCAGGCCGGAGGCGTAGATATAGGGCTCGCGCGCGTTGAAATGCACCGCGCCGATCTCCAGCAGCATCGAAGCGGTCAGTCGGGCGATCTCGTCAGCGGCCGGGTAGGAGGAAGGGATCATCCGCATGTCCTTGTTCTTGCGTCAAAAACAGCTTGCCCCGCCCTGGGAGGCGGGGCGGGCGTGCGTCAGGGGGTGACCGACCAATGCAGCGCAAAGCCGGGGTCGAAGACGGTGACCGGGCCATCGCCGGTCTCTATCTTGGCGGGGTAGGCGACCGGCGCGCCCTTGGTCAGGGTGATCCGGTCCTCGTTGGCGGGCAGGCCGTAGAAGGCCGGCCCATTCAGCGATGCGAACGCCTCCAGCCGGTCCAGCGCCTCGGCGGTCTCGAACACTTCGGCCAGCACGGACAGGGTGTTGGTCGCGGTGAAACAGCCCGCGCAGCCGCAGGCATGCTCCTTGAGCGCATCGGTATGCGGTGCGCTGTCGGTGCCCAGAAAGACGTGCGGATCGCCCGAAGTGGCCGCAGCGACGAGCGCCTGGCGGTGTTCCTCGCGTTTGGCGACGGGCAGGCAGTAGTAATGCGGTTTGATCCCGCCCACGAGGATATGGTTGCGGTTGATCACCAGGTGATGCGCGGTGATCGTCGCGCCCATGTCGGCCTGATCGGTGACATAGTCGATGCCGTCCGCGGTGGTCACATGCTCCATCACCACGCGCAGGCCGGGGGTGGCGCGGCGCAACGGATCCAGCACGCGGTCAATGAACACTGCCTCTCGGTCGAAAATGTCGATGTCGGAATCGGTGACTTCGCCATGGACGCAGAGCGGAAGGCCGATCTCTGCCATCGTCTCCAGCACGCGGCGAACCTTGCCGACGTCGTGCACGCCAGCGCTGGAATTCGTGGTGGCCCCGGCGGGATAGAGCTTGACCGCGCGCACCAGCCCCGAGGCGGCGGCCTGGGCCACATCCGCCGGATCGGAGGTTTCGGTCAGGTAGAGGGTCATCAGCGGTTCGAACACCATGCCGTCGGGCAGGGCGGCCAGGATCCGGTCGCGATAGGCGGCCGCCTGGGCGCCGGTGACGACGGGCGGCACCAGGTTCGGCATGATGATCGCGCGGGCGAAATGACGGGCGGTTTCGGGCAGGACGGCCTGCATCATGGCGCCGTCGCGCAGGTGCAGGTGCCAGTCGTCGGGACGGCGAAGCGTAAGGGTGGATGTCATGGGCCTCGCCCTTACACAATTGCCTCGCGCTGCGCTACGGCAAAGATGGGCTTCACAAACCGCCCCGGCTTTGGGCAATCTGCATTCCGAAGGGCCAGACGCCTTGGGCGCCCCCCGTGCTGAGGGCCGGTCCGGGGGGCGGGGAATTGCGGAGGGCGTTGCGCCTTTCTAGCG
>CAYGRI010000376.1:0-5016 GCA_964352155.1 uncultured Maritimibacter sp. | reverse complement strand
GACCTTCGTCTCCAGCTCGTCGGGGCCCATAATCGGCCGCATCCCGCGCCCGCCGCCGCCCCAGGAGGCCTTGAGCATCAGCGGATAGCCAACCTCGGCAGCCTCCTTGGCGATGGCCGCCATGTCATCGCCCAGAACCTCGGTCGCCGGAATCACCGGCACCCCGGCGGCAATCGCCACCCGGCGGGCAGAGGCCTTGTCGCCCAAAGCGCGCATCGTCTCGGCCTTCGGCCCGATGAAGGTAATGCCGTTGGCGGCGCAGGCCTCGACGAAATCGGGGTTCTCGGACAGCAGGCCATAGCCGGGATGGATCGCATCGGCGCCCGACAGCTTGGCCACCCGGATAATCTCGTCAATCGTCAGATAGGCCTGCACCGGCCCCAGCCCCGCCCCGATCTTGTAGGCCTCATCGGCCTTGAACAGGTGCAGCGACAGCTTGTCCTCTTCGGCATAGACCGCGACGGTGCGCTTGCCCAGCTCGTTGGCCGCCCGCATGACCCGGATGGCGATCTCGCCCCGGTTGGCAATCAGGATCTTTTGAAACTCGGCCATCCACTTCCCCGTAAACGCTATTTCGCAGGTGCAGAATATCCTTTGTAACGGTCTCGTAAACCGCTAATTCCGGTCCCGCGTCGGATCTTCTTCTGGCCATAAATATTCCGGGGGTCCGGGGGCTGGCCCCCGCTTGCGCGCTGGTTGTCCCCAGCGCAACCTTGCCATCGGCGCCCAGTTGGCCCAAAACCGGTGCGACCTCAGAACCAACAGGACGCCCCATGCGCCTTTCCCGCTACTTCCTGCCCGTGCTCAAGGAAACCCCCGCCGAGGCGCAGATCGCCAGCCACCGGCTAATGCTGCGCACCGGGATGATCAAACAGGCCAGCGCCGGGATCTATTCCTGGCTGCCGCTGGGCTACCGTGTCCTGCGCAAGATCGAGAAGATCGTGCATGAGGAGCAGCAGCGCGCAGGCCACATCCCGGTTCTGATGCCAACCCTGCAATCGGCGGATCTGTGGCGCGAGTCGGGCCGCTATGACGCATACGGCGCGGAATTGCTGCGGATCCGCGACCGGCACGACCGCGACATGCTGTACGGTCCCACGAACGAAGAGATGATCACCGACATCTTCCGGTCGCATGTGTCCTCGTACAAGGACCTGCCGATGACGCTGTACCACATCCAGTGGAAGTTCCGGGACGAGGTGCGCCCCCGGTTCGGCGTCATGCGCGGCCGCGAATTCCTGATGAAGGACGGCTACAATTTCGACTTGACGAAGGAAGACGCGCTGCACGCCTACAACCGCCATCTGGTCAGCTATCTGCGAACCTACGAGCGGATGGGTCTGCAGGCGGTCCCGATGCGCGCCGATTCCGGCCCCATCGGCGGCGCCGACACCCATGAATTCCTTGTCCTGGCTGAAACCGGCGAGTCCGAGGTCTTCTATGACAGCCAGATCACCGACCTGAAATTCGGCGACCGCGAGATCGACTATGACAGCGTCGAGGCCTGCGCGGCGGTGCTGGAAGAATTCACCTCTCGCTATGCCCGCACCGACGAGACCCATGACGAGGCGGTGTTCAACCAGGTCCCCGAAGACCGCCGCAAGGTCGCGCGCGGGATCGAGGTGGGACAGATCTTTTACTTCGGCACCAAGTATTCCGAGGCGATGGGCGCGACGGTGCAAGGCCCGGACGGCAAGGCGGTGCCGGTTCATATGGGCAGCCACGGGATCGGCGTGTCCCGTCTGGTCGGGGCGCTGATCGAGGCCAACCACGACGACAAGGGCATCATCTGGCCGTGGGAGGTCGCTCCCTTCCAAGTGGGCATCGTCAACCTGCGCCAGGGCGACGCGGCCACCGATGAGGCCTGCGAGGATCTTTACAAGGCGCTGGGCGCGCGCGGGCTGGACGTTCTTTATGACGACCGTGACGAGCGGGCGGGCGCCAAATTCGCCACCATGGATCTGATCGGCTTGCCGGTCCGGATCACGGTCGGCCCGCGCGGTCTTAAAAACGGCGTTGTCGAACTGACCGACCGGCGCACCGGCGAAAGCGAGGAGATCAAGCCAGAACTGGTTGCGGATCGTCTGGTGCATGGACCCGGGCGCTGCAATTGCTGCGCTTAGGTCAGTTGCTGCGCTTGGGTCGGTCTGCGGGCAAGAAGGCTCTGATTTGATCTAAAAGGGTATATACATTTGCGATCTTTGTGATATACAGAGTGCCTTGGTCGGCATGGGGCCGACCTTAACAGCGGAGTATCGCATGTCCAAGAAAGCCACGATCAAGAGCCTGAAGAAAGAAGTCAAAGCGCGTGCCGCGAAGGTTCAGCGCCAGGAAGCCAAGCTGAAGAAAGCCAAGAAAGCCTTGAAGAAAGCCGCCTAAGGGCGCGCCGCGCGGGCTGGCCCGGTCGGGCCATCCTGCGCTGGCTATGGAACCAAGACCATGTCAGATCTGACGAAAGTAAAAGGTGTGGGGCCGTCGCTTGCGCGTGCCCTGCAGACGGCGGGGATCACGGATGCCGCGGCTATGGTGGCGGCCGGGGCCGAAGGGCTCAGAGCTGTTCCTGGCATCGCCGGCGCCCGGGCCGAAAAGTTGCTGGAAGCGGCACGCGAAAGCCTGACCGGTGTTGCGACAGCCCCGGCTGCTCCGGCAAAGACCGGCGTCGAGGCTGCGCCCACGCCCGGCCCCGAGACTGCGCCCACGCCCGGCCTCGAAATTGCGTCCGGGACCGGCGCCGTAGCTGCGTCCAGCACCGGCAACAAGACTGGGCCCCAGACCGACCCCGCGACCAGCCGCGAAACGGCCGCCGAGACTGGCGGTGAAGCCAGCCCTGATACAGGTCCCGAATCTGGCCCCAAGGCCGGACCCGGAACCGGCGGTGAGACGAGCGCCGAAACCGGCGGCAAACCGGGCGTTGGCGACGCGACGGCCCCTGGCGCGGTCGTTTCAGCGCGTCCGGCGCCGATGGCGGACCCCGCCCCCGAACGGTCTGCCCCGTCCGGCTCTGCCGTAGAGGAGGCCACGGTCCCGCAAGACAGCGGTGCCGCGCCGGAGGCGGACACCGATTCATCCTTGGCACAAAGCGGCGCCGCCGCGACCGGCCCCGGTCCCAAGGCGCCCCGCAAGGGCAAGGAGAGCGCCAAAGCAGTCAAGAAAAGCAAAAAGACGGCCGCCAAGACGAAAAAGCCCGCGAAAGACAAGGCGGCCAAGCCCGCTGCGAAGAAAGCGGCAGCCGCCAAGGCCGACGACAAGGCAAAGACCAAGGCGCCGAAGAAAAAAGCGGAAAAGGAGGCATCAGAGACCAAGACGGCCACCAAGGCAAAGGTTAAAGACAAGCCCAAGGTAAAAGCCAAAACCAAAGACAAGGTTAACGACAAAGCCAAAGCCAAAGCCAAGGCGAAGGTCAAAGCCAAAGCTAAGGCGAAAACCTCTGACTCCGGCGCGGCGAAGGCGAAGATCAAAAAGAAATCGACCAAAGCCAAGGCAGCGAAATAGCCTCGGTACAAAGACGATGGCGCGGGGAGGCGTCTGGCGCATTCCCTGCCGCCGGGTTCTGCGCTATCATGCCGGCAAAACATCGGACGACCGAGGCAGGCATGATCCGGACACTCAGTATGGCAGCGGGCATCGCGGGGGCGGTGGGATTCTCGCAATTTCCCGAGTTCACCCAACAATACATGCAGCGCCTGTCCGGTGCCGTGGACGAATTGCGCGCCATCGTGCTGGCCTTTGACGCCACCGCGGCCTCTGCCGGAATGACCCGCGAAGAAGCGCTGGCCGATCTGGACGGGTCCGCCTTTCAATCCGATTTGCAAACCGCGCTGGCCGGTCAGATCAACCGGTACGAGGCGCTTTCGGCGGATTACAGCGCGTTGCGGCAGGCCGATCCGCTGGCGCGTCTGGCCCAGCTGCACCGCTTCACCGATCCCGACCTCGCCCGCCGCACGTGGGAGGATTTCCGCCCGGCCGTGCCCGCTTCGACCGATGGGCTGATGTTCGCCGGTATCGGATTTGCCGGGGGCTGGCTGGGCCTGGGCCTGCTGTTCGCCCTTCTGGCACGGCTGTTCCGCCGCCGCCCGCGCGGGACAGCCTAGGCGCCGCGCCGCGCGGCAAGGTCACACTCCGGTGTACGGGAGGTGCCTGCGGCTTGACGTGACCGCGCGTTTGGATATGGCTGCGCGCATGGCTGGTTTCTCCCGTTTCGAATGGATGATTGCATGGCGCTACCTCCGGGCCCGGCGGGCCGAGGGTGGCGTGTCGGTGATGACATGGATCAGCCTCGTCGGCATTACGCTGGCCGTCTTTGCGCTGATCGCGACCCTTGCGGTACGCTCGGGGTTCCGGGCCGAATTCGTGGACACGATCCTGGGGGCCAACGCGCATGTCACAGTCTATTCCAGCGTCTATGTCACCGACAGCGGCCAGACCACGCGGGCGATCCCCGACTACACCGAGCTGGCCGACCGGATCGCCGCCCTTCCCGGTGTGACCCGCGCGGCGCCGCTGATTAAGGGCCAGGTGATGGCCAACATGCGGTCCAACAACACCGGGGTCGAGGTTTACGGCATCACGCTGGAGGATCTGAAGGGGCTGCCCCGGATCGTCGACAGCGAGACCTCCCAAGGCGAGATCGACCGGTTCAACGAGGGCATCGCCATCGGATCCGGCGTGGCGCGAGAGTTGCAGGCCACCATCGGCGACCGGATCAAGATCATCTCTCCGAACGGGGTGCGCACCGCTTTGGGCGTCAGTCCGCGGATCGTGTCCTATGAGGTCGTCTATATCTTCTCGGCCGGCCGCTATGACATCGACCGCACCCGCGTTTACATGCCCTTCGCCGAGGCGCAGAGCTTCTTCAACCGCGAGGGGGTGGCCGACGAGATCGAGGTGATGGTCGAGGCGCCCGAGAACGTGGATGCCTTCTCTGTCCCGCTGCTTGAGGCGGCGGGGGATCTGGCGCTGGTCTGGACCTGGCGCGACAGCGCGGGCTCGTTCCTGCGGGCGCTGGATGTGGAAGAC
>CAYGRI010000375.1:0-5026 GCA_964352155.1 uncultured Maritimibacter sp. | reverse complement strand
GGGCGTGGCCGTTGGGGGCGTGTCGGCGGAAGGATCTGTCATGGGACGTTTTATGACCCGGCGTGCACGCGAGGGAAAGGGGGCAGGCCCTAGCGCGCCGGGGGAGGGTTGTGGCAGGATTGCGACATTGGGATCAGTGAGGAGATGGTTCATGTCCGGCAACAAGACCCAAGCCACCGCAGCGGATGTCGCCGCCTTTCTGGCCGCGGTGGAACCCCTGCGAAAACGGGAAGAGGCGCTGCGCCTTGACGCGCTGTTCCAAGAGGTGACGGGGTTCGCTCCGGTCCTGTGGGGGCCGTCGATCGTGGGTTTCGGCCGCTATCACTACGTCTATGACAGCGGGCGCGAGGGCGACTTTCTGGCCACCGGATTCTCGCCGCGCAAGGCAGCGCATTCGATCTACATCCTGCCCGGCTATTCGGTCTTTGGCGAGATCCTGGGTCGGCTGGGGACCTACAGGATCGGAAAGTCCTGCCTGTATGTCAATACGTTGGCCGATATCGACGAAACGGTTCTGGCAGAGTTGATCGCGGCGGGGCTGGCGGATCTTGGCCGCCGCTGGACGGTGCATCCGGCCTAAGGGCCTGACCCTAGCGGCGCGCGGCACGGTCCGCTTCGGCGGCCAGCGCGGCCATGAGCTGTTGCGAGAAGCGGGCCGAGGCCACGGGCAGGGTCCGCCCCTTCATCTGGCCCAGGAACAGATGGCCGGCGGGCACATCGCGTTCCTGCACGGGGCGATAGGCGATCGCGCCTTGCCGCGTGCTGTTGAGGCCGATCGGGATCTGAAAGCCCACGGTGTTTTCATGTTCCACATAGTGCCGGATCAACTCGAAGGATTCCGTTTCGACCGCCGCCTTCAGCACATGGCCAGCCCGCTTGGCGCCCAGTTCCAGCAAATGCCGCACCCCATAGGCGGCAGAGGGCAGGGCCAGCTTGTGGCTCAGGCAATCGCGCAGCCGCAAACTGTCCTTACGGGCCATCGGGCTGTCGCTGCGAAACACCGCGTTCACTGGCTGGGGCAGAGCGAACAGCACTTCGAATTCCACCAGATGCACCGGCTCGAACACCAGCGCCAGATCGCTGCTGAAGGTGGCCAGATCGCGTTCCGCCTGCGCCCGGTCCCTGACATTGACCGAAAACGTCACCTCTGGATGCGCGGCCCGGTAGATCGCGATCTGCTGTGGCAGGAAATACGGCAGCAAGGCCTGCGAACAGGCGATAGAGACATGGCCCCGCCGCTCTCCGGCCAGATCCGCCACCTGGCCCTGCACCCGCGTCATGTCGGTGCGCTGCGACCGGATGTGCTGCATCAGCAATTCGCCCGCCGGGTTCAGCCGCATCCCCCGGGGCAGACGCTCGAAAATGGCCCAGCCGAAGTCCTGCTCAAAGCTCTGGATTCGCCGGTTCAGCGCCGAGGCGGTCAGGTTCATATCCTCCGCCGCCTTGCGAATGGAGCCCGCGCGCATCACCGCCTCGATCAGGTCAAAGGTCTTCAAGTGTCTCATTTTGTTCGCTTAACCCCTTAGCGTTGCGAAAAATGCACCGCTCTTGTGATTTTATAGCAATAGAAGTGAACGTTGATCCAGAACATGCTGCCTCTGAACGCCGATTCTGCAGCGGCGGCACCAGCGGCGAGAGGATTTTCCATGACAACCGACACATCACGACGCAATTTCCTGAAGATGGGCGCGGCGGGCGCCTCTGTCCTGCCCTTCCTGCGGGCGCTGCCCGCGGCGGCTCAGGGATCCGACACGCTGGTCGTTGTGACCGGCCAGACGATCAACAGCCTGGACCTGCACCGGACGGGGACGAACCGCGCCTCGTACCAGGTCGCGGTGAATTGCTATGATCGGCTGGTGTCCTTTGGCACCAAGGAGGCGCCGGGCGGCGGCTTGTCCTATGATTACGAGCAGATCGTGCCGGAACTGGCGGAAAGCTGGACGGTGTCCGAGGATGGCCTGACGATCACCTTCAAGCTCAAGCCGAACGCGACCTTCTGGGACGGGGCGAAGGTCACGGCGGAGGATGTGAAATGGTCCTTTGACCGCGCGGTGTCGGTGGGCGGCTTCCCGACGGTGCAGATGAAGGCCGGTGGGCTGGAGCGGCCCGACCAGTTCACCGCCATCGACGAAAACACCTTTGCGATCACGCTGGACCAACCTTCAAAGCTGACGATCCCGGATCTGGCGGTGCCTGTGCCCTTCGTCATCAACTCGGCGGTTGCCAAGGCGAATGCGACCGAGGATGACCCCTGGGCGATGGAGTATCTGCATATGACCCCGGCCGGATCGGGGGCCTTCAAGGTGGCGCGCTGGTCGCCGGGCGAACAGCTTGTCTATGACCGCAACGACGATTGGGTCGGTGGCCCGCTGCCCGCCCTGCGCCGCGTTGTGCTGCGCGAGGTGCCCAGCCCCGCGACCCGCCGTGCGCTGATCGAGCGGGGGGACGTGCAGATGTCCTTCGACATCCCCGACAAGGACGCGGCAGAGCTGGCCGATATCGTCACAGTCTATTCCACCCCGATCGAGAACTGCATCAACTGTTTGTGCACCAACACGAATTTCGCGCCATTCCAGGATCCCGACGTGCGCAAGGCCGTGGCCTATGCGGTGCCCTACGAAGACATCTTCCAGGCCGCAGCCTATGGCCGGGGCGCGCCGCTGTGGGGCGGGTCGGCAGAGATTGACGACATCGCCTGGCCGCGCAAGACGCAGTATTACACCGACCTCGACAAGGCCCGCGAACATATGGCCAGATCCGGCTTTCCGGACGGGTTCGAGGTGCCGCTGTCGATCAGCATCGACCTGTCGTGGATGGAACCCACCGCCCTGCTGATCCAGGAGGCGCTGGCCAAGATCGGCATCGTCACCGAGATCGAGAAGATCCCCGGCGCCAATTGGCGGACCGCCGCGCTGGTCGAAAAGCGTCTGGCGCTGCATCTGGAAAACTTCGGCGGCTGGCTGAACACCCCCGATTACTACTTCTTCTGGGCCTATCAGGACGGGCATCTTTTCAACTCGTCCAATTACCGCAACGAAGAGGTCGAAGAACTGGTCAACGCGACGCTGCACATGCCGATGGACGACCCTGAATATGCGCCCAAGATCAAGCGGATGTTCGAGATCGTGCTGGAAGATCTGCCGCGGATCCCGCTGTACCAGCCAGCGCTGAACGTGGCGACCAACGGCGCGGACGGCTACGAGTTCTGGTTCCACCGGCAGCTCGACGTGCGCCCGCTGGCCGGCGCCTGAGCCATGGCCGCCGCAGCCTATCCCCGACTGCGCGCCGCCGGCTGGCGGATCGCGCAGTCGATACCGGTCGTCATCGGCGTCGTGGTGATCAGCTTTCTGCTGACCCGCGCGCTGCCCGGCGATCCGGCGGCGTACTTTGCCGGTGCCGCGGCGGACGAAGCCTCTATCCAGGAGATCCGCGAAGCGCTGGGTCTGGACAAACCCCTGCTGCAACAATTCTTCCTCTATGTCGGGGATTTGCTGGCGGGGGATCTGGGGCAGTCGATCTCGACTGGGCAGGCGGTGGCCAGCGACCTGGCGAAACGGCTGCCCGCCTCGCTGGAACTGACGCTGACGGCGCTATTGCTGTCTTGCGCCATCGCGATCCCGCTGGGCATCCTGGCGGCGACGCGGCCCGGATCCTGGGTGGATCATACCTGCCGGGTGCTGGTCACGGCGGGCGTGTCGCTGCCCACCTTCTTCACCGGGATCGTGCTGATCTATATATTTTATTATCTGCTGGGGATCGCGCCCTCGCCTCTGGGACGGCTGGATTTTCTGTATCTCGACCCGGACCACGTCACCGGCTTTTACCTGATCGACGCCGCCCTGATGGGCGACTGGGAGACGATGCGCGGCGCCGCCAAGCAGTTGATCCTGCCCGCCACGACTCTGGCGTTGTTCACCCTTGCGCCGATTGCCCGGATGACCCGGGCGGCGATGCTGACGGCGCTGTCGTCGGATTTCATCCGCACCGCGCGGGCGGCGGGGCTGTCCAACCGCACGGTGCTGTTCGGCTATGCCTTCCGCAACGCGCTGCTGCCGGTGGTGACCACGCTGGGCATGGTGTTTTCCTTTGCCCTGGGCGCCAATGTGCTGGTGGAGAAGGTCTTTGCCTGGCCTGGCATCGGATCTTACGCGGTCGAGGCGCTGGTGGTCTCCGACTACGCCGCCGTGCAGGGCTTTGTGCTGGCGATGGCGCTGCTGTTCGTGGCGCTGAACCTGGTGATCGACCTGGCGTATACGTTCATCGACCCTCGCATCGGATTTTCCTCGCAATGACCGATGTCACACATAAGCCGAAAGCGCCGGGCGGAATGGATCACCTGATCTACGTGTTGCGGTCGAACCCGGTGACCCTGCTGGCCTTCACCATGTTCGCGCTGATCGTGCTGTCCGCCGTCTTCGGGCCCTATGTCGTGCCCTATGACCCGCTGCAGACCAATGCCACGAATGCGCTGCAGCCGCCTTCATGGCAGCATTGGTTCGGCACCGACAGCGTGGGCCGCGATGTCTTTAGCCGTGTGATCGTCGCGACCCGGCTGGACCTGTCGATTTCCATCGCCGCGGTGGCGCTTTCCTTTGTCATCGGCTCGGTGCTGGGCAGCATCGCGGGCTATTGGGGCGGCTGGCTGGACATCGTGCTGAACCGCGTGCTCGACACGATCATGGCCTTCCCGCTGTTCGTGCTGGCCATGGGCATCGTCGCGGCGCTGGGCAATACCATCGAAAACATCATCTACGCCACCGCCATCATCAACGTGCCCTTCTACGCCCGCCTTGTCCGGGCAGAGGTCAACATCCGCCGCAACGCGGGCTTTGCCCAGGCGGCCAAGCTGGCGGGCAATTCCGATCTGCGCGTGCTGGCGATGCATATCTTTCCTAACGCGCTGCCGCCGATGATGGTGCAGGTCTCGCTGAACCTCGGCTGGGCGATCCTGAATGCGGCGGGCCTTTCGTTCATTGGCCTTGGCGTCCGACCCCCGACACCTGAATGGGGGATCATGGTGGCAGAG
>CAYGRI010000374.1:4341-5051 GCA_964352155.1 uncultured Maritimibacter sp. | reverse complement strand
GGGTCTGGGTGCGCTGCGCGACCAGGTGCGCACCGCGCAGGACGAGCTCGACACGCTGGCCGACCGCGAGGACGCCGTGCTCAAGCGTCTGGCCAAGGCCACCGACAAGCTGGACAAGCTGTCGGCCGAGGTGCAGGCCGTGTTCGCGCGGTGGGTGCTGCAGACCGGCGTGACCCCCGAAAGCACCTATTCCGGACAGATGGGCCGGGTGATCGCCTTTGCGCTAGAGGCCGCTGGGGCGCCGGTGGTCAAGGGCGGGGCAGGGGCTGCCGCAGACGCTTTCGTCAAACTGATCGAAGCAAAGGGTGGGGAAGTGCGCTGTGGCGCCGAGGTGACCAGGATCACCACCAGCAACGGGACGGCCACCGGGGTCGAGACAGCCGATGGCACCGCCATTGCCGCCAGCGAGGTCATCGCCTCTCTGCCGCCGTCGCGGCTGCTGGCGATGCTGGACCCGGCGCCGAAGCCCGAAGCCGCCGCCGCGCGCAGCTATCGCCACGGGCGCGGCAATTTCCAGTTGCACTACGCCCTGGACGCAGAGCCCGACTGGATCGCCGATGGCATGGGGGACGTGGCTCTGATCCACCTGACCGACGGGATCGACGCGGTGTCGCGGTCGTCGAACGAAGCGGTGCGCGGCCTGCTGCCCGCCGTCCCCACGATCTGCGTCGGCCAGCCCCACCGGCTGGACCCGTCCCGCTGTCCGGAGG
>CAYGRI010000374.1:0-4331 GCA_964352155.1 uncultured Maritimibacter sp. | reverse complement strand
GTCAGATCGCCACCGACTGCCCCGCCTGGACCGAGACCGGCCGAGAGGCCTTTGCCGACCGGCTGGAAGGTATCCTGCGCGCCCATATCCGTAATTTCGACGCCATAAAGCTGCAGCGCCGCGCCTATTCCCCTGCGGATCTCGAGGCACTGAACCCAAACCTCGTCGGCGGCGACCCCTATGGCGGGTCCTGCGAGATCGACCAGTTCTTCGTCTGGCGCCCTTTCCCCGACAGTGCCAATTACGCCACCTCGATCCGCAATCTGCATGTGATCGGCGCCGCGACCCATCCCGGGCCGGGTCTGGGCGGCGGCTCGGGCTTTAACCTTGCGAAAAGGATGGGCGCGTGAACGTCAATGACCGCCCCGTGCCTGACGATACTCCGCCCGCCCGCCTGGGCGAGATGGGGCTGGAGAACTTTGCGCCCTATCTGATGAACCGGATCATGGGCCGCTACAACGCCGCACTGCGCGAAGAGATGGCGACGCTGGGCCTGACCACCCCGCAGATGCGCGCTTTGGCCGTGTTGTCGGTGATCGACGGGATCCTGATCCGCGAACTGGCGGTCTATGCGGTCGTGGAACAATCGACCCTGTCGCGCGCGCTGGAAAAGCTGGACCGCGAGGGGCTGGTTCGGCGCCAGACGGATGCCGACGACAGCCGCGCGACCCGGCTCTATCTCACCGCCGAGGGGCGCGTGGCGTATGACCGGCTGTGGCCGCATATGGCGCAAAGCTATGCCCGCATGTTTCGCGGCATCGAAAGCGACGAACAGCGCGCCTTTGTGGGCACCTTGCAAAAGATCCTGCGCAACGTGCGCGTGCACGACATTTGACCTTTGCGATACACCCAACGGGAGAGACTGGATGAGACAGACCATCACGGCCCTGGCACTGGCAGCATCGGTCCTTGCCGCGCCCGCCCTCGCGGACCCTTTGCCCGGAATGCGCGGCGTCAACCATATCGGCCTGACGGTCCCTGATATCGACGCGGCCGAAGCCTTCTTTACCGACATCCTCGGTTGCCAGCGCGCCACCGCCTTCGGGCCGTTCCGCGATGACGAGGGCAGCTTCATGCAGGATCTGCTGGACGTGGCCCCCCGCGCCGTCGTCAACGAGATCCGCCTGCTGCGCTGCGGTTTCGGCAGCAATATCGAGCTGTTCGACTACGACGCGCCCGATCAGGCGATTGTGCGCCCGCGCAACAGCGATATCGGCGGGCATCACATCGCGCTCTATGTGGACGATATCGGCGCGGCGGCGGAATATCTCGAATCCCAGGGCATCCGCACCCTGCTGGGTCCCCTACCTGTCAACGAAGGCCCCGCCGCAGGCCAGACCATCCTGTATTTCTTTGCGCCGTGGGGGCTGCAAATGGAACTGATCTCTTTCCCCGAAGGCATGGCATACGAGGCGGACGGCGGCCCGGTGCTGTGGTCGAACACCGACCCCTCGCAGTAACCCAAGGACAAAAAGACGTGGCCGAAAGATCGTTCAAAGCCGAGGTCGAGCACCTGCGCAAAGGCGCCGGCGATACCTTTACCGGCGAGGGGATTCTTGCCCTGACCAAGGCGCTGCTGGAGAACGGCGTCGGCTATGTCGGCGGCTATCAGGGGGCCCCGATCAGCCATCTGATGGACGTTCTGGCCGATGCCGAGGATCTTCTGGGCGAGCTGGGCGTGCGGTACGAGGCGAACGCATCGGAGGCCGCAGCCGCCGCGATGCTGGCCGCCTCGGTGCATTATCCGATCCGGGGCGCGGTGACGTTCAAGGGGCCGGTCGGCGTCAACGTGGCGTCGGACGCTTTGGCGAACCTGACCTCCTCGGGGGTGAACGGCGGCGCGCTGGTGATCGTGGGCGAGGATTACGGCGAAGGCTCCTCTATCATGCAGGAACGCAGCCATGCCTTCGCGATGAAGTCGCAGTTCTGGTTGCTGGATCCGCGGCCGAACCTGCCTTCGATCGTCAAATCCGTGGGCGACGGGTTTGCTCTGTCAGAGGCAAGCAATACCCCCGTCATGCTGATGGTGCGGATCCGGTCCTGCCATGTCACCGGCAGCTTCGAAACCCGCGACAACGTCAAGCCCAAGCTCACGGTGCGCGATGCGCTGGCCAATCCGCAAAAGGACTTCAGCCGCGTCGTCCTGCCCCCGATGAGCTATATCCACGAGCAGGACAAGATAAAGAACCGCTGGCCCGACGCGCAAAACTACATCCGGGAACACAAGCTCAACGAGGTCTTCGGGCCGGACAAGGCCCCTGTCGGCATCGTCTGTCAGGGGGGGATGTACAACGGCGTGATCCGTGCGCTGCAACGGCTGGGGCTGGCGGATCTGTATGGCAAGACCGAGGTGCCGCTTTATGTGCTGAACGTGACCTATCCGCTGGTGCCCGACGAGTTTCTGGAGTTCTGCGAGGGGAAAGACGCCGTTCTGGTGGTCGAAGAAGGCCAGCCGGAGTTTATCGAACAGCAACTGGCCACCACCCTGTTCCGCGCAGGCAGCCGGATCGGCTTTTACGGCAAGGGCGTGCTGCCGATGGCGGGGGAATACACCGGCCAGGTCATGCTGGACGGGATTTCCGAGTTCCTGCGCAAGACCACCCCCGCCCTGCTGCCCGACAAGATCCGCGCGCCCAACAGGCCGGACCCAGAGATCCCCGACCTGTCCCAAACTGTGCCGATCCGCCCCCCAGGCTTCTGCACCGGCTGCCCGGAACGCCCGATCTTTGCGGCGATGAAGCTGGTGGAGCAGGAACTGGGCCAGCATCAGACCAGCGCCGACATCGGGTGCCACCTGTTCGGGTCACTGCCTCCGTTCGAGATTGGCGGTCAAACGATGGGCTACGGCCTTGGCCCCGCCTCCAATGCGGCGTTTGACGGGGGCGGCGAAAAGCGGGCGATCTCGATCCTGGGCGATGGCGGGTTCTGGCACAACGGTCTGTCCTCCTCGATCGGGAACATGGTGTTCAACAAATCCGACAGCGTGGCGCTGATCGTCGACAATTACTATTCCGCCGCCACGGGCGGGCAAGACATCCTGTCAAGCCGGGCGGCGAACGCGTCCAAGGCGACGAACCATCCGATCTCTGACGCGCTGAAGGGCGTCGGCGTGACCTGGATCCGGCAGATCGACCGCACCTATGACGTGCCGCAGATGGTCAAGGTCCTGCGAGAGGCGCTGACCACCGACTACGACGGCCCCAAGGTCATCGTCGCCTCGTCCGAATGCATGTTGAACCGGCAGCGGCGCGAGAAACCCTTGCGCTCCCGGGCGATCAAGGAGGGCCGCCGGGTCGAGGCGCCGCGCTTTGGCGTGGACGAGGCCGTCTGCACCGGCGATCACGCCTGTATCCGCCTGTCGGGCTGTCCGTCGCTGTCGCTGAAAACGCTGAACGATCCGCTGCGCGACGATCCTGTCGCCTCGATCGACCAGACCTGCGTCGGCTGCGGAAATTGCGGCGAGGTGGCCGATGCCGCGGTGCTTTGCCCCTCGTTCTACCGCGCCGATGTGATCCACAATCCCAGCGGGCTGGAACGCTGGTGGGCCGGGGTGCGCGCCAGCGTCATCGGCCGATTGCAGGCCCGGCGAGAGGCGCGGCAGCTGATCTTTCCCGAGGGCCAGTCATGAACGACGCAACGCCGATGCTGACGCCGCGGGCCCCGGACGCGCGGCTGGACGGGATCATCAAGCTGGCGATCATGGCCGTCGGCGGCCAGGGCGGCGGCGTGCTGACCAATTGGATCGAGGATCTGGCGCGGTCGCAGGGCTATGCCTGCCAGGCCACCAGTGTCGCCGGGGTCGCCCAGCGCACCGGAGCCACGATCTATTACATGGAAATGGTGCCGCAGGACGGCGCCGGGAATCCGGTTTTCTCGCTGGCGCCGGCGGGCGGGGATGTGGACGTTCTGATCGCCGCCGAGATGATGGAGGCCGGGCGCGCCATCCTGCGCGGCTTTGTGACGCCGGACCGGACGACGCTGATCGCCTCCACCCACCGCGCACTGGCGGTGTCGGAAAAGTCGGTGCCGGGCGACGGCATCGCCTCGTCCGACGAGGTCCGCGCGGGGGCAGAGATCGCGGCGCACCGGCTGATCATGGCGGATATGGAAAAGCTGGCGGTGTCGAACGGGTCGGTGATCTCTGCCTCGCTGTTCGGGGCGCTGGCGGGGTCCGGGGTGCTGCCCTTTGACCGCGCCGCCTTTGAAGAGTCCATTCGCCGGGGGGGGCGGGGCGTGGAACCCTCGCTGCGCGCCTTCGCCGCCGGATATGACGCCGCGCAGAACGGCGAAACCCCGGCAGAGGCGCCCCCCGCCCCCCCCCCCACCGCCAC
>CAYGRI010000373.1:0-5062 GCA_964352155.1 uncultured Maritimibacter sp. | reverse complement strand
TGGCCGGGCTGGTACAAGGCCCACTTCTCCGACCCCGCCATGCCCGCCCGCCGCCCGAGACTCCCGTGACCCAGGACACGCCAATTCTCCGAGTGGCGCCAAATCTTCAAGGGGCGGCAAATCTTCAGGGGGCGCTTGTGATCGGCGCGGGCCCCGCCGGGCTGATGGCGGCCGAGGCGCTGACGGAGGCCGGGCTGACGGTTCTGGTGGCCGAGGCCAAGCCCACCGCCGGGCGCAAATTCCTGATGGCGGGCAAATCCGGCCTGAACCTCACCAAAGAGGAACCGGCAGACGCCTTTCTGTCCGCCTATCACGAGGCCGCCCCCTGGCTGGCGCCGATCCTGCATGGCTTCGGCCCCGATGCGGTGCAGCACTGGGCGCGCGGGCTGGGGCAGGACCTGTTCACCGGCAGCACCGGGCGGGTGTTCCCGAAAGGGATGAAGGCCTCGCCCCTTCTGCGCGCCTGGCTCGCCCGTCTGCACGATACCGGCGCAACCCTGCGCACCGGCTGGCGCTGGACCGGGTGGGACGGTGCCGCCGCCGCCTTCGACACACCCGACGGTCCGCGACAGATCACGGCGCGGGTCACGGTGCTGGCGATGGGCGGGGCCAGCTGGCCCCGGCTCGGTTCCGACGGGGCCTGGGCCGCGCATCTGGACGATGTCGCCCCGTTCCAGCCCGCCAATGCGGGGCTGTCAATCCATTGGTCGGCCCCGATGTCCCGCCATTTCGGCCTGCCGGTCAAGGGCACCCGCCTGACCGCAGGCACCGCCAGCAGCCGCGGCGAATACGTGATATCTGCCCGCGGGCTGGAAGGCGGCGCGCTCTACACCCTCAGCCGCGCCCTGCGCGACGGCGCCCCGCTCACGGTCGATCTGCTCCCCGATCGCAGCGCCAGGGATATTGCCGCCCGCCTGGCCCGGCCGCGCGGCAAGACCAGCCAGGCCAACCACATGCGCAAGGTTCTTCGCCTGGATCCGGCCCGCCTGGCGCTGCTCTCCGAATTTGCCCGCCCGCTGCCGGATGGCCCCGCTCTGGCCGACGTGCTCAAGGCGCTGCCGATCCCCCATGCGGGGCTGCGGCCGCTGGCCGAGGCGATCTCCACCGCCGGCGGCCTGCGTATCAGCGCGCTGACAGATACGCTGATGCTGCGCGCCCGGCCAGGCGTCTTCGCCGCCGGAGAGATGCTGGACTGGGAAGCGCCCACCGGCGGCTACCTGCTGACCGCCTGCTTGGCCACCGGTCGCCACGCCGGACGGCACGCCGCCGCCTGGGCTCGGCGCAAGGCGTGATCCGACTCCCACGGCCATACTGCGGATTCGCGGCGCCACCGCGCCCGGATTGCCCCTGAAAACGAAGATGCCGCGCCGCCAAGACAGACAGGCCCGGAACACAACGCCCGGCTCACCCCCCGATGGCCTTACGATGGGCGGGCCGCGCCCGCATCCGCGCCAGATAGGCCTCCAGCGCCCCTTGCGCCTCGGGAAACTTCGCTTGCTTGGCCCAGCCCAGGCAATGCGCGGCGATGATGTCGGGCACGGTCATCGCCCCGCCCATCAGGAACGGCCCCTCGCCCAGCCGGAGGGCCAGCCGCTCCAGGCTGCGATGAAACTCCCAGCGCAGGCTTTCCTTGATCTCGGGCACCCGCCAGGCCTCCGGCAGGACGAAGGAATGGCGCGAGGCAGTCCACAGCAGCGCATCCACCTCGTCCAGCAGGAAATGGGTGATCCCGTCCTGCCGCGCCCGCTCCAGCGTACCGGCGGCAAAGGTCAGCGCACCATGACGATCCGCCAGATATTGCAGGATCGCCGTCGAATCGGTCAGCGCCTGCCCCTCGGCCACCAGCACCGGCACCTTGCCCGAGGTGTTCCGCGCCAGCACCTCGACGGAATGCGGACCGGCCTGAACCAGCTCATAGGCCACCCCCAGCTCCTCCAGCATCCAGACCACCCGCGAGGTCCGCGTCCGCAGATTTCCGATCACCTGGTACATGCAAAGCCCTCCGTCACACCCAGCCCTCCCGCGGCACCATAGACAGACCAAAGCCTCAGATACAGCCAGACATGCCGGAACATCGCCCCCCGGGGTCACAAAAGGGCGATTGTATACTTGACAAACCAAGGCATGACTCCTAGATTGAGAACAAGGAGTTAGCAACATGTCCATTCTGTCCGCCAAATACATGCACGACGAAGCCGCTGCCTTTGAGCATGTGGAAAACCTGCTGTGGGCGGATGGCCCGGTCTGCCCGCATTGCGGCGTGGTAGACAACGCGGTGAAGCTGGAAGGCATCCGCACCAAGCCTAGCAAGAAGAACCCGGAAGGCAAAGTCCGTCACGGCCTGTGGCGCTGCAAGGAATGCCGTGGTCAGTTTACCGTCCGCAAGGGTACGATCTTCGAAGAAAGCCACATCGAAATGCATAAGTGGCTCCAAGCTATCCACCTGATGGTGTCCAGCAAGAAGGGCATCAGCAGCCACCAGATGCACCGCGTCTTGGAAGTCACGTACAAGAGCGCGTGGTTCCTGAAGCATCGCATCCGCGAGGCTATGCGCACGGACGGCAACATGGATTTCGGTGCTGGCGGCGGCACGGTCGAGGTTGATGAGACGTTCATCGGCAACGACCGCACGATCAAGCCGAAGCACAGCAAGAAGGGCCGTGGCTACGCTCACAAGCACAAGCTGCTGACGCTGGTGGATCGCACAACGGGTCAATCCAAGAATATCGTGGTCGATGATCTGAAAACCACGACGCTTCTGCCGATCCTCAAGGCGAACATCGCAGCAGAGGCGACGGTGTACACAGACGAGGCGAGCCAGTACCGCGCGCTTTCCAACGAATTTGCCGCTCACGATTTCACGCGGCATGGTGCAGGTGAGTACGTTCGCGGCGACGTTCACACGAACACCATCGAAGGCTATTTCAGCATCTTCAAGCGCGGCATGAAGGGCGTGTATCAGCATTGCGCCAAGAAGCACCTGCACCGGTATGCGGCTGAGTTTGAATTCCGCTACAACAACCGCAAGGCCAATGGCGTTGAAGATGTGGAGCGTGGCAAGATTGCGTTGCGCGCGATGGTTGGCAAGCGCCTTACCTATCAAGGGCCTAACTGCTAAAACGTCAAAATGACGGAAGACTGCAGGATTCGAGTAGACCAGTTTTTTGAAGCTCAGAAAACCCTTGAGGGTTCTTGGGGCTGGTATCTCTCCGAACGAACGAATGTCTACAAGTTTCAGCGTGAAATCGCAGAAGATGGCGTGGCTCATGGCTTCCGCCTTGAGGTAAATGCCCACATGGGGACGGACCCAAAAGAATTCCGGTTCTTGATAAAAGGCCTTGGGGCCTGCATCTTTCGCCTTGACTGCGCTCCACTAACTGATGGTGAACACATCAACGGACCGAAGCGCCCGATGGGCTGGCCTTTTGCCGTTGAAGGGAACCACTATCATCCATGGGAAGAAAACCGCACGTTTTCAACGGCATCCGCCTTGTACAAGAAGCTGCCTTATGCACTTGATTCTAAGGCAAAAATTGATACAGTAAGTCAAGGGTTTTGGCAGTTTTGCGACCTGACCGGGATAGCTGCTACATCGGCAGATGAGCCGGATTGGCCAAAGCCAAATGGACTATTCTAATGGCGGTCGATGTTATGGAAGTGCTTGCGGACATGAGCAATTTGAGGCGCACCGAAAACGGTGCGCTGGTTCGCACGTCTTGTATGCTTCCTTCCGGCTCACTGCTGAATGTCTCTGTTCAGCCAGCAATGGATGGATGGATAGTGTGTGACGAAGGCGCTGTTGTTGCCGACGCAATGGCACATGGTTTTGACGTTGATTTCAGCATTAAGGGGTTGGCAAGCAAGTTGACCCGAGAGGGTTTGAGGGTTGAGAAAGGCCGAATCTACTCAGAAAGGGTGAGTTCCGGTGAGTTGCCTTTCATGGTCGCGTATTTAGCGACATCTGCAATCGACGCATCCAAATGGCTGGTGAACAATGCCGCAAAGCACTCAAAGCGAGGGGTTGCCGATCTCCTTAGCGACTTGGTTGATCGCAGATACTCTGAAATGCGACTGCATGAACCGTTAGAGATTCTTGGAAATAGTTCCAAGAGTTACAAGTTTGGAAGTGTCCTGCTACTGCCAAACCGGCAAAAGTTAATTCTTGACCCAGTAAACAGGAATGATGGTTCGATAAAAAGTAGGCTAGTTGCAAATCTGGATGTGGCTCAGGCCAGCCACGAAAACCTCTTGCAACGTATTATCTATGATGAAAGCGAAAACTGGGAGCAACAGGAATTGGCGTTATTAAGCGTCGGTGCGCCTACGATCAAGATTTCCAAGGTAGAGGAAGTCGTAGACAGGATGGCTGCATGACAGACAATAAATCCCAACTCGACAAATTCCGCAAAGCCGCCCGTGAACTCGGAACTGACGACGACGAGAAACGGTTTGACGAGAAGCTGAAGCGGCTGACGAAACAGAAGCCGGACGAGAAAAGCGACAGCCAGGACGACGAGTGAGGTATTGAATTACCCCAAAGCGTGGGGTATCATGATACCATGTTAGCCAGCGTCCGAGATTACCTCTTGTTGAGCCGCCCGGTGATTTGGCTTGCGGGCGTCGGCGTCAAAATGCGTACAAGGCAGGTCAACCTCATTTGGCCGAATGTTGCAGCCACGTCCATTGACGAGTGAAGCCGCGCCCCGACAAGCCTTCTCCAATTCCAAATATCATGATTGAGTCCTTATTGCGAAAGGACGTGCTGCCTTCAATCGTCTTTCGAATAAGATCAGTAGGTTTATCTGTATCGATGAACCAGCCGAATAGAAGCCCATCATTGGACCGGAACGCCATTTCGTCACTGGCCGAATAATTTTTGAGGATCGCCACGATTTGCGGCACGTCCTCACGCAGCCGCAAAATATCAGAGGCACTGTCTAGCTGGATGACGACACAATATCGCATGATCCAGAAGATGCCTCAAGGCCTGCGGTTTGTCAAATATACAATCGCCCACAAAAGCCCCCCGCCACCACGACCGCAGTCCGACGCAAGGGCGGGC
>CAYGRI010000372.1:0-5082 GCA_964352155.1 uncultured Maritimibacter sp. | reverse complement strand
GAGACCGCCAGGATCTCCCCCGCGCGCAGGGTCAGGGTCAGCCCCGCCAAACGGTCGGTGGCTACATCCTCCAGCCGCGCCACCGCCGTGTCGCCGATAGGAGAGCTGCGGGGCGGATAGGCATCGGCGACCTCACGCCCGGTCATCGCCTGCAAGATCGCCTCGCGCGAGCTGTCGGCCACCGGGCCGGTCATCACATGCCGTCCGTCGCGCAGCACCGTCACATCGTCGCAGATTCGCATCACCTCATCCAACCTGTGTGAGACATACAGCACCGCCGCGCCACGTGCCTTCAGCCGGGCGATGACGCGGAACAGACGTTCAGATTCCGTGCCCGTCAGCGCCGCCGTGGGTTCATCGAGCACATACAGCACCGCCTCGGTGCCGGGATCCGCCACCAGCGCCGAGGCGATCTTGATCAGCATCCGGTCATCCGGCGGCAAGTCTCCGGCCGGGGCGCGCACGTCGATATGGTCGGCGCCAAGCTCGGCCAAAGCGGCGCGGGCAGCGGTGCGCAACCGGCGCCAATCCACCGCGAAACCGAACCGGCGGGGCATGTCGCGGCCAAGAAGAATGTTCTCCGCGACAGAGACTTGCGGGATGATGTTCAACTCTTGATGGATCACCCGGAATCCGGCGCGGTGGGCGTCTTCGGCCGACCCCAGGGGCAGCGGCGTGCCGTCCCTGGCCACGGTCAGGCTGTCGGCGGGGGTGACCCCGGCGATCAGGCGGATCAGGGTGGATTTGCCCGCCCCGTTCTCGCCCATCAGCGCATGAACCCGCCCGCCTTCCAGCGTCAGCGAGACACCCGACAGGGCGGGCACGCCGCCATAGGCTTTGGACATGTCCCGAAAGGTCAATCGCATATCACGATCCGCAGAAAGGGGCGCGGCCCGAGCGTCTTACCCGAACCTGGTCCGAACCGCGCCCGATGCCGTCACTCGGCCGCGTTGGCCGAAGTGACGAGTTCGGTGGGCACATAGACGACGGTCTGCCGGATCTCGTCCCCGGCGATGGCGCGGGCCACCACTTCGGCGGTGGTGGCGCCGATGCCTTCGAAATCCTGCGCCATCGAGGCTTCGAAATTGCCGCCAGAGGCGATGGCGTCGCGCGCCTGCGGGTTGGCGTCCATCCCGACGATGACAATGCCTTCGCCGGCGCGGCCCGCATCCTCGATCGCCTGCAGCGCGCCCAGGGCGGGCTGATCCCAGGCGGCCCAGACGGCAGAGATGCTGCCCGGCTCGGGATTGGCGGCCAGAAGGGCTTCCATCCGGGCGCGGCTGTCGGCGATGCCGCCGTCCTGCACATCGGGGGTGATCCGGTCGATCACGTCGATGTCGGGGAAGTTGGCAAAGACAGCATCGGCCACCACGCCCCGGATCTGCACCGGCGGGAAAGCGTCAAAAACGAACATCACGACCCGGCCCGCGCCGCCGATCCGGTTGGCGACATAGACAGAGGTTTCCGCCGCCATGGCGTAGCCGTTCGAGGTGACATTGGCCGCCAGCAGCGGGCTGCTGCCCGCATCCATGCCCACGACGGGGATCCCGGCATCCTGTGCCACGAACAGCCCGGCGGCCACCTGAGCGGGGTCGACGTTGATCACGATGGCGTCGACATTCTGGGTGACGGCATCCTCGATCCGGCTGATGACGGCGCCCACATCGCCCGCGGTGTCGATGATGTTGACCTCCCAGCCGCGGGTGGCGGCCTCTGCCTCGAACCCTTCGAGATACATCTGGGTGCCGGGCTGGGCGAGATAGGGGGTGATGACGGTGACCGTCTCGGCGCTGGCGGCGGTGCCAAGGGCCAGAAGCGTGGCAGCAAAGAGTTGCGGTTTCATGTGAGCCTCATTTTGCAAGTGTTTGTTACTCGGCAGTTTTCAGGGTCCGGCGACGGTCGCGCTCAGGCGTGCCGCCTCGGTGTTGAGGGTGCGGGTGGCCAGGAGGCTGTCCTTGTAGAGCGCGAACAGGGCGGCATAGGCGGCGTGGCGGTCCGGGTCGGGGGTGAACACCCGGTCGTGGCGGGCAAAGGCGTGGCGGGCGTCGTCAAACCCGGCAAAGCCGCCGGTGCCGATCGCGGCGAGGGTCGCGGCGCCCAGCATCCCCGGCTCTCCCGCCGCCAGCCGGTGCAGCGGGCGCCCCAGCACGTCGGCGCGGATCTGGCCCCAGACATCGGCGCGAAACCCGCCGCCGCCGCATGTGAGCCGGTCGCTCTGGACGCCCGACGAGGCCTCCAGCGTTTCCAGCGCCCAGCGCGCGGCCATGGCGACGCCTTCATAGACCGCCCAGGCGAAATCAGGCAGGCGGGTGGCGCGGGACACGCCCAGAAAGGCGCCGCGCAGGGTGGCGTCCCAGATCGGCGCGCGCTCGCCTTCCAGCTGCGGCAGGAACAGCGGGGTGGCGGCGCCGCGCGGGGTGTCTGTCACCATCTGCGCCATCTGATCGACGCGCAGCCCTTGCGCGGCGGCGAACCAGGCCTGCGCATCGCCCCCCGATTGCGTGGGGGCGGCATGCAGGCGGACACCGGCGCAGGCGGGAAACACGATGGCGCCGGGCGTGGGAATGACGGTGTGCGAAGAGATGCCCAGGATCTCGCTGGTGCCGCTGAGGTAGACAGAGGCGCCCTCGGCCGCGCCCCCCGCGCCGATCAGCCCGGCCCAGGCGTCCATTGTGCCCGAGACAACCGGGCGGCCCCGCAGCGGACCGTCGCGCATCTCGCCCAAAACCTCGGTGATCCCGACCAGAGGCGGCAGTCGGTCCCGCGCCCCGGGGACCCGCGCCAGCAGATCGTCGACCCAGTGCAGGCCGCTGTCGACGAGGCCAATGTTAGACAGGGGATCGGTGGTCATCCGCCCGGTCAGATGCCACAGGCAGTAGTCCTTGGGCAGCAGCACCGCATGGGTCCGCGCCCAGATCTCGGGCCGGTGACGGGCGGTCCAGAGCATCCGGGGCAGGGCGTGGCTGGCGTCGATCGGCATCGGCGCACCCCACCAGGCGATCTTTTGCGCCTCTGTCACCTGGGCGTCCAGCTCGGCCGCCTCGGCACTGGCGCGCCCGTCCTGCCAAAGAATCGCGGGCATCAGCGGTGTGCCAGCGGCATCGACGAAGACATGGGTGTTGACCTGGCTGCACAGGCCGATGGCGGCGATGCCCGGCGCGTGCCCCTCGGCGGCGATTTGCGCGATGGCGGACTCGATTCGGCGGGTCCAGTCGGTGGGATCCTGTTCGGCCATGCCGCCGGGGCCGCGGTGGATCGGGCAGGTGTCAGAGCTATAGGCCAGGCGCCGCCCGTCGGGGGCCAGCACGCCTGCCTTGACCGCCGTCGTGCCGACATCGATGCCCAGCGTCAGCCTATCGGGCATCGGCGGCCACCTGGATCCGGCGCGCGGGACGGGCCCCGCCTGGAGGAGAAGTGCGACATGTCATGCGCCGCGACTTTGCGAAACCGGGGCAGCGGTTGCAATGCCCTTTGAACGGGGAACGTAGCGGCATCCCGCGATACGGGCCGGGCGCGGGGCGGTCGGTACTGGCCTGCTGTTGCCTCGAAACGCTTCACGAAGAAACCGAAGAGACAGCTACAGATAATTGATAAAGATCAGAAATCCACATCGATGGCCACGCCCCCGGCCACCGCCAGATCAACGACGGCGGCGGCGACGGCCAGATCCTGCAGGCCCACGCCCGTTCCGTCGAACAGGGTGATCTCTTCGGGATCTTGCCGCCCGGGGTCGGTGCCGTTGATGACCGCGCCCAGGGTGCGGATGTCAGCCTCTGCCAGCAGCCCGGCGTCGACGGCGTGTTGCGCCTCGCCCAGGAACACCGATTGCGCGACCTCATCGGCGAAGACGGCGGATCTGGCCACCAGCGCGGCCGAGGCTTCCTGTTTGCCGCGGGTGTCCGTGCCCATGCAGGCGATATGGGTGCCGGGGCTGACGTGATCCTCGGTCAGGCTCGCGGCGAAGGAAGAGGTTATGGTGATGATCACATCCGCCGCGCGCAGCCCGTCCAGCGGCACCGCTTCGAAGGGCAGGCCGGCCTCTGTGGCGACGCGTTCGAGGTTTGGCAGCATCTCGGGGTGGAGGTTCCAGCCAATCACCTTGTCGAAATCGCGCTGTTCCAGGGCCGCGCGGAGCTGGAAGGTGGCCTGATGCCCGGCGCCGACCATGCCGAGGATGCGGGCCTCGGGGCGCGCCAGATGGCGGATCGAGACGGAGGAGGCCGCCGCCGTGCGCAGCGCCGTCAGCAGGTTGCCCCCGACCATGGCGGTGGGGCGCCCGGTGTCGGGATCGAACAGGAAGACGGTGGATTGATGGTTGATCAGCCCGGTCCGTTCAAGATTATGCGGCCAGTAGCCGCCCGCCTTCAGTCCCAGCGCGCCGCCCGCCGCGTCGAAGCCGCCCTTGAAGCCATAGAGCGCATCGGCATGGCCCAATGCCTCTCGCACCACCGGGAAGTTGCGGGCGTCGCCTGCGGCCATGGCGGCAAAGACAGCCTCGACCGCCGCATAGGCGGCCTGGCGCGACATCAGGGCTGCGATTTCGCGTTCGGGGACGATCAGCATCAGTAGGCCTTGCCGCGCGCCGAGACGGGCCAGAGCGTTTCGACCTTGTCGCCGCGCACCCCCACATACCAATCGTGGACATTGGCGGTTGGGTCGCAATGGCCGGGCACCAGCCGCAGCTTGTCACCGACCTTCAGCACGCCACCCGGGTCCGAGATCACGCCATGTTCGTCGGAGCATTTGACGTAGACCACATCGTCGCGCCCGAAGATCACCGGCAGGCCGCTGTCGACGGATTGCGCCTTCAGGCCGGCGTCGCAGATCGCCTTGTCGGCCTTGACATGGCTCATGACCTGAGTGAGCAGAAAGAAGGCGTTTTCCCATTCGTCCTGGTCGATCCGCTTGCCGTTTTCATCAAGGATCCGCCCATAATCGGCATCCATGAAGGCGTAAGAGCCGCATTGCAGCTCGTTGTAGACGCCCGAGGTGCTTTCGAAATAATAGCTGCCGGTGCCGCCGCCGCCGACGATGTCGCAGTCAAGCCCATGGGTTTTCAGCGTGTCGACGGCTTCCTTGACC
>CAYGRI010000371.1:0-5086 GCA_964352155.1 uncultured Maritimibacter sp. | reverse complement strand
CAAAATGGCGGCCCAATCGAATAAGACCCTGGTCCGGGATCCGGGGGCAAGGTCAACGCTCGGACAGATGCCTGCAGAGTTCCGCCAGCGTGATGTCCGGTGTTTCGTCAAGCGCCGCGTGGATCGCCCCGGCATGCGCCTCGATCCTGCGAGACCGCATATCGCCCCCCTGCGGCTTCGGCGCGAAAGACCCCGTGGAGCGCCGCTCGTTGTCCCAGCGGATCGCAGTCGAGGGCGCGACCCCGTACTGCGTGGCCGCCGCACGCCGGCTCTGTCCCGCATCAATCGCCGCGATCACCCGCTCCCCCAGGTCCATGGAGAGTGGTTTGCCCATTGCTGCCCCCAATATCTGCCTCGGGGTCGATGAATCAGCACTTGGCCAGAATGGGAATCCCAAATCGATTCAGGTCGCTGGGAGAACGCTCTAAGCCGCGCCGCGCCCCCTCCCCCGAGACGCCACCCCGAGACGCGGCTCTGGCCCGGACATTACACTGCGCGCCACGCCATTCGCCGCCCCGCCCATTTGGCGCGCGCGAAGACAATTGGTCGGCCAGGGACCGTGCCCATCTGTGCAATCCCTTGTGCCTACGGGCAAAAGCAGGCCTCCCCTCTGCCCAAGGCGGCAAGGGATTCCCGCCTTGGGGGTCCATCACCAACGCTGAGACTGTCCTGCCTGGCACGGAGTCTCGACCACGGCCCGACTGGCCCTCGGTATTGGCCCCCTGAAAGGCCGCGATCCTTGGCTGTATTGATCGTCAGGCCTTCGAAACAGAATCAATAGTCGGACCGGCGACGACGCTCAAATCCCCCGATGCCCAGGGCTTGCCCAATAGGCGCATGGATCCTCATTTCACCCAAAGATACAAACTTAAGTTTTTTTTAAAGAATTACCCACAACCTTGACGTGCGATATTGGGCCAAAGCAGGAAATCCATCCCCAGATAAGAAAACAAAGTAGCCTTCCCGATAAGTTTTGTGATGTAGTGCGCGACTACGACCAGATTCTATCTCGCCTAGCACGATTGCCGAAATGAACTATCGAGACGAAATTGATCGGCAATTGACTTTCGAACGGGGTGCGACGGTCGATGTCGCGATTCGTTTCGGCGGCGTCTCGTTGGGAAGTGTGCTCTTATACCTCTATACAGGTTACCCAATCGCGTTCCTTTGGAGCGGCGGATATGTTGCGACCTACCTGCTGTACCGTTGGTATCTGCAAATGCTGGGCGAGCATGTATCGCTGAGACAGCAAGTGACGTCGCACTCTCTGATGATCGCGCTGACTGTCGCCTTTCTTTGGATGCCATCGTTGATGCTTGTACAGGGGGACCCAGACCAATCCCTGGTCGGCGCCGCATTGGTCGGATCTCAACTGGTCTATCTGGTTCGCCGCGGGGACACAGCGCTGTTTCTGGTTATCGGCATGACGATAGCCAACGTCGTCCTTTTTTCGGCAGTCGTCGCATATACTGTGTCCGGGCTGGACAATATTGTTGCCATTGCCGGAGTGACTTTAAGCTGGCTGGCATTGTTCTTTTATCTGACCCAGTCATTGTTCGTCGCACGCGCCAGGATACTATCCGAAAACAAAGCGAAAGCGGAAAGCTTTCAGGCGCAGAAGCTGTCCGCCCTGGGGCAGTTCGCAGGCGGTGTCGCGCATGACTTCAACAACATTCTGACGGCGATCTCCGGGAACCTGGAGCTTTTCAAGGAGCTTGAGGATGCGGATGAAAAGAAAGCCGCCATTGACGCGGCGCATCAGGCGAGCCAAAGGGCCGCAAAGATTGTCCGGCAGATCCTGATCTTCTCGCGCAAATCGCCCATCGAGCTCAAGAATGTCGATGCCAATGCGCCGGTGTCGAGCATGCTCGTTCTGATGCAACATCTGATACCGCCGCGGATCAAGTTTTCCGTGAACCCGCTGCCTGTTCAAAAGTGCGTCAAGATCGATCAGGATCAATTTGTCACCGGATTGTTGAACCTTGTCCTGAACTCGGTAGATGCAATTGAATCCATTGGCAGAATAGATCTATCGCTCTCCGTCGAAAGGCGACGCAAGAAAATGAGCATGGCAGGGGGGCGTATACTGGGCGATGGCGAATATGTTGTTTACCGGGTCAGCGACACCGGCAGCGGGATACCCGAGCGCATTGTGAAATCCGTTGTGGAACCGTTCTTTTCGACGAAGCCGGTGGGAAAGGGCACGGGTCTTGGCCTTTCCATGGTGGTTTCGATCGCGGAAAGCGTTGGCGGCGGGCTAGAAATCGAGACGTCAAGCGAAGGCACGACAATGCGGGTGCTCGTTCCGCTGGTGGTTATGCCAGATCCAATCTCTGTCTGAAAACGCGGGGTCCGCCCGCAGATTGCCTGACAGCGCCGTGTCAGGATGTTTTCAAAGCGCATCCTCCGCCCCCCTGCCGCAGCCGCACCCCAAGCACACGGGCCAGCCGCGCCGAACGTCCGTGATGCTGGGCTGCATGGAGTCATGGCAGCCCAAAAGTGGTTTGAAGAAGAGGTAACTCTTCAAAAAATGCAAGGGGCCGCCCTCTCAGACGACCCCTCAACCGAACTTACAGCCCGATGATCATCTTCAGACATCCGAGGACATAGATGTCCTCGGTCGTCTGGAGACGGTACATTGATCCGTCCGGCCTGCTGGCTTCGAGGATGACAATTGCCCGCATGGACATCTCCATCTCGATATACGGGAGCCCTTCTGGCAGCAGCCATCGCACGCCAGAGTGTTTGCCGACGTTTGCTGCAATACAGGCGCGGGTCTCGGCAAACCGCTGCTGTTTCGATTGCGCCGGTGAGAAAGGAACACCTTGCGTCCGCTTCAAGGCCCACCCCAGCATATAGCCGGCCCACACGAGCCCCCAAAGGCGGAACGGAGCACACAAGCCCAGCCCGACCAGGTGAAACAACCAGCCTATCGGAAAGTTTGGTAGCGGAGGAGGGACTTGAACCCCCGACACGCGGATTATGATTCCGCTGCTCTAACCAACTGAGCTACTCCGCCGAGACCGGTCGCGTACTATGACAGCGCGCCGAGCCCGTCAAGCGCTAAGTCCACCCTCCTTGCGCGCGCATTTGCGATCGCCCTGCCAGTGCCGCCGTCAGCCAAATGTCCGCGAGGCCAGCCCGCCGCACCCGACCCAATCGCACCATCGCAAACGGCGGCGTTCATACCGCCGCGGCATCGGTAAATCGCAGGCCTCAAGAGCATGCCGCGCCCGATCGGGTTCGCGCCGCCCCATGCCGGTCCGAGGCCGGGAGTTCAAAGCCCGGGCCCGTTCGTCCCGAAATCGGGCGTCGATTTGGCGCGACACGCTCTGGACAGCCGCGCCCCAGTCGACCATCACAGCGCGACCAGTACAAAGCGGCCTGACCGATGAAACCCTTTCTCATTCTGCAACTCCGGCCAGAAACGGACGCCGCCGACAGCGAATACCGCGCCTTCCTGCGAACGGGCGGCCTGACCCCCGATCAGACCCACCGGATTCGCCTCGACCAAACGCCCCTGCCACCCGATCTGGATCTCTCCGATTTTGCCGGCACGATCGTCGGCGGAGGGCCGGGCTGCGTCTCGGACGAGCCCGCCACAAAGGATCCGCTGGAACACCGGATCGAGCAGGCGGTGCTGGGCCTCATGCCCCGGATCACCGGCGAAGACCTGCCCTTCCTCGGCTGCTGCTACGGCATCGGCATCCTGACCCACCATCTAGGCGGGGAGATGTCAAAGGCCCGCTACGGTGAACCAGTGGGCACATCCCCGTGCGAGAGGACGCCCGAGGGCCGAACCGATCCCCTGCTCGCGGAACTGCCAGAAGCGTTCGATGTCTTCGTGGGCCACAAGGAAGCCGCCCAGGCCCTGCCCCCCGGCTGCTCCCACCTGCTCTCGTCCGATCCCTGCCCGATCCAGATGATCCGCCACGGCCGGAATGTCTATGCCACCCAGTTCCACCCCGAGGCCGACGCAGACGAGTTTCACGGCCGGATCGATATCTACAAACACCACGGCTATTTCGCACCGGAAGACGCCCAGCGCCTGCACGCCATGATCGCGGCCGCCAATGTCCACGCGCCGGAACGGATCTTACGGAATTTCGTCCGCCGCTACGGCTGAATTCCGGCTTCTTCTGGCCAGAAATACTCCGGGGGGCGCCGAAGGCGCGGGGCAGAGCCCCACCCCGTCAGGTTACGGGACGCGCCCGCAAGAACAGGTACAACGGCAGCCCGCAGCTCAGCCCGATGCAGAAGGTCGCCGGAATCGCCAGCAGGGCGATCCAGTTCTTGCGCACCCAGGTTTCCGCGACGATCCAGACCGTCAGCGTGATCGCGGCAATGGTCAGATCCCAGACCAGCCCGGTGGTGCCCGCATTGACATACCACGAATCGATCAGCGCCGAAAGCGAGAGCCCCTCGGTCCGCCAGAACGTGATGAACCAGGCCATCGGGTGGATCGCACCCCAGACCGCCAGGGCCAGATAGATCAGACGCAGGGGGGACATGGCGCTACTCCAAGAAGCTGTCGGCGTCGGGATCTGCGGTTTCGTCATGGAACTTCGGATCCTGGTCGGAGCCGGGCGGCACAGGGGCCCCGTCGATGCCGCAGCCCGCAAGGACCGCACCGATGGCCAGGGCATAGATCCATTTCGTCATAGCCTCTCCTTCCACCGCGCGACCTGGGCACGGACCTGAGCCGGGGCGGTGCCACCCAGACTCGTGCGGCTGGCGACCGAATTGTGAACGCCCAGCACATCGAACACAGATTCACTGATGCCGGCA
The DNA here is from genome assembly GCA_964352155.1 of uncultured Maritimibacter sp. Taxonomy (GTDB): domain Bacteria; phylum Pseudomonadota; class Alphaproteobacteria; order Rhodobacterales; family Rhodobacteraceae; genus Psychromarinibacter. The sequence continues at coordinate 298 of CAYGRI010000371.1, read as the reverse complement.
TGCACCGCCTGCATCTCTGCCAGGCTCAGATCGGGCAGATCGCAGCCCTTGGCTTCGGCCTGCGCAACCAGCGCCCCGGTGACATGATGCGCCTCGCGGAACGGCAGGTCCAGTTCTCTGACCAGCCAATCCGCCAGATCCGTCGCCGTCGAGAACCCAGAGGCCGCCGCTGCCTCCAGCGCCGGGCGGTTGGCGATCATGTCGACCACCATGCCCGTCATCGCCGCCAGCGCCAGCATCAGGCTGTCGGCGGCGTCAAAGACCTGCTCCTTGTCTTCCTGCATGTCCTTGGAATAGG
>CAYGRI010000370.1:0-5105 GCA_964352155.1 uncultured Maritimibacter sp. | reverse complement strand
TCCGCCCTTCGTGTTGAATTTTGCGCCGCAGAAGTCACGCTCTGATTGACAGCAGCGTGCTTGACCATCGCCGTCTTCCTCAACCGCGCCAGCAAAATCATCTTCGCTTATTCAGAGCATCTTGCCCTTCCCCTCTTGATCCGAATCGAGGGCCTGTGCACGTTTGACGTGTGGGGAGAGCAGTCCTCAACCAAAAAATGTAACAGGTCTATTGGAAAAGCAGCTTCAGCGATGCCGTGGTGCTTTGGCGCCCCCGACCTCGTTGTCTCCAATCACTTGCCCGGTGCTGTTCAAGCGCCGGTTGCAGGCGTTTTGAGTTCGGCTTGTCCTCTGTTCAGTTGAGGATGTATCAGCCATGGCATTGCCGCCCCGTGTGTTCTTCACCCTCAACGAAATCGCTGATCGCTGGGGGTGCCCAGTTTCCGACATGGCGGGCTGGGCCTCAATGGGTACTCTCAAGGTCGTTACGGGCATTCCGCCCGTCGAATGCGGCGAGCTCCGCGTCGCTGGCCTGGTCCAGATCCAGCCTACGGACGTCCTGCCGATGTTCCGGCGTTGTGGGACCGGTCCGCACGAGGCTCATGTGAAGCGTGTACGACAGCTGGATAGGGAAGACTGGCTATTCATTACCGCGCCAAAAAAGGGCGTGGTGGTTTCCTTCAGCGATCTTTTGATCCTGGGGCAGGAAGTACAGCGCTTCGAGGTTGTCAACAATCTCTTCGGCCGGCCCGCCGAAAGCGCTGGCCTGGGCGACGATGGCGAATACGATTGGACCGGGATGAATGTCGAAATCACGCGGCGGGTGTACGAAGAGGGCTTGCCCAAATCGCAAGGAGAGTGGATCCGGGAATTACAGGACTGGTTCGCCGCGCGCTCGGAAACCGGCGAATTTCCCGACGAGCGCTCGATCCGGCGGCGACTGGCCCCGATCCTCAAAGCGCTGAAGTTCAAGAACCCGAAACGTTGAGACGTTTCACGCCGGTGCGCTGGGCAGACCCTGTTGACGGTTTGGCCGCAGCGGTGAACCGATCTGCCTCATGAACAATCCGTGGCTTTGGCTTGAACGCACTGGCCACGGCATCGACGCCCGCGCGCAAGGGCGAGTCCATCAGGTGTGCATAGCGCTGGGTCGTCTGCATCTGGCTGTGCCCGAGCAGCTTGCCGATCATTTCCAGCGAGGCGCCGCCGCTGACCAGCAGCGAAGCGAAGGTGTGGCGGAGATCGTGGATCCGCACACCTTCAATCCCCGCCTCTTTCTGCACACGCGCCCAGAACCGACGGATTTCCTGAACGGGTTGGCCAGGAGTGTCGCCTGGGAAAAGCCAAGGCGACCCGCTGACCACGGCCAGGCGGCGTTGGCGCACGATGGCTGCCGCCTCGTCAGAGATAGGAACGCGGTGGACGCGGCGCTGCTTGGTTGTCGTGGCGGGCTTGGTCCAGCTCAAATGCTCGAGGTTGAAATCCTCGAACCGTGCTTGCCGCACCTCCCCGACACGGGCACCGGTCAGCATGCAGAGCCGGATGATACCGGCGGCACGATCATCCTCGGCTGCGTCGAGCGCTGCTGCGAGGCGGGCAATTTCCTGTTGCGACAGATACCGCTCCCGGGGTATTTCCATCCGACGACGAAACCCCATCGCAGGATTGTCCTCGCGCCAGCCCCATTTGATGGCATAGGCGAACATCTTGCGAACGACCTCGCCGACACGGTTGGCACGGACCGGTGTCGGCTTTGCCCCCTGCAGCTTGCGCGCGCGGTTGTTCGGCTTTTGCTTCGCGGGCCGGGCGCGCCCTTCGGCGACCTTGTTCAGAAGCAGCTCGACATCATAGGACGAGACCTCGGTCACCAGCATGTTGCCCAAAGCCGGGCCAATGAACTTTTCCATCATCGAGCGCTGGTCCGCCGCGTTCAGCGCCGCAAGGTGTGGCAGATGCAGGTCCACATAGCGCTTGATCAGATCGCTCACCCGCGGAGCTTCGCGCATGGAATCGCGAGAGGCCAACGGGTCGCCACCTCCGTCAATCTCGCGGCGCAGTTCCTTGGCCCGCTCCCGTGCAGCTGTCACCCCCCATTCCGGCCAGCGCGCGAACGTCATTCTGCGTTGGCGGCCGGCATGGCGATAATCGAGTGTGAAGGCCCGTCCGCCGCCCCTGTAGATGCACGCGGCAAAGCCTCGGACATCGGTATCAAAGATCTGATAATCCCGCCCCTCGGCGGGCGCGGCATCGCGAAGAACCTTCTCGGTCAGCTTCTGTCTGTTCACCATGCGCAACCCTCTCTCCTGGCCCTGTCATGACGCGTAGGTTGGGCCCGCGATCAAGCAGAGCATGGCCCTGAGGGTGGCAGGGAGGCACGGGGTGGCACGGGTGAGACAGACGGCGTGCCACCCCTGTTTTTATTGAGGCTTCCGCGTCGATTGCGCGCGCTCGGCCAATCCGAGGCCTGGCCTGTTGCGGCGATGACAGCCCGTCAGGAGCCACTCAGGCGGCTGTAAACGGGTATCAGCTTGTAAATTTCCAATGAAATCAGGGGGTGGCACGCCATTCTGCACGGTGCCACCCCCTGTTTGCCGCTGAATGCACGCGAATCCCCTGTAAATCCGGGGATTTGCCGCTGGTTGCCGCCGAATGCCAGTGAACCCGGAATTGCTGCAGCGCAGCGTGACTATCGGCCTTGGACAGGCCAACGGCCAAATCACCAATAAAACAGGGGGTGGCACGAGGGGGGCGGGTTTCGTGCCACCCCGTGCCTCCCTGCCACCCCGAATGATGTGCGTGAGTGGTCGCCAGCAAAGACCCGCATCGGGGTCACAACTCTGGAGAGACAACATGCAGGACCTTTCTGGTGCATCCGCGGGCAAGCCTTCGCCCAGCGCCTTGATGAGTGGCTGGATCAGCCGCACGGATCTCGCCCGACAGCTCGGGGTGTCCGAGGAAACCTTGCGCCGCTGGAACGCAGCACGATCAGGGCCACCCTGCATCCGGGCCGGGCGCAAGATCTTCTATCGGCGCGCTGCGGTCCTGGACTGGCTGGAAGAACAGGAAACGAGCGCTTCCCGCCGCAAGCGTTCCGGAGGCCGTCGATGAGCGCCCCCCTTCCCTTCCGCAAACGCGGTGCGCGCGACCAGGTTCGCCGGGAGTGGATCGGCGAGCGTCTGCGCGAGGCCCGTTTCGTGATTGCCGATGTCGCCCATCATTCCGAACACCTGCTGCGGCTGGCGTGCAATGTCCTCGTCCAACACGGCGAGACGTCGGAGGAACGCGAGGATGCACGTATCCTGCTCGTGGTGCTCGATGCCAGGCATCCCGGCCGGAGCGGCTATCTGCGATCAGATCCGGAGGTGCGGCGATGAAGCGGCGCGGCACACCCGAGGCGGATCTGCAGCGGGCGGTGGTTAGCGCCCTGCGCTTCGCCCTGCCCAAGGGGGCAATCATCCATCACTGCGCCAATGAAGTGACCGAACCCGGTCCACGTGGCGCAAAGCGCCAGGCCATTCTGGTCGGCATGGGCGTGCATCCCGGCTTTGCCGATCTGATCGTGCTCTGCGAGGGCCGCGCGCTCTTCCTTGAGCTGAAATCTCTCAAGGGCAAACTCAGCCCAGCGCAGGAGGCGTTTCGCGATGCTGTTCTGGCGCAGGGCTTCGGCTGGGCCTTGGTGCGGTCGCTTGATGACGCGCTGGGCGCGTTGGCGGATCATGGGTTCACCAGCCGTGTCCGCCCAGAGGGGAGGGCCAGGCCATGAGCCACGACGCCACCAACTGGGCGATCCAGCGCCGCGGGCTGAAGCCCACCACCAAGATCGTGCTCTGGCATCTCTGTGATCGCTACAACCCCGACTTCGGCTGCTTTCCGTCGCAAGAGCGGCTGGCCCATGATTGCGAAATCAGCCGCTCCACGCTGAACGAACATCTCACCCGGCTCGAGGCGGAAAAGTTGCTGCGCCGGTTGCCGCGCATTGATCCCGTCACCAAACGCCAGATGCCGACACGCTACATCCTGGGGTTCGAGGAAGGACTTACACCACATGATCCCGAGCCATGTCCGGAAACCGGACACGGGGTATTGCGCTGTGACGAGGATGCTGAAACCACGCCTGAAATCACCACAGCCATTGCCAATCCGGCCGAGCCGTGTCCGGAAATCGCACACGAATATCCGGCGGAAGCCGTGTCCGGATTTTGCCCCGACCCGTGTCCGGAAAATGCCCAAAGCCGTGTCCGGAATCCGGACACTAACCTTGTAAGAGAACCACTAAGTAAACCAGTAAAGGAGGAGGAGGACGCGCAAGCGCGCGATTCCGATTTTGATCGGTTCTTCGCAGAGCTGCTCAGCGCGCTGGGCTTCGCCGCCAACGCCAGCCTGCCAGCCTGGTGGCAGGGCTGGTCAGCGCGGACCCATGTGCGTCGCTGGATCGACGACCTCGGGCTGTCCCAGGATCGGATCCTTGAGACCGCCAAAGAGACCCGGCGCGATCATCCCAACCCGCCCGACGGTCCCAAGGCTCTGGACCGCGCCATGGAACGCTCAGCCCAGCGCACAGCACAGGCGACTGCCGCCAAGGCCAGCGGGCAGAAGGCCAAGAAGCAACGCAAGCGCGACGCTGGCCCCCGCCCCAGTGACGACGACCTGGCAGCTTTTTTATGCCCGGATGGTGAACTCAGACACCTTCCTGCCCGCCAACGCGATCAGCGCCAACATGTGCGGATTGATGCTGGAGCGCGGGCTGGTCACGCCCGAGCGACTTCGACAGCGCGGGGTGCGGTGAATGATTTTTTGCCACGTCCCCGGTGCGAAAGATCCCTCTGCCTGGGCAGAGGGGGCCTTGATCCGGCCCTCATGTCGTAATGGCCCGAGTCCCCGACATCAGCTCATGCTTGGCGTGCTCTCGCGTCTGCCCATTGCCCCGTCCTCCTGGATCTGGGGCCTGATGGATGGAGCGAAGCGGCCAGCGCAGGTGGTTAGCTTTGAGGGATCGCAGCCATGAGCAAGCAGGGAAGGATAACTCGCTCAGGCGGCACAAGGGTCAAGCGCGCGCTGGGCGTGCAAGCAGCGCTGGAATGGGCATTCCGGGTCGAGAAAGCGCAACTGGAGTTGCCGCCGCCCCA
>CAYGRI010000369.1:0-5146 GCA_964352155.1 uncultured Maritimibacter sp. | reverse complement strand
GATTTTGACAGCGGGCACACGAAATACAACGCCTCTGTGCAGTTGGCGACGGATATCGGCGACACGGTCAAGCGGATCGACGGCTCTGAGGTGCCCCTGATCACGCCATGGCAAGGCAAGGCTGCCAATGCGTCGGAAAAGCCCAAGGCCAAGGCTGCGGCCAGCACGCCCAAGGCGGATGTGCTTGAGGCCCGGCCCGCTGATCCCAAGGCCCCGGCCAAACCCAAGGCGACACCGGCCGCGCAGAAGGCCGCGTCGCCCGAAACGCCGGGCAGCAAGCCCGCCGCCCTGAGCGCGGCGCGGGACGGCAAGGCCGACGATCTCAAGATGATCAAGGGCGTCGGGCCCAAGCTGGAAACCCTGCTGCATTCGCTTGGCTTCTATCATTTCGACCAGATCGCGAACTGGACGGCGGCCGAGGTGGCTTGGGTCGATGACAATCTCGAAGGGTTCCGCGGGCGGGTGACACGCGACGATTGGGTGGCCCAGGCCAAGCTGCTTGCATCTGGAGAGGAGACAGAGTTCTCGAAACGCGCTAAATACTGAGGGGACCGGCGTTATAGCCACCAACAGGGAGAGAGTGGATGGCCAATTCCGAAGAGACACAAGCGACAGATAAACTGGGCGTGATCGCGGCGGCGGCTGGCCTGATCCTGCTGCTGGTCCTGCTGATCACCGGGACAGAGGTGGTGGCTGCTTTCGTGATGGCGATCCTTCTGGCGGTCGCGGTGTATCTGATCCTTCAGTATGGCTTTGGCGGATCCCTGCCGAAGCTGCCCAAGACGATGGGGCCGCTGCCCGGGGGCATGGCGGCCCGCGCGGCAGCCGCGCCGACCCTGCCGCCGAAACCGGCAGAAGCGCCTGCGGCAGAAGCGCCCGTGGTCAAACCCTCCGCCCCGCTGGCCGGTGAGGCGGAACTGGCCGAGCGCAAGGGGACCTGGTCCTACGCTCCCGAGGCCGACGATACCGAAGAAGAACCGGCGGATATCCCCGATGTGGCGCCCAGCCCCGGCACCAAGCCGGAACTGATGAGCGCCGCGCGCGAAGGCGGCCCGGACAATCTGAAGGAAATCAAAGGGGTTGGCCCCAAGCTCGAAGAATTGCTGCACGAGATGGGCGTGTTCCACTTTGACCAGATCGCTGTCTGGGGCCCGGACGAGGTGGCTTGGATGGATGACAACCTCAAGGGCTTCAAGGGCCGGGTCAGCCGTGATGACTGGGTCGCGCAGGCCAAGATCCTGGCCGACGGCGGCGAGACGGAGTTCTCGAAGAAGGTCGACAAGGGCGGGGTCTACTAGGGGTCGGATGGCACAGCCGGGGCGGCAGAACAGGGCGCAGGCCCGACAGGCGCGGCTGGTGGCGATCGTGATGATTGCCACCTTTGCGCTGTGGATGGCGGCCCAATGGGCGGGGCCCAGGCTGGGCCTGCCAAACCGCTATGTGTTTCTGGTGGATTTCGCCGCATTGGCGGCGTTCCTCTGGGCTTTTATTGTGACGTATCAGATCTGGCGCAAGCGCCAGGACAAGGAAGGGTAGCTTTACATGCTTGCCGACAAGGACCGTATCTTCACCAATATCTACGGGATGCATGACCGGACGCTGGCGGGCGCCAAGGCGCGCGGCCATTGGGACGGGACGGCCGGTCTGATCGGCAAGGGCCGCGACTGGATCGTCGACACGATGAAGGCCAGCGGCCTGCGCGGGCGCGGCGGCGCGGGGTTTCCCACCGGGTTGAAGTGGTCCTTCATGCCCAAGGAAAGCGACGGGCGCCCGTCCTATCTGGTGGTCAACGCGGATGAATCCGAACCCGGTACCTGCAAGGACCGCGAGATCATGCGCCACGATCCGCATACGCTGATCGAGGGCTGCCTGATCGCCTCTTTCGCGATGCAGGCCCATGCCTGCTACATCTACATCCGTGGCGAGTATATCCGCGAGAAAGAGGCTCTGCAGGCCGCGATTGATGAGGCCTACGACGCCGGGCTGGTGGGCAAGAATGCCAGCGGCTCGGGCTGGGATTTCGAGATCTACCTGCATCACGGTGCCGGCGCCTATATCTGCGGTGAGGAAACGGCGCTGCTGGAAAGTCTCGAAGGGCGCAAGGGGATGCCCCGGATGAAGCCGCCCTTCCCGGCGGGGGCGGGGCTCTATGGCTGCCCGACGACGGTGAACAATGTGGAATCCATCGCCGTGGTGCCGACGATCCTGCGGCGCGGGGCGGAATGGTTCGCGGGCTTTGGCCGCCCCAACAATGCGGGCACCAAGCTGTTCGCGATCTCGGGCCATGTGAACAACCCCTGTGTCGTCGAAGAGGCGATGTCGATCTCGTTCGAAGAGCTGATCGACAAGCATTGCGGCGGGATCCGGGGCGGTTGGGACAACCTCAAGGCGGTGATCCCCGGCGGCTCCTCGGTGCCCTGTGTGCGCGGCGAGAACATGAAAGACGCGATCATGGATTTCGATTACCTGCGGGGGGAGCTTGGCTCTGGCCTTGGCACCGCAGCGGTGATCGTGATGGATCAGTCCACCGACATCATCAAGGCGATCTGGCGGCTCTCGGCGTTCTACAAGCATGAAAGCTGTGGCCAGTGCACGCCGTGCCGCGAGGGGACGGGCTGGATGATGCGGGTGATGGACCGGCTGGTGCGCGGCGAGGCCGAGGTCGAGGAGATCGACATGCTGTTCGACGTCACCAAGCAGGTCGAGGGGCATACGATCTGCGCGCTTGGCGATGCGGCGGCCTGGCCGATCCAGGGTCTGATCCGCAACTTCCGCGACGAGATCGAAGACCGCATCAAGTCGCAGAAGACGGGCCGCGTCAGCGCGGTCGCGGCAGAGTAACGGGTGGGGGGCGTGATCCTGTGTCTGCGATCCGCGGCGGCGGGGCGTGCCGGGCCGGATGAAAGGGCGGAGCGATGATTCGCATTGCGATTCTTCTGGTGTTGGCAGGGGCCACGGCGGGCTGTGGCGTGGCGCGGACAGTCGGCGGCGTGGTTGGCGGCAGCTCCAGCCCGCGCGGCCCCAATTCCATTGAGATCAATGACATCCGCTTCCGGTCCAAGCTGGACATCGACGGGCCGGAAAAGCGGGACCTGACGATCACCGTCCGTCCGGTGCGGGTGGATCCTCAGGCCGCGCAGGAAGCTGGACGCTACCGGGCCACGGTCTATTGTCTGCGCCGGTTCGGTTCGTCCGATACGGAATGGACGGTGGGTCCGGACATTCCGCCGGATCAGTTGCAGATTTCCGAAGACGACGCGATCACGTTGAAAGGACACTGTTCGGCCCGGTGAGGTAAGGGAGGGCAAGTCGATGACGTGGCAATTGGCGCAAGGGCTCAAGGGCCGTCGACCGGCCTTGTTCAGATCCTTTGACCCGTCCGATGCCGTCTGTGCAGATCCTCCACCCGGCATAGCTTTGCCAGGCCGCGCGCGACCCGTGGCGGCGGGTTGGGGCCGGCGCTGTCTTAGCCCCCTGTGCATTGCCGCCCTGCTGGTCGCTCTTCCGGCCGAGGCCAAGCCGCCCCTGCGCGAGAACCCCATTCTGCGGCGCGCGGTCGTAGCGGGCGCGGTGGGCTTTAAGATTCACCTGCATTGTGCGCAGATCAGCGGGCGCTGGGGCCGGACCATCGCGCGGGCGCGGCAATTGGAACGCTACGTTAAGTCTCTTGGCTATACACAGCGCGATATCAATGCGTTAATATACAGCGACGCCAATCTGGAGGAACTCAAGCGTCTGCGGGATGCCTATCTTGCGTCGAAAGGCGTGCGGCCAGGGGATCGGGCCGGCTAGTGCCGTCTGGGCTTTGCCGAGATCGCAAACAAAAGCTTAACGGGCTGGCTGCTGCGGGTTGACTGACCGACGCGAAGCCTTCCGTTCCCCGGAAGACCGCCCCTGACGCAATATTACGAAGGGATAGCATTATGAAGAAGATAGCATTTGGCCTTTTGGCCGTGACGATTGCGACAAGCGCCTGGGCCTTGCCGCCGCTGAAGGAAAACCCGCGCGTGCGGGGCGAATTCCTGTCGGCCGCGGTGGGGGACGAGATCCGGAACAAATGCCCCTCGATCTCGGCGCGTGACGGTCGGGTGGCCGCCCGCACGCTGGAACTGGCTAACTACGCGCTGAAGCTTGGCTACACCTGGGCAGAAATCAACGCGATGCGCCGCGATCCCGTGGCAAAAGCGGAACTTGTTAAGCTTCGGGATGCCTATCTCGCGCAAAATGGCGCCATTCCGGGCGATCCAGAAAGCTATTGCCGCATCGGACGCGCCGAGATTGCGAAAAATAGTCTCACCGGCTGGCTATTGCGGGCGAATTGAGCGAAGAGAGGGGCGCTCAGGCGCCTTTAACCAAGTAGGACATAGATGGCTGACCTTCGGAAAATCATCATTGATGGCAAGGAGATCGAGGTCGATCCCGCAATGACGCTGATCCAGGCGTGCGAGGAGGCGGGAGTCGAGATTCCCCGCTTCTGTTATCACGAACGTCTGTCGATTGCCGGCAATTGCCGGATGTGTCTGGTCGAGGTCGTGGGCGGTCCGCCAAAGCCCGCGGCCTCTTGTGCGATGCAGGTCCGCGATCTGCGTCCCGGCAAGGACGGCGCGCCGCCGGTGGTCAAGACGAACTCTCCCATGGTCAAGAAGGCCCGCGAAGGGGTGATGGAGTTTCTGCTCATCAACCACCCGCTGGATTGCCCGATCTGCGACCAGGGCGGCGAATGTGACCTTCAGGATCAGGCAATGGCCTATGGCGTCGATTTCAGCCGCTACCGCGAGCCCAAGCGCGCCTCGGACGAGCTGAACCTTGGCCCGCTGGTCGAGACGCATATGACGCGCTGCATTTCCTGCACGCGCTGTGTGCGGTTCACCAGCGAAGTGGCCGGAATCAGCCAGATGGGCCAGACGGGGCGCGGCGAGGATGCCGAGATCACGTCCTATCTGAACCAGACGCTCGAGTCGGAATTGCAGGGCAACATCATCGACCTGTGCCCGGTCGGTGCGCTGGTCTCCAAGCCCTATGCCTTCACCGCGCGCCCGTGGGAGCTGACGAAGACAGAGACCATCGACGTGATGGATGCTCTGGGCTCCAACATCCGGGTCGACACCAAGGGGCGCGAAGTGATGCGCATCCTGCCGCGCAACCA
>CAYGRI010000368.1:0-5165 GCA_964352155.1 uncultured Maritimibacter sp. | reverse complement strand
GTTCATCATCGGCACCGGCAGAATCCGCGCCGCAGTGCCCCCGACATAGCGGTACAAGGGCTGCGAGCAGAAATCGGCGGCCGCCTTGGCGGTGGCCAGCGACACGCCCAGGATCGCATTGGCCCCCAGACGGCCCTTGTTCGGGGTGCCGTCCAGCTCGATCATCGTGGCGTCGAGCGCTTCTTGTTCAATCGCGTCAAAGCCGACCAGCGCATCCGCGATTTCGCCGTTCACCGCGGCCACCGCTTCCAGCACGCCCTTGCCCAGATAGCGGGCCTTGTCGCCATCGCGCTTTTCCACCGCCTCATGTGCCCCGGTCGAGGCGCCCGATGGCACTGCCGCGCGGCCCATGGTGCCATCTTCCAAAACGACATCGACCTCGACGGTCGGGTTACCGCGGCTGTCCAGAATCTCTCGGGCGTGGATGTCGATAATCGTGCTCATTGGGGGCCTCCGGGGCGGAAATTGAGTCGCCGTGTCTATAGCAAACGGGAACAGGATGGGAAACGGGGCGGGTTAGCGATAACATCGGGGCGGGCGCGGGACGGCGTTCCAGCGGTCATGCCGCCGGGCGCCGCGCCAATTGGCGTTCGCGCAGGAAAGTATACAGGCCCGCGCACAGGATGATCGCCGCGCCCAGCAGGGTCAGCCCGTCGGGACGTTCGCCAAAGATCAGGATCCCCAGCCCCATGGTGAACACCAGCCGCGCATAGCGGAACGGCGCCACGATGGACACCGGTGCCACCCGCATCGCCGTGGTGATCGCGTAATAGCCCAGCGTGGTGACCACAATCGCGCCCAGCATCGGCCAGACCCCCGCCGGATCCGCCGAGAGCGGGATGCCCATCACCGCCTGCAAGGGAAATCCGACCGGGATCATAACCGCAAAGCCCCAAGTCGACAGGCTGATCGAGGGGATGCCCGGCGGTGACAGCCGCGTCACCAGATCGCGCAGACCTAGCGCCGTGACGGCGATAACGGCGAAAAAGGCGGCGGGGGTGAACCCTTCCATCCCCGGGCGGACGACCAGCATCATGCCCAGGATCCCCGCCGCGACGGCCATCCAGCGGCGCAGGCCGACCTTCTCGCCCAGCAGGGCCCAGGCGCCGATTGTCACGACCAGCGGCGCCATCTGCATGATCGCGGCGAAGATCGACAGCGGCACAAAGGCCAGCGCCAGCACCAGACCCACGCCCGCCACCACTTCCGACAGATTGCGCCACATCACCATGGGATGCAGAACCGCGCGGTTCCAGACAGAGATCCCCTGGAGCCGGGCCAGGGCGACGAACAAAAGCGTGCCGCCAAGGCTGAGCAGGATCATCACCTGTCCCGGCGGCATATGGGCCGAGGCCAGCTTGATGCAGACATCCGACAGGGCCAGCAGCGCCATCGCCAGCACCATCAGCCCGATCCCACGCAGGATCTGGTCGCGCGGCGGCGGTGGCGCGGCGGGCGGCGCGCTCATCGCGCGCGCTTCTTTGGCACGCCGTAGAGTTCCAGCTTGTGGCCGCGCAGCTCATAGCCCAGCTTCTCGGCGATCCGCTCTTGCAGCGCTTCGATGTCGGGGTCGTAGAATTCGATCACAGCGCCGGTGTGGATGTCGATCAGATGGTCGTGATGCTCGCGCTCGGCATCCTCATAGCGGGCGCGCCCGTCGGGAAAGGCCAGCTTTTCCACGATCCCCGCCTCTTCGAACAGCTTGACCGTGCGATAGACGGTGGCCAGCGAAATCTTCGGATCCACGGCGCTGGCACGGGCATACAGCTCTTCGACATCCGGATGGTCGTCGCTGTCCTGCAGCACCTGACCGATGACGCGGCGCTGGCCGGTCATCCGCAGGCCCTTTGCCTCGCAGCGTTCCAGGATCGTGTCGGTCATCCATGCCTCCGGTTGCCGCGCCTCTTTAGGGCCTCTGCGGCGGCAACGCAACGCGCCGGGCCTGCCCCCCGTTCGCCCCGGCAAGCGCGGCCTCGAAAAAAGGTGAAAAAACTTTGAACGCGTGCCGGGGCCCGCACGTCCTACCGCTGTAGCCAACATGAGGGGGAGGCGCCGGAATGATCGCAGCAACATCCATCCTGCTGATCCTGTGCGCCTGCCTGCCCCTGATCGCGGCGCTGCCACTGATCCGGGGCTGGCGCAATCCGCCTGTCCCCAAGACACGACACAAGGAGTGACCGATCATCGAGATTGCGGCCCGTCAGGGTCGCGCTGGAATGACCAAACCCTTTTTAGCACCAAATCATTTTCCCCTTACTGCTTGCCGCGTCCCCAATCCCAATAGGCAGAGCAGTCCGGGCGCAGATATGGGTTTTTCCTGCCCAGGCGCCCCACCGCGCGGCCGATCGTCCCCCGGCCGCGCGGTTTTTCTTTGAACCCTTCGGCGCGCGCGCCCGACCCATGACAAAGCGCGACCAGACAACGCGCCAGACACAGCAAGGAGATGTTCCGATGAAAGCCATGATCCTGATCTTTTCCGGGTTCCTTCTGCCCACGGCGCTTGCAACCGTGGCCTTCGGCGGCGAAGCCGGTCACCCGATGGCGCATTCGCCGGCGCCGGTCGAGGTTGTCGCCTCCACGCGGTGACCCCAGATCCCGGGAACCGGCGCCCCGATGCAATAGCGGCGCGCCAACACACCCGCCGCCGCACTGCGAGCATTGCCCAGATCCGGACGCGCAGACGCGGGTAGTGACGTCTGATCGCCCCCAAGCCCCCGGCGCGTTCAGACGGGCGACAATGTGGGGGCGCTTTCGTGGGCTATTGCGGAGCAGACCCTGCCGTCGCCCCAGCATCCCAGCATCCCGGCGTCCCACGGGGCGGCGGCGCTTGACTCGCCCGCCGCCGCAGGTCTTGGCTCGGCGCCGGGAGGACCTGCATGGAACGCAAGGACAACATCGACCTGGTCGGTGCGGTGGCGCTGATCGCCTTTTCGGCGGCGCTGGGGCTGAATCAGGTCGTGGTCAAGCTGGTGAACGACGGGCTCCAGCCGGTGTTCAGCGCCGCGCTGCGGTCGCTGTTCTCAACGATGTGCCTGCTGGCCTGGATGCGGTTTCGCCGGATCCCGCTGCGCGTCGCACCCGAAGCTTTTCCCTATACCATCATCATGGGCGTCGCCTTCGCGGCAGAGTTCATCTGCCTGTTCACCGCGCTGGATCTGACGACGGTCGCGCGGTCGTCGGTCATATTCTACACGATGCCGGTCTGGCTGGCGCTGATGGCGCATCTCCTGGTGCCGGGCGACCAGCTGACGCGGCGCAAGGCGCTGGGGCTGGGGCTGGCGCTGTCGGGGGTGGCCTGGGCGATCCTGGACCGGCCCGACCACGGCGAGGCGCGCCTGGCGGGAGATCTGCTGGCGCTGATCGCGGCCTGGGGCTGGGCGGGGATCGCGCTGCTGACCAAGGTCTCTCCCTTCGCGCGGGTGCGGCCCGAATTGCAGCTGTTGTCGCAGGTCATGGTCTCGGCGCCGATCCTGCTGCTGGCGACGCCGCTCTTTGGCCCGGCGATCCGCGATTTCGTGCCGTTGCACGCGCTTGGCGTGGCGTTTCAGGTGGCACTTGTGGCGGGGGGCTATCTGGTCTGGTTCGGCCTGCTCAAGATCTATCCGGCGTCGGGCGTGGCGTCTTTCGCCTTCTTGTCGCCGGTGGTCGGGGTGATCTTTGGCTGGCTGTTGCTCGGCGAATCCGTGGGCGTTGCGGTCTGGGGCGCGCTGGTGCTGGTGGCTTTGGGGCTGATATTGATCAACCGCCCGCCGCGCGCATCGGTCAAATCGGCCCAGATCGGCAAGTGATCCGAGGCGATATGGGCCGGGCGCGTCCCGGCCACGCCGGCATCCGTCAGGAGCAGCCCCTGGTTCAGCGCGATCCGGTCCAGCCGCGCCACGGGCCGCGCGGCGTGAAAGCTGCGGCCCGGCGAATGCACCTGAAAGCGGTCGTCCAGCGCCTCCAGCCCCGCCTTGCCGCGCCATTCGTTGAAATCGCCCAGAATCGCGGTGGGCATGTCATCCCGGAAGGTTTCGGCGATGCGCTGCAACTGGCGGCGCCGGTCCCGGCGCAACAGGCCCAGATGCACGCCCACGATGCGCAATGCGCCCGCAATTTCGACCGCGACGGCGCCCCGGGGTTCCGTCCCCGGCAGGGCGATCCGGTGCACCGCCGTCACCTCCAACCCGCGCCGCAGCAAGATCGCGTTGCCGTGCCAGCCCAGCGACACGCCATTGTCGGCCAAGGGGGCGGCCAGATGATCGCTTTCGGTGGCCACCAGATCGGGCGGCAGCGCGGCGGGCCGTGCACCCAGGCGTTTGTCGACCTCTTGCAGAACCACAACATCGGCCTGCAAGTTATTGATAACCTGTAGAATGCGCCAAGGGTCGCGCTTGCGGTCAAGCCCGATGCATTTGCGGATATTGTAGCTGGCCAGGCGCATGATGGCCCCTTTGCAATTCTGCGCAGCGTATCTAGGCTGTTGCCCCATGCAAGGGCAACATCAAGGCGTGGTCGTAAAGGCGATCTGGGTGACGCTGGTGCTGGCCACTTTGGTCGCGCTGGCGCTGGAACGCTGGGCGACGGCCTTTGTGGCGCTGGCGACGCTGGGCGCGTCCTTCGCGCCGATGATCCTGGCCGCGCAGATGCGGATCCAACTGCCGGTCCCGTTCCTCAGCTTCACGGTGATGTTCCTGTTCGCCACGCTGTTTCTGGGCGAGGCGGCGGATTTCTACGAACGCTACTGGTGGTGGGATGTGGCGCTGCATGCGTCTTCTGCCATGGGGTTCGGCCTGATCGGCTTTGTCTTCGTCCTGTTCCTGTTCGAAGGCGACCGTTTCGCCGCCCCCGCCATGGCGCTGGCCCTGATCGCCTGGACCTTTGCCATCGCCATCGGCACGATCTGGGAGATCTTTGAATTCGCGATGGATCAGATCTTTGGCCTGAACATGCAGAAATCCGGGCTGCTGGACACGATGTGGGACCTGATCGTCGATGTGGCGGGCGGGTTCGTCGGTGCGGCCTCGGGGTATCTGTATCTGCGCGGCCGAGAAAAAGGCGGGCTGCTGGCCTGGGTCATCGCAGATTTCGTGCGCCTGAACCGCAGGCTGTTTCGCCGCGACCGCCGCTGACGCGGGGGGGGGGGGGGGGCCCCGGCCCCGGGGGGGGGCGCCGGCCCGGGGGGG
>CAYGRI010000367.1:0-5184 GCA_964352155.1 uncultured Maritimibacter sp. | reverse complement strand
CTGTCTACACCGCCCGACAGGCCGCAGATCACCTTGGCATCGCCGACCTGATGGCGGATCTTGGCGATCGCCTCGGCCTTGTAGGCATCCATCGTCCAGTCGCCGGCAAAGCCTGCCAACCGGGTGAAGTTCTGCAGGATCAGCCAGCCGTTGGGGGTGTGGTGCACCTCTGGGTGGAACTGGGTGGCGAAGAATCGACGCGCAGGGTCCGAGACGATGGCGAAGGGCGCGTTGGGCGAGGTGCCGATGACCTCAAACCCAGGGGCGAGGGCGGTGACGCGGTCGCCATGGCTCATCCAGACCTCTTCCTTGCCGGTCTCGAACAGCCCGCGAAAGATCTGGTCAGAGGTATGGGCGCCGCCCGGGGTCACGAAGGCGCGACCGAATTCGCGGTGGTGGCCCGATTCGACGCGGCCCCCCAACTGCTGCATCATCGCCTGCTGGCCATAGCAGATGCCCAGAATCGGCACGCCCAGATCATAGACCGACTCTGGCGGCAGGGGCGCATCGACCTGGGTGACGCTGGCAGGCCCCCCCGACAGGATAATGGCCTGCGGCGCGAAGGCGGACAGAAAGGCGGCGTCGACAGATTGATAGGGATGGATTTCGCAAAAGACCTTGGCCTCGCGCAGGCGGCGGGCGATCAGCTGCGTCACCTGGCTGCCGAAGTCGATGATCAGAAGGCGCTGATGTTGGATGCTCATATCTGCCGTTTAGGGCTGGCGCCGGAGCTTGTCGAGAGGCTGCGCGCGCGTGGGCGCGGGCTGAGCGCGGGGTTCGGGCGTTGCGCCGGCCGCGAGCTGCCCGCGCAGGGGCATGCGGGCCGTGGCGGCCGCGGCAAGCGATCACATGCGCCGGGAATGTCGCTTTCGCGCGTCAAAGGACGCAAATCGCAGACGCGGTCCGCATGGGATCGGCTATCACCCGCGCTAAGTATGACCGGAGGACTGGGAATGGCAGAGGCAGAGGCAGGCGTGAAGCGCAGGGCGCGCGGTGGCGGCGGCGCGGCACGGCGGGCAGAGCGTGGGGCCGTTCGGATCGAAGCGGCGCAGTACATTCAACGCAACATTCCCAATTTCGACATCCTGACGCCCGAGGCGATCGAGATCATCGAGGCGAATGCCGAAACCCTGCTGGAGGAGATTGGCGTCAACTTCGTCGACAATCCGCCCGCGCTGGAACGCTGGCGCGAGGCCGGGGCCGATGTGCGCGGCGAGCGGGTGCATATTCCGAAAGGGCTTGCCCGTTCGCTTTGTGCGACAGCGCCAAAGACCTTTACCCAGGTCGCCCGCAACCCTGACCGCTCGGTCGAGATCGGCGGACGCAATCTGGTGCTGGCGCCGGTCTACGGCCCGCCCTTCGTGCGCGATCTGGACGGTGTGCGCCGCTATGCCACCATCGCCGATTTCCGCAAGTTCGTGATGCTTGGCTATATGTCGAAATGGCTGCACCATTCCGGCGGCACGGTCTGCGAGCCTACGGATGTGCCCGTCAACAAGCGCCATCTCGACATGATGCTGGCGCATATGACCCTGTCGGACAAGCCGTTCATGGGCTCGGTCACCGAACCCTCGCGGGCGCAGGATTCGGTCGAGATGTGCGAGATTCTGTTCGGCGCCGATTTCGTGCAGCAGAACACGGTGATGACCTCGCTGATCAACATCAACTCGCCGCTGACCTTCGATGCGACGATGATGGGCGCGCTGGAGATCTATGCCGCCAACAATCAGGCCTGTATCATCTCGCCGTTCATTGTCGGGGGGGCGATGGCGCCGGTCTCGGTCGCGGGCACGCTGACGCAGGTGATGGCAGAGGTTCTGGCCGGTGTCGCCTATTCCCAGCTTGTCCGGCCCGGGGCGCCCGCGATTTTCGGCGCTTTCGTGACCTCGATCGACATGAATTCCGGGGCGCCGACCTTTGGCACCCCCGAAGCGGCGCAGATCACCTATGGCGCGGGGCAGCTGGCCCGGCGGATGGGGCTGCCCTATCGCTCGGCGGGGTCGTTCAACGGGTCGAAGATCTCGGATGCCCAGGCTGGCTACGAAAGCGCCAATTCGCTGAACGTGGGCCTGTTGTCGGGGGTGAATTTCATGCTGCACGCCTGCGGCTGGCTGGAGGGCGGGCTGGTTGCTTCGTTCCGCAAGTTCGTGATGGATGCCGACCAGTTGGGCGCGCTGCACAAGCTGGCGCAGGGGGTCAGCGTCGACGAGGAGGCCCAGGCGATGGATGCGAGCCGCGAGGTCGGTCCGGGCGGCCATTACCTGGGCTGCGGCCACACCCAGCGCAACTTCAAGGATGCCTTCTGGCGCAGCGAGGTGTTTGACTACAAACCCTTCGAGACCTGGTCCGAAGACGGCGCCCGCGACACCAGGGCGCTGGCGGGCGCGCGGGTCGAAAAGCTGCTGCGCGAGTATCAGCAGCCCCAGCTCGATCCGGCCATCGCCGAGGCCCTTGCGGGCTATGTCGCCCGCAAGAAGGCCGAGATGAGCGACAGTTTTATCTGACGCGGGCGGTGTCCCGGGGTCGGGCCTTTCGCCTGGCTGTCCGGGTCATCGCAATCGCCGATCGGTCCGACGCGTTGTCGGGCCGGGAACCGGCGGCACCGGTCTCCATCGGCCCGGGTCGGCGGTGCCGACCCAACGGGCGGGCGCCATGCCTCAGCCCACCGCGACGCGGCGAAAGCGGATCACCTGGGGCGCCTCGCGGTCGGCGCGCGCGGCCTCTGACGACAGGGTCCGCGCCTCTGCGATAAGGGCGATCAACACCTCTACATGGCGCGACACGCTATAGCCCGTGTCGCGCGACCGCCGGGCGGTTTCCAACAGCTCTTCCGCCAGCATCAGCGCTGCCACCGCCTTGCGCGGCCCGGGAATCGACGCATCCCCAAGAACGCGCCGAAGAACCTTGTCGCGCTGGTAGTCTCCCAGGCCGTGCTTCACGGCCTGCAGCAGCAGGCGGGGGCGGCGCAATGCATTCACTAGTTGAGCGAGTTCCGACATCGTCGTGACCTTTCTTGTCTTTCGATGTGGTCGAGAGTGCCCCGGCTGACAGCCATGTTGCGTGTAACCCTTTGTTGACCGTCACATTAGGGAATTGTTCACAGTTTGGGGACAGATTTACCCCATGTGGATAATATTAACGAAATGGAAACCAATTCCACCACAAGTTGTTAACAGTAGGGCCAGCTACATCGCTCGTGGGACAGGTACGGGCATGTTGTTGAGAACCGACAGTGAAGGGTCCGGGGGCAACGGATAATATGACGGCAAACCATGTGAACACCTCGGGGATAGAATTCCCGGACTGGGTTCCCACGGATGTGCGCCATTACTTGGTGCATACGGAATGTGGACAGTCGATCCGGGCGCTGGCCCGCCTGGCAGGCTGCCATGCTTCCACCGTCTTGCGTCAGGTGCGGCGCAACGAAATCCGGCGGGACGATCCGCTTGTCGACAAAGCGTTTAACCGGTTGGCCGCGGCAGCATGCGGCATGCCAACCAGGTCTTGTGAAGACTTTCAGCAAATGAAGATCGATCAACGCATCAAGAACCATGACTGGCCGGATGAAGACAAGGTGAATTCCGAAGCCAGGCGCATCTTGCGGCGGCTGGCAGAGCCCGAAGCCGTGCTGGCGATCGCGCCCGGCATGGAGAAGGCGGTTGTGGTGCGCGAAACGTCGGACGGGCGCAGCGTGCGCACCGGCGTCGTCGATGCCGATATCGCCGAAGCCTTTGTCTTGAAGGACTGGATCGAAGGCAAATCCAAAGGGCGTGTGTCGCGCTATTGGCTGACACAGGCCGGGCGCCTGGCGCTCAAGCGGCTGCTGGCCGACCAGGATCACGCCTGCGCCGGGATGGCCGAGGCGCCGGCGATTTTCGGCGGTCAGAATCGCGACTTTACCGAGATCGGGACGGGGCCGCGGGACGGGGTGCGCAGCAAACGCGCGCGCTACAACACCAATGAAAGCCCGTTGCTGGCCCTCGCGCGTCGCCGCGACAAGGACGGGCAGCCGTTCCTGTCCCCCGATCTGGTCACCGCGGGCGAGCGCTTGCGCGAGGATTTCGAACTGGCGCAGATGGGTCCCCGGGTCACGCAGAACTGGGATCGCTTTCTGACCTCGGGCGACAAGGGCGGATTTGCGCCCGATACGGCCACGTCCGGCCCCGCGGGCGCGCGCAACCGCGTCTCGGCGGCGCTGCTGGATCTGGGGCCGGGCCTGGGCGATGTGGTGATGCGCTGTTGCTGCTATCTCGAAGGCATGGAGCATGCGGAAAAGCGGATGGGATGGTCGGCGCGCTCAGGCAAGATCGTGCTGAAGATCGCGCTGCAGCGGCTCAAGCGTCATTATGAGAGCTACGGATCGGCGGCGGATATGATCGGCTGAGCCGACCGCCTTGCCGAGACCGGACAACCCCATGATCTCTGTCCCGGACGGTCCCGCATAAGCGGGACGTTGTCCGGGACGGGAAGACCACCGAACGGACACACCATAAGGCCGCGCTGTCCGGCGTTGGCCCATGTCGCCGTCAGGTCGCATCCACATTCTTCAAACGTTGCGTTCCGGGCCCTGCGGTTCCCCGTTCAGGGGCGATGGCCCAAGGCGGGCGTGCTCGCAGAGACATAGCTGGCATGCGCGGCGCTTTGTCGGTTCGATTCCGCTTCCGGATGCGTTATGTCGACTCAGGAGTGAGGAGTTGACATGCGCGATCTCAAGATCCCCGACCAGCGCCATCCGGAAAAGGCGCACCGGCCCGACAATGCCCAGCCGAAGAAACCGTCCTGGATTCGGGTCAAGGCGCCCAGTTCAGTCGGCTACCGCGAAACCCGTGACATCATGCGTGCGCACAAGCTGACTACGGTCTGCGAAGAGGCGGGCTGTCCCAATGTCGGCGAATGCTGGAGCCAGGGCCACGCCACCATGATGATCATGGGCGAGATTTGTACCCGCGGCTGCACCTTCTGCAACGTCGCCACCGGGCGGCCGGACACCCTGGATGCGTTCGAGCCGGGGCGCGTGGCGGATGCGGTGAAAAAGCTTGGCCTGAACCATGTGGTGATCACCTCGGTCGACCGGGACGATCTGCAAGATGGCGGGGCCGAGCATTTCGCGATGACGATTCCCCCCATCCCCCGCCAGCCGCCGGCCCCCACCAACCAGATACTCACGCCCCACATACAGAAATA